>CAYSQZ010000010.1:11825-47962 GCA_964433035.1 uncultured Pirellulaceae bacterium | reverse complement strand
AAAACCAGCGACAAAGTTTCGAGCGATCGGATCGCGAAACAACACTTACCCACTATAAACGACGAAGAGCCCCCGGAGAAAGGTAACTCTAATTAATACCGGTAATCAGCGCCATCACGACTGAGCTGGCAAGAAGCTTCGAGCTCTTTGAGCTTTTCTTCAAGCGTTGCCACCTGCTGTTTGTCTTGAGAATAAAGATCATTCTCTTCGTAAGGATCTTCTTTCAAGTTGTACAGCCGCGTCGCGCCTCCTCCTTTTTTGGCTTCCCGAAACAATTTCCAATCGCCTGAAATAATCGCTGCAGAATCTAACTCCTGATACAAACGACGATAGCCAAAGAAAAGATCTGCACCTCGTTGATCGACTTCACCGTTGATAACTGGCATCAAATCAACACCGTCGATTGGCCGTTTATCCTTTACAGAGAATTTGTAACCGACGATGTTGGCGATCGTTGGAAAAAAATCGACCGTCGAACAGCGAACGCTTGTGGCCTTACCGCCTTCGATGGTACCAGGCCATTCGACGCACGCAGGCACCAACAATCCGCCTTCGTACATCATATGCTTGTGGCCTTTGAAGGGCCCGGCAGAAGCGATACCTTTTTTGGTCAACGAATCGGCAGGCCCGTTGTCGCTGCAAAAGAAAACAATCGTATTCTTCTCGATCTCCAACTCACGCAGCTTGGCCCTTAAGCGACCAATCTGTTCGTCCATCGCTGTGATACAGCCGTAAAGATTTTGCCGTCCCTTGCCAAAACCGGCTTCGGCGTATGGCTTCTTGTATTTTTCTCCTGCAACAACCGGCTCATGAGGCGCGTGAAACCAAACTGCTGCAAAAAACGGTTTCGCTTTATTGGATTCAATAAATGGAATGACGCGGTCCATAATAATCCGGCTGTCATCGCCTTGCATGTTTTCGGTCACTGGCTCCCCATTGTGAACATACGGATCACCGCCCTTCCACGGTTGCCCCGGTTCATTGCCCCAACTTTTCCAGCCTTCTGGAGTAACCGTTGGATCCCAAGTCGGAACGGCACTGGTGGTCGCGAAATGCTCGTCAAAACCGTGTTGGTCCGGCGGCGAGAAGTAACCTCTCGAACCACCATCCTCAGTCCTGACCCAGCCGATATGCCATTTTCCAAACATACCCGTGGCGTATTTTTTCTTCTTCAGCATTTCAGCGATCGTAATTTCGCCAACGCGCATCCCGGCGGTGTGAGCCGCGAGAATTCCAAAACGGAAAGGATAGCGACCCGTCAGACAACTTCCTCGGGTCGGCGAACAAAGTGGGGCCGAAGCGTAAAACCGATCGAACTTGACACCACTTGCCGCCATTTCATCAAGGTTGGGCGTATTGATTTTGTCATTACCGTTGAACCCAACATCTCCCCAACCCTGATCATCGCTCATGATCAAAATAATATTGGGCTCAGACGCGAATAACGGCAAGCAAAAACCTACCGCCAGTACGAAGGTAGCAAAAATCAATTTCCGATCCATTGTTTCATCTCTTGACTGGTTCGTGAGTTTCAAACACTTATGTTACACGAACTTATCCAGACATGTTGGTGAAACAACCGACAAGGGATCTATAAATGGGGATCTATAAATGGGGATCTATTCTTTGGGCAACTCGGCTTGTCGAATCACAGCCCCATTGTTTTCACTTAGGATCAGAATCGAGAACGTCTCAATTCCATCAAGCGGACGATTACTCTGCGACAAATAGTCGAACCGGCCGCGCAAATCGGTGTACCCATCTTTGTGAAATCGAACTGAACCGTCATGCTTTCGAGCGTAGACCTTTACGTACGACTTAGGAATCGGCTTACCCGTTTCTTCACTTGTCACGTGGATCTGGCCATACTTCTCAATTGTTTGCACATCCAGCGAGTGGGCAAAGTACGGCTGCGATTTGGCTTGATCGCCAGCGACGACCTCGACGAGAACGTTTCGGTTCTTCATTTTGGATGAAAGCTCGAACTCGTGCACACCCTTGGCCGAAGATTTCGCCTTGCCCCTTCCTTTTTTTACCTTCACCGTCTGGGTAACGTTAGGTCGAATCATGGAGAATCCGTCGAGATGCTCTTGCGCAAAAGGGTTACGGCTGAACAGCAACTCGATATCCATTTCATAGTAGTTAACGACAAACTCGCTTAAATTTTGATAACTCAGTTTGGCTTTGCCGCCATCGATCTTGACTTCGAAGCTCTCGGCTTTGGAGGCAAGCTGAGTTTGCCGCTGCGCGTTATCATTGTCGTCAACCGTTGTTGTTTCGCCGCCTTTGATCTCATCGACCTGCGCGAGAATCTGTTGAAAACGTTTGCGCCAATGATCAACCGGGTAATCCGCCCAGAGCGCCGCTTTGGCTTGAGCATCATTGGGTTTCTCGCGGTACAAATCCAGGTAAGCGTCACAATAATCGTATTGCATCTCGCAGGGAATATTGCCTTTGGCGACGTTCTCAAAGTGCTGAAGCGACGTTTCAATTCGATCTTGCAGCAACATGTAGTAAGTTACGACCAGGTGATCGTCTTCGGATAGCTCGCGGCGATTGGCAAGCACGCTAAGCAATTCCCTGTAATGCGAATAGAAGTTCGGATTGAGGATCTTTCTCTGAGCTCCGAGCTGATGGGCTCGATCATTGACCAGCGGCCAGAATTCTTTGTGTTGGTACCAGTTTCGCTCGACTGGATCGATCGCCAGGAGTTCAGATTCAAAGTAGCTCCCGCATTGGGCGACGAATTTTGAAGCATGGCTCAGATACTCTTTCAACGCATCAAGATCATTGTGCATCACTGAATAGGACCACAACGTTTGGTTGTAGACGTAACGATTTCGTAGCGTTTCGATCACCTGATTGAAGAACTCTTTGTCTCTCATCCGGAACGCGATCTGCTCCAGATTCAAGCGAAGAATATTCTCCTGGTTCAAGAACTCCAGCACTTGCTCCTGACTTCCGTTCTGGGAAACGAACGCCCACGACTTCTCGTTGACTTCGGCAGGTTGATCAACGACTTTGAAGTTCTGCTCAGCCGCGACTGCGAGAACCTTTTCTTTCGCAGAGACATGGGCAGGATAATGACCGAATTCACCCGCAGTCGGGAAATAGAAACCATACTCGATTTTTTTGGTGCTGAACGCCGCCAAATCCATCTGATAGGTCCGCGTTTCCTGAGACCCGAAACCACTGGCAACTGAACCCAACGGAATCTGAACCAGCAGCTCAACAGCCTGGGGAGTGGATGTCGGATTGGTGATTACGACTTGGGCGCCATAAAGCGTATGGGCCAGAAACTCATCGGAGATGAATTTATCGAATCGAACACCGTCTTCGTATTTGAAACGATCGTTCTTCTGAAAGAAATTCTCACTTACCAGGACGGTTGTATTACCACGTTCAAAGACCGCATCGCGGACTTGCTGATGAAGCACGATCGATGGACCACCAGCGGTCATTTTCATCGTGTTGTCGGCATATTCGAATTCCTGCTCTGGCGATTTCAACGGCAGATCAAGAACCGACAGAGCGAACATCATTTCGGTAAATGTGCGATGAGATTCCGAAAAATACGAAGACAGGAAGTCCCCGCCTTCGTGATTGCTATAGTCTCGCCAGAAGCGATTGACTGTAACCAACTGCGGCGTCTGCTGCTCGGGCCGCAACAAATAGTAATTGTTTTCCATCCATTGCTTGGTGGGACCAAGTCGTCGGTACAATTCTTTGACTTCCTCTGCCAGTTCGTCAAACGCCGCCTCATCAAAATAAGACTGAGTAATTTGTGTCGTGACAGGAAGCTGAACCGTATAACTTTGAGTGACATTTTCGCTATAGGGCACCGAAACCTGGTAATTTTGGATTGTCCCATTAGGCAACACTCTGGTTTTTGTTTCTAACCTCGTTCGCGTCACCGGCACCGAGCGCGTTTTGGTTTCCGTCGTCATTCTAGTAACGGGTACGGATCGGGATTTGAAGAAACGATTCAGGCCAAAACTCTTTCCGCTTCCCCCAGACCGTCTATCGCCAGGTTTTTTCGCGATCTTTTTCTGATCATCGTAACGGTAATAATCTTGTTTTCCACTGATGACCTGCCCGTTGACTATTTCAAGTTCCCGCGCCAAACCGTCATCTAGACCATCAGATTCTTCAAATTCTGGGACAGTGACAAGCGACAGACTGGAACTCCGAAGCCGTCCACCACCAGAAATTACGCCTCCACCAATAACGCCTCCGGCGTCAAATCCGCCGCTCACCACCGCCCCGCCCATACCGCCCCCGCCAAGAATGGCCTGCCCGCTCTGCGGTGATTTGTATGAAGGAGCTTGGGCCAGTCCCGGAAGTCCAGACCGCTGTTGCAGCCCCTGTCGACGCGCCAATCCTCCATTGGAATCCAACCCCAAGCCCAAAATCGACGTATCGAACAAGGCATCAAACTGAGATCGCGACGTTGGCGCTACCAGATACGTTTCGTTGGTGTTGCGAATAATGTCGGCCGACTGCGTCTCCAATCGCTGAGAAAGCAGAATCTTTTCAAACGCATTGAGCCTCGCGAACTTCCAAGGGCTGATAAATTGCGAAACGTCCTCGTCAATCAACCACAAATCGAGAAACGTTTTGTCCCGCTTGTGTTTCAGATGGGGTGCCACAACAGCGTCGAAGAACTCAGGATCTTTCTGAAACAAAAAGTAATTCAGCTCGTGACAAGCGAACTCGGAATAGAGCTTTTGTTTTTCCTCGACCGGTTTGTCCTCCCAATCAAGGATGAATTTAAAGCGAGAAAGCTGCGCCCCCGGATTAAGTGTTGAAAACAATTGGAACACGTCTCCCAGATCGTCGTATTGCTGGAACTTGGCCGACACAATGTCGTCGATCATCAGCGTGTCCCCCTTCTTCAAAATCTCGATCTGTTTTGTCTGGGAGAAATGTTTAGACGGATCGAGGGCATTGGCCAATCGCGAATCGCGCGGCTTAAGCTTCTTCAATGGCAGGTTGACAGTCCGCTCGACGGTGTGAAACGCGTTGAGCGCTATGATGCGGATGTGCTGGTTGGAGCCGAGCTTTTTTCTGTCGATCGAAATGATTCCCGACTTGCTCGGTTTGAGATTGGCAAGCAAAACAGCACCTTGGCCGAGATAGTCCAGATTCGACGTGTCGTTGCTGCCACCAAGACCGGCGATATTGGCTCCACTTCGATTCGATTTTTTGTCGGCCGCGTTTCCAACTTTTCCATAATCGTTGCCTTCAGCTGCATCGAACGAGTTGTTGCGGGTCGTCTGAACTTCCCAGGGATTTAGCAGCAACGAAGGTCGCTCCAGCATATTGCCCGGATACTTTTGAGCGTACTTTCGGCGCAGAATATACGCGTACTCATCACCAATCTTGCGACCTTCCATGTAAACCGACCGGCGCAGTGACGGCTTGCGAATCCACGGCTCAAGGTCCGTGATATTGGCAAACATGTTGTAAGAATTGAACGCCGCCTGGTACCGGTTGCCAATCACATGCACGCGCGTGTACTGATCTGCATTCTCCAATTGAATTCGAACTCTGGTTTTGCTGGTCGAGATGCGCGAAACGTGCAGCGTTTTGCTGCCACGCGATTCAAGATGGCGGTGCTTGCCAAGGTACACATTGTCGCTCCGCGGTCCATCGGTTACCCGAATCTTGACGTCACGGAAAATGGTCTCGTTGGCAATCTCCTGATAAGTCAAGCGCAAGTCGTAGTCGCCGGGAGAAAGATCAGAAATTGTGATCAAGCCCTTGTCAACGCTTAGAGAATCGAACTTATCCTCCACAAAAGTATTGTTGCGCACCTCAAACAACGAAACGGTATCCCGAGAAAGCTCCACGACGCCGGCTGGCGCTGGAATTTCAATCGCTTCGCCTAACTGAGCATGAACCGTTCGGTAGTAGGTCTGATCCTGATTGTGAATCGGGAACGTTTTAGAACCACCGCCCACCACATCAACTTTAATATTTCTTACGTTTTCGAGCTCGCCCAACTCAATCAGGCCTTTGGCGTCAGATTGCAGTTCAACCACAACGTTACTAAGAAATAGCGAGGGTCGGATGTTGAGAATGACTGCCTGGTTGGGTCGAACTTCGCCCGTTTTGCCCAGCACCTCCAAAAAGTAACCACGATCGGTTGGCAACAAATGAATGTCTTGAATGACATTAGACTGGTCGATCGAATTGATCGTATACGATTGATTGGCTGAAGCTGTATCAACACGGTTGTAACTTCGATTCTTGTACTTTGCGATCAACGACAGGCGAATGTCCTTTAAACGCGGCGGCACGATAAACTCGCAGACCGTCTCTTCCTTTTCACTGAACTCAAGGTCTGAAATAACCTTGGTTGTGTTGACACCATCGAGGCTCGTTGAAACAACGTTAAGCCTGACGTCCTCTAACATACTGACAGGAACCGGGTTCCCGCCAACGATTTGAAGTGACGGTCGAATCAAAACGCGAGCGGTATTGCTCCGGGTCAGATTCTCTCGATCAAGAACCAAAGCAGCCTTGAATTGATATTGCTCAGCCACATGGCCGAACGTTTGCAGGCAACTGAATTTGCCCTGGCTGATGATCGCGGGAACACGCCCTGGCCGAGTCGAGAATGGCACCAGAATTTTGCCGGTTTTTTCATTCGGCTCGTATCGCGAACCGCTGATCCAGAGGTCAGCGTCCATTACAGAAGCCCCAGACTGGTCGATGACGGTAAACAACTGCCCCAAAGGTGTGACCCGAGAGAACATTTGCAATCTGCCTTTGCGAATCAGCGCGCGGCTACTCTTGCCGCCGGCGATAAAATCAACCACATAAACGCCGCGACCCTTGATCTGCGGAAATTTGAATTCACGCTTGGTTCGTAGCGCCGGTTCCTGATCGTACTCGAACGTCTCCTCAAAATTCGGCACCAAGCCGTCAAGATTGATGTCAGTATCGATCTCCTTCCTGTATTTGCGATAGTAATTGGACGTGTTGACCTCGAAGACTTTGACGATCAGGTTGTCGACGTTCTTGAGGTACAGTTCGAGCTTCACATCGTCATCGACACCGAAAAACTCCGGATTGGTTGAGAGAAACTCGACGTCAACGCGGTCAATGACTTGTTTATATTCTTCGGGAGTCAGCATTGAAGCCCATTGCTCGACGTCACCGATTCCGTTGAGAATTTTTACGATCGCAAATTGCCGTTCAAGATATGACTCCCGAATGAACGGTCCAAAATCCTTGTAGTCCTGAGAATCAAGCAGAAAATGATGTAGGTAGTCTCGCACCAATGGCTCGTCGTTGACGATCGGCACGATGTAACAGCGAGCCGAATAGTCAGCGTTCATGTTGACGATATGACTACGCGATCGCACATTCTTAGTCATGACTGGATTGACGTAGGCGACTTTTCGCGGGAGTGCCAGGTAAGTCATCAGCAATTCGCGGTCGGGCTTGTCTTCGCGTAGATCTAGCTCCAACTTCCGATAGAGAACATTGGCCTTGAGTGAGTTAAATTTCGGGTCAAGCGGCTCAACGAAGTCCCACAATCGATCAAGGTAACGACGGTTTTCCACTGGATCAGATCGCCAATTGGTATCCTCGGATGGCAATAGCTTGGAAAGAAAAATATTAACGTAGTTTTCCTGCGACTTTACCTTGGAATACTTCGAGGCAAGCTCGATCAGTTGGCTTTGCGTCAACGATTTGTGGATCGCCATTGAGCCGAAGCTTTTCGAATCACGCTCTTTCAGATCAGACACGATCAAATCGACGACTTCGGGAAAGTCAGGACGCTTTAGCCGTTGCAGCAAATGGCGGCGCTGAGTTTTGGAGAGCTTACGACCAGCCAACAGGATAAGCCCTTTGTCTCTGATTTCCTGGGTATTGGAGCCGTTGGGCAGGACTCGCTCGAGAAGGGTTTCGATCGAATACAGATCCGAGTCAAGCTTGCTTGGAAGCTCGCGCAGCGCGTTGGGGATCGTTCGCTGGTGCGCGAAACTGAGGCCAAGGTGCTTTTTCAGGTACGCCAACGTGGCTTCAGGGTCGTCACTGTACTTGAGCATCGCTTGACGATTGCGAATCTGTTTGTACGTCGCGGTCTTGCCATGCCGTTTTAGCCACGGAACCATCAACTGTTCAACTTTGTCCAGCTGCTGTGTATTTTGATAATGGAGAGCATGGAAGTAGTAATACTTCTCAGTTCCGGGAACCAGTTGCTTGAGGACTTTCTCGCGGTCCTTGGCCAAGGCAAAATCTTCCAGGAACCCGATCTCTTGAGCTTCAAGGTTCTTCGAACTGAGAATTCCGTTCTCTCCCGTCGAGGAGAAGATCACACAAGCAATCAAACAGGCTGCCAACTTCCAACAAGAATACTTATGCATCGAAATCTCCAAATGACTTATTCAATGTTTGTGTTTGTCCAACAGTGGCTGTATCCAAGGGCAATTTTTGGACATCGATTATTTTAGCCTAATCGCGTGGCTACATACGGTTGACGGAATCGAGCGAGTTTTATTAGTGAAATTCAAAGATTATCGCGCTGTGTCTTGGCGAGATAATTGGGCAAAGAAACCACGTTTCCCCGAATTATTGCTTGCTGAAGAGCGTTTCTTTGCTCGTTCAATCTAAACACGTACCAGAGCCAATATTGTTACAGCCTTTTGCGAAAGGCGGTATTTCACGGATCTTCCGAGTGTTTCTTTGCTTAGGGAAACCCGATCGTCTCGGAGAAACGTCTGGGGTCTTGATATTCTGCCGGAGGACGACCGGGCTTATTGTTGATTGGGGTGTTATTCATCGTGACTCTGGCTTCGGTCCATGATCAGATTTTCTGGACTTCCGAAACTCTTGTTCAGCACGATCGAGTTCGCCGCCACTCCGGTCTCCCCACCCAGAATCGTAGCGATACCGTTGGTCGACCGTGGAACTCAGTTGCCCAGCGTTCTCGTACTCTACCGCACAGATGAACGTTCTCCTTGTGACTCAAAAGCACCAAAAGCCGTTTTCTTTCACAAGTTTAACCAAAATGTTCTCAAGGATTTTCTAGCAGCCGCAATTCCAATAGGGTAAAGGTAAGGCTCTTTGTGCTATGATTGTGGAATCTGGTCACTTCCGTCGAGAGACTCAAAATCATCTTATAATTCTATCCAGGAGCCTTTTATGACTTTGCAAACGAAGAAGCTTAGAAGTGGTTTCACACTTGTAGAACTGCTTGTTGTAATCGCTATCATCGGGATTTTGATTGGCATGCTGCTACCGGCAGTGCAACAAGTCCGCGAAGCAGCTAGACGGATTACCTGTGGCAACCAGCTGCGCCAAAGCGCGCTTGCGGTGCTAAACTACGAAAGTAGCCACATGGAGCTCCCCGCCGGTCATGAAATCAACCCTTTGCGAACAAATTTCGAAGTCGACCCAACTCCCGGTGGTCTCCGTGCCTCTAATAACTGGGCAGCCCGAGGTCCGTTTTGGAGTTGGATGACCCGTATCGCTCCCTTCATAGAGCTAAACAATGTTCACGATCAGATTAACTTCGAAGCTTGGCCGTGGTGGCAGTACTTTGAAGATGGAGTTACAACAATCAATGGTGTTGTCGCGCCTACATTTATTTGTCCTTCGGAAGCGCGTAGTGACGAGGTTTGGACTGACGCCCAGGGTAATGCGGCTGCAGTGACTTCATATCTCGGGGTTAGTGGCCGAGACAGCTACAGGGAATCAGGAGGTCAAGACGGAGTTATTTACTGCAATTCAAGTACTTCGCTTGGTGGGATCACCGACGGCACTTCAAACACTTTAATGATTGGCGAGCGTCTCGCGTCGGCTAACCTTCAGTACGGTTGGCAATGGGCCGGGGCAGGGGATAACGGTCTGGGTGAAGCCGATGTGGTTCTTGGAGTTCATGAGCGTATTGCAGTAACCTCCAATCCGGCGAGCACGGAAACAGACTTCTTTCGACCAGGCGAAGTTGAAGATCCAGGCAACCTGCACCGATTTCATTTCTGGAGTAATCACCCCGGTGGCGGAATGTGGGCCTTGGCAGACGGAAGTGTACATTTTTATTCCTACTCAGTCGACCGTGGAAACAACGATGCGCCGACGGTCCTGGAACAGCTGGCAACACGTGCCCGCGGAGAAGTCGTTAGCCCAATCCAGTAGAGCTGATTTTACTTTTGGACTTAGATAGCATACTTACTGGAAGCACAAAATGACAAAGCACTCACTACAGCACTCCCGCTGGTTCGCTTGGACGGTCTCATCGTTCATCTTACTGTCCTCACTAGTTTCAATGGCAGGATGTGGTGGTTCGAACGATGATGTGGAGCTGGATCGTATTCCCAATGTCCCTGCATCAACTCGTGGTGCTGCTGGAGGTGCGCTGGCTGAACCCAAAGGGCGTCGTTAGCAACTCAAACAAGGAGCAAGCAACTGCCGACACACACTGACGTTTGGCAATGGTCTTGCCAAGCGAAACTGCCTATACAGGAATGAGCGAAAAAAAGGGCCACCCGTTCAAAGAACGGGTGGCCTCTAATTCATTTCACTGTTCACTCAA
Source organism: uncultured Pirellulaceae bacterium (assembly GCA_964433035.1). GTDB lineage: Bacteria > Planctomycetota > Planctomycetia > Pirellulales > Pirellulaceae > Mariniblastus. Next base: position 37,413 of record CAYSQZ010000010.1, on the reverse strand, counting down.
AATTTACGAATCTGTCGTCTGTCGACCGGCACTCTCATCGGTTACGTTGAACTGTAGACGTCAGCTGTAATTGCGATCGCTTCGATCGCAATGGTTTCCTGGATATTGGGGCGAGACATCTTTATAGATAGCTTACTTCCATTGACCTCGTAATCGGCGTAGTAGACTTGACCGTTGGATTCGAGAACGACAGATTTTCCTGAGGTCTGACGAATTCGAAAATGTTGTTCAGACGGTTGTTGCTGTTCAAAAGGCTGATGAATGACCCACTCTTCAGTGTGGATTTCAAGCCCACGAATGCTGTCGCTCATCACCGTTGTTTCGTTGACGGTAACACACTCGATGTGCCAGTCCCCAATCGGAATAGAATGCATCGAAAGACTCCTAAAAAGCGTATAAGAATATATTAAACTCATCCCACAGCATTTCTCGGGCCATTTGGGCTCGGGACTGGCGATTCCTTGTAATCCAGGAGTTTCGACTAACTTTTGAAGCGCATTAAGTTCTCAAATTGAGAGTAATTTCTCAGCACAGTCTGCCCAGCTAACGAGTTTGGCGGCTTAGCAGATTTTTTGACGCTCGCCCTTCCTACGCGCATCGGCAGCCACAAACTCGATTATGCACTTGCGGCGCGGCGAACGCGCTTGAGATTCTTTCAGGACAAAGCCCTGGAGCCAAATTCAAGCGAAGGCCTCAATTCAACCTGAAAAGAAATAAAAAGGCTGGCTCGATTAAGCCAGCCTTTTTTGTTTTTGGACTTAGCTGATAAGTCTACGCACCACTCAAGATGGTGATAAACGGTGAGATATCGAAGAAATCGACTTCGTCATTCTGGTCAATATCTGCTTCGGCCTGAAATCCTGCGCCAGACAAAATTTCAATGAATGGCGAAATGTCGAAGAAGTCAACGACACCGTCCAGATTTACATCACCTAGTAGTGGTGGTACTGGCTCTGTTTCTACAACTATCTGGACCATAAAACTTTCGATCCGCACGCTTGTAGCTGAACCGCCAATTGCTGTCTCCAATAAACCATCGACAGCGAATGTGATTTCAGAACCGGCCGCGATCGTAAGCCCCGCTAGATCACCAAGGTCGAGAAACGCATCTTCACCCATGGTTTCCAATACGGCTTGTCCGTCAACCAGTACGTCGAAACTATCTTGTGCTATTACTGATTCCAACTCGATGGAAGTGAACTGTACGGCTTGATCAAAAGTGAACGTAACCGTTTCACCAGGATTCAGGTCGGAGCTATCATTGCCATCACCAATCAAATCAAAATTGCCATTGTTGATAGAGGGGTTGTTAATACCAAGCGCGTTTTGACCAGAAACGTTGGTGACGACATCATCACCGGCAGCTGAACTAAGCGTATTACCAGTTAATACGGGTAGATCACCAGTTGTGTCATACTCTGGAGAGGTGACGTCGATGATCGTTGCAGTAAGCCCACCAACGGTGATTGTGTCACCTGTTGTGCTAGGGTCAAAATCAGTACCTCCGGGAGCAGCACCGACCACCCCAGAACCGTCGTTGCGGAAATCGAATAGGACAGAGACAGGCTGTGGCGGTTGTGGCTCACTGTCGACTGCCGGAAACGCATTTGCGAAACGCAGGCCAAGCTCTAATTGACCGTTAGCATCAAAATGAGTGGTGTCAGTGGCGGGGGTCGTCAAGCCTTCGGAACTAATGAATGAAAGACCTGGGGCACTACTAACTACATCCGGAAGGTTATCGTTGAATTCCTCGCTGTTAGGGCGAGTTCGTGATAGCTCTCCCAGAACAAACGGAATGTCGGCTCCAAATTCCGCACGCACTCCTTCGACAAGATCAACAAATCGACCAGCGTACGCGTTGACGTTACTAGTACTACTATCGCTTTCTCCTTGATGCCAAACAAAACCTCTTACGACGGCCGTGCTACCGTCTGCTTCAAGCTCCGCCAAAGAAGTAGTGACCCGCTCCAGAAGTGCTCGGTAGAGGAAACCCTCTGGCTCATCGACAGCAGTGTTGACATTAGGATTGGCCAACCAATCGTTGCGAAGGTTCGTTCCTCCACGCGACACCTTAATGATTGCGATTTGGTTAAAGGAGCCGGTTGCTTCAGCAATCGAGGCGCCGAATGATAGCTCTGGACCAAATGTTGGGGTCAATTGCCGGGCTGAAGTACCGTCGACACTAAAACCGCCTGGCACCAAGGCCGTGAAGCCGTTGGTACCGGCATCAAGATCAGGAGGCGTTGAGGCGGGGTTGGCTCGCTCCCGTTCGGACCCCGGATTGACATAGCTGATGATTGTATCGTTTTGGAGACTTGCTATTTGCTCATCCGACAAATCACTTACATCACCCCGTCCGTCCGTATTGGACTGCCCAGCGATGATGTAGACGTCGATGGTTTGCGACGTAGCGATGGAGGGCAAAACAGTTAGCGCCAATAAAACAGAGAATATTGATTTTAGCATGGAGTAGATTGCCTTACCTTTGAATGATGGCGGGTAATGAAAAAGATGTAGGATGGAAGGAATAAATTTCTATTTGAAGCAACCTAGAAGTGTACTCCGAGGCATCCCCTGGGGCAAGAAAATGATGGATTTTTGGTAACACACCGTCTCACTTTGTACGTACTGTAAGGTTTACTCTTAGATGATTCGGCGAGTCGCACAGGTTTAGACGTGAAGAATCGGGATTCCTTTCTAGAATGTCGTTAAAACCGGCAAACCAATCAATTTTCTTGCCGGCCAATTTCAAATAGACGGTTTTTCACTATGGCACTGTTTGATGGCAAACACCAGGAAGCTTATCGTCTAATTTCTCGCAATTGACTTCAATGTTTCTGGCGTTGCGTTGAGATCTTATTCTCAACAGCGAGCAATTAAAAAAAAACGCCGCCACATTAGTGACCGCGTTTTTATTTTGAAATTGCAAAGAGCAAGAACTAGGCAGGCTCTTTGCCGCCATCGAGTTCATCTTGCCACTTCTCAAGCTCGTCCCATTGCCCCGCGACAGCCATTGCGGCTTGCTTGGGCCAAGTTGTGGGAACCTGACCAGAGAAGTTGCCTTCGGCAGCTGTAAGGATCTCGGTAATCTTTTCGGGAGTCGAATCGGCGAGCTCTTTCCAAGAAGTAATTCCCCCTGCTTTGAGCGCCTCTTCGCATTTGGGGCCAATGCCCTCAACTACCTTCAGGTCATCGGGACCAAGCCCTTTGGGTGATTTGACCTCGGCATCGGACTCTTCTGTAGCTGCAGCAGCACCAGCGGCGGCTGCTCCGGCAGTTGCCACTGCGGCAGCGTCCTCAGACGCTTCATCAGTGGATTCTTTGACTTCTTCTTCCTTCGCAGGAGCAGGGTCGTTATCAACAAATGCAGGCTTTTGGCTCTTTTGTTTGACGCGGTCGTGTTTACCTACGAACTCAAGAATCGCTTGAGCTCCAGCATCTCCCAAACGAACGTTGGCAAGCTTGAGAACCCGAGTGTAACCACCGGGCCGATCTTCCATTCGCGGAGCAATCTCATCGAACAGGATTTCGACGGCTTCTTTATCTCGAAGCAATGAAAACGCTCGACGACGAGCTGTGACTGCAGGAGCGATCGCAGCATTCCACTTTTTCCAACCCTCACCTTCTCGCCAGGTTTTCCAGGCAGCAGAGTTGCGATCATCATCGCTAGCCAACTCAGAGGCAGCGTCGATCGCAGGCAGGGCTTTCTTGGCAATGGTGATGCATTTTTCGACCAGCGGGCGAACCTCTTTGGCTTTTTGCAAGGTCGTCGTCACGCGGCCTTTGTGAGCTGGCGGATTAACCACCGTCACACCATCGGCTTGAGTCAAACCTTCGTAAAATTCATCATCACGCTCGGTCAGGAACAAGCTGGCGGCAAGATTTCGCAACATCGCTTTGCGATGACTCGAAGTACGCCCAAGTCGTCTGCCTTTTTTCTTATGTCTCATCGGTACACCAAAAGTACGTTTCTTATTTCAATCTTGTTTCAATCTAATGCCGAGATGAATCGGCCGTTGGCCTAAGGCCAAATTGTGTTAGGTAATCGTTGGAGCCGGGGGAACTTTCATACCCAGATGCAATCCAAGTTCGCCAAGCAACTGACGGACTTCGGTCAACGTGGTATCGCCGAAGTTACGAATCTCCATCAATTGGTCTTCGTTACGCTGAACGAGGTCACGAACGACGCCGATTCCCGCATACTCAAGACAGTTACTGGCTCGAACAGAGAATCGCAGTTCCGAGATTGGCATGTTGAGCTTTGACTCAAGGGCCGCATCGATTCCGCCTGTACTACGCGGTTGAGAATGAACTTGAGCGCCCAGTTCTGAGTACTGAACAAACGGGTTCAAGTGCTTTCGCATGATCTTGGCCGCTTCGACCATCGCCATTTCCGGCTCGACCGAACCATTGGTCCAGATCTCCATCATCAGTTTGTCGTAGTTGGTTTTTTGACCAACCCGGGTTTCTTCAACGTCGTAGCGTACACGAGTGACGGGACTGTAAACCGCATCAATTGGGATGATGCCAATCTCGTGGTCCCGGCCGCTGTGCTCAGTTGCAGGAACGTAACCGCGTCCATTCTCAACAACCATTTCCATCATGAATGGAACATCGTCGGTCAAGTTAATCAGGACGTGGTCCGAGTTGATAATGTCAACTTCGCCACCTGTTTGAATGTCGGCACCAGTGATTGGACCAGCGGTGTCCTTTTCAATCGTGATGACTTTCATTTGATCGGTGTGGTTCTTGACGACCAACGATTTGACGTTGAGCACGATATCGGTAACGTCTTCCAAGACGCCAGGGATCGATGAGAATTCGTGATTGGCACCACGAATCTTCAACTGTGTGACCGCACTGCCTTCAAGACTCGAAAGCAGGACACGCCGCAAACTGTTACCCACAGTCGTTCCAAAACCACGCTCGAAAGGCTCAGCGGTGAACTTTCCGTAAGTCGAGGTAAGTGACTGACGATCGCAATCTACAACGCTTGGTAATTCCAAACCGCGCCAACGAACGTGCATAAGGATCTCCGATGTTTGATTGAGTCTGGCCGGCGATTCCGGATACCAAACCAACAATTAAATGTGTTTGTGAACGATTAGATCTGATTTCCATCAACCAGATCACTGAGGCTGCATACTAGACGCGACGCTTTTTGCGAGGCCGGCATCCGTTATGTGGAATCGGCGTGCAATCTTCGATCGACTTGATGTTCAAACCGGCGGCCTGAAGCGCCGTGATCGCACTTTCGCGGCCACTGCCTGGGCCTTTGACGCGAACGTCGACTTCCTTGACACCAAACTTGATCGCTTTGTCAGCCGCTTGCTGAGCTGCACTTTGGCCGGCAAATGGTGTGCTTTTTCGACTGCCTTTGAAACCACAGGTTCCCGCACTGGCCCAACAAAGCGTTTCGCCTTTGGTGTCAGTGATCGTGACGGTCGTGTTGTTAAAAGTCGCTTGAATGTGAGCCACTCCGTAGGTCACGTTTCGTCGGACTCTTCTTTTTTTGTTTGTCTTTGCCACTTAGGTTTCTCCGCTTTCTTTTAACGCCTAACTAATAGCGTTATCTGATTCTCTGTACTTTGATTCTTGTTCAATTCAGTCTTTAGGTTCTGTTTCGTGAGGCCCCGATAAGCCACCACAGGATCAATTACTTGAGATCCTTAACACCCTTCTTACCGGCAACAGTTTTCTTTGGACCTTTACGCGTTCGGGCGTTGGTCTTGGTTCGCTGGCCACGGCAGGGAAGCCCGACTCGGTGTCGAATCCCTCGATAGCAACGAATGTCACGAAGGCGACTGATGTTCTGCTGAACCTGGCGTCGCAGCGGACCCTCAACGGTGTAGTCGCGTTCAAGGATCGTGGAAATACGACTGATCTCTTCGTCAGTCAAATCACGAGCGCGCTTATCTTGATCAACTCCGGCTTTGTGACAAAGATCCCGAGCAGTCTGATTCCCGACTCCATATAGGTAAGTCAAAGAAATGACAGCTTTTCTGTCATTAGGAATGTCAACACCGAGCAAACGAGGCATACGATTCTCTCCAAAAGTCCGACTTCAGTCGGCACGACCACTAAAAATTACTGCTGAATATCTATCGCTTCAGTTGGCAACTCGAAACTATGCATATCGAGATTTAGAGCCACTCAAATTAAATTTAAAACTTCCGTAATCAATCAATACCCGGAACTGCTGACGAGCAAACCGCCGCGCAACCGTACCGCGTACAATCCATTGGCTGATCGAACTGATCCTTCAATCCGATAATGAAGCACTGGGCAAGCCCAATGATAAAGCTACTTAGCCTTGGCGCTGCTTGTGACGAGGGTTGGTGCAGATCACGTAGACCCGACCTTTTCGTCGAACAACCTTACAATTTTCACAAATTCGCTTGACGCTGGCGCGGACTTTCATCGCAGCTTTTCTCGTTCTAAATCACCTTGGTTAAAGCCCACCAGTATAGGAATTTATACGCCTTTATCACAAGGGCCAATCTTAGGGTATTTTCGCTATTTTCCAGATCATTTCCCGGCCAGTCCCGATTCAGTGGGCTTAGCTAGCTCAGATTGCCAGAAGTCGGCTATTGGCACTCAACTAAACTTTAAAGCAGCCTCAATCTGAGAGCCTGCAAGATCGGAATTTCAAACAGCCGGCGGAGCCGAAATCTGTAAATCTAGAGCCGATTTATCCCTCAATGGACTCCAAACTCCGCCAAAGATACCAACTGGCAATGGTCGCATAGGGTCGCCATGGTTGGGCGATCTTCTCAATGGTCGGAGTGTCGGGCAATTCATCGAGATCGTAGTGGAGTTTGACCGCGTTCTTAATTCCAAGATCATCTACCGGCAAAACATCCATCCGGGCCAGGGAAAACATCATGAACATCTGCGCTGTCCAAGGCCCAATGCCCTTGACTTGAATCATCTCCTGGATGATCTCTTGGTCACTCTTGAGGTGAATCTTATCCAACGCCACCACGCCTGAATTTACTTTGTCGGCCAGATCAATCAAATATGAGGCCTTCTGCCTGGAAACCCCCAACTCACGCAACCGCTCAACGTCCAAACCCAGAATTCCAGCGGGGCTAATCGGATCTGGAGCAAACGATTCCAACAAGCGATCCCGAATGGTCGCCGCAGCAGCAACTGAAATCTGCTGCGAGATAATCGAACGGACCAAGGTTCCAAACCGGTCACGTTTTGCCTTGGCCGTGAACGGACCGACTTGTTTGATCAACCGCTTGAAAACCGGATCGCATTTTTGCAAATGCAGTCGAGCGGCTTTAATGTGTTGAGCGTAAAAAGGCATTGGGTCGGTCTCAATTGGATTCTTTGGCGAGCAAGCAACTTGGGCAGGGTCTGAAAGCCCGACAATACGATGGTTTCCAGTGGAACAGAATTCAGGCCAACGGCAAAGCCCGCTAGGCAATGTCTGTTAAATGTGAACGGCAAAGCGCTAGCCGCCGGTTCGTTGCGTGCTTACCAGCGGTTAGAGCTTGCCGCTGAGTCCGATACGAAGTTGTCAAACAGTGCCTAGTCCAGCAATCCGATTTACCTTCACTGCCACCCCGAATATGATTCGTGTATGGAAACGACTTTGAATCAAAGAACAAATGTCCAACAGCGTCGGGAATTGGAACAACTCGATTCGACTCAGCTGAGCGCTTATCAGCTTGGCCGCTTCAATTATTTGCTTGACGCCATTTTGCCGACCAACAAATTCTACCAAGACAAGCTGGGCGACGTGCAACGTCCGCTTCAGTCCCTTGGCGAGGTGAGTGAGCTTCCTTTCACAACCAAAGACGAACTGATAGGCGAAGGCTCGACGAGCGGCTTCGCGTCCAACCTGAGTTATGCTCCGGATCAATACACACGGTTCCATCGGACTTCTGGAACCAAAGGGCAGCCAATGGTTGTTCTGGATACCCCGCAAGACTGGCAATGGTGGCTTGAGGGTTGGCAATATGTACTCGACGCAGCTCAACTGGACGCTTCCGATCGAGTGGTAATGGCATTCAGCTTTGGGCCGTTCATCGGCTTCTGGAGCGCATTTGATGCGGTCGTAGAACGAGGAGCGATGGTGGCCCCAACGGGCGCGATGAGTACGCTGGCTCGGCTCGAACTTATATCTGCAATTCAAGCCACAACCATCTTCTGCACTCCCAGCTACGCAATCCACATGGCGCAGGTTGGAATTGAAAACAAATTTGAGCTTGGCTCGTTGGCGGTCAACAAGATCATTGTCGCTGGTGAACCGGGGGGCTCGATCGATTCGATTCGAGCTCAGATCGAAAACGCCTGGCAAGCCAAAGTCATCGATCACAGCGGTGCGACTGAAGTTGGACCGTGGGGGTTCGGCGACCCGGCTGGCCGGGGGATCTATGTCAACCAAGCCCAATTCTTCCCCGAGTTCCACTCTATCGAAACCGGACAACCCGCCGGCGAAGGCGAACTTTCGGAACTGATCCTGACGACGCTGGGCCGAACTGGAAGCCCGGTGATTCGCTATCGAACCGGAGACCTGGTCATTCCAAACTGGGCCGACAATCAGCCTTCGAATTTTGTCTTACTTCAGGGCGGAGTGCTTGGTCGAACCGATGATATGATGATCATTCGGGGAGTCAACGTTTTCCCGACCTCAGTCGAGCGAATCCTGCGAGAGTTCCCCGAGATCGCAGAGTATCGCTTGACTGCGTACAAGGAGTCTTCAATGGATCAGCTTCAAATCGAAATCGAAGACGAACTTGAAGATCCTCAGCGAGTCAAACAGAGACTTGAGTTGCAACTGGGATTTCGGATCGATGTAAAATGTGTCGCCGCCGGATCGCTGCCACGCTTTGAAGCCAAAGGCAAACGGTTTATTGACAACCGATAGTTTCTCCATCAAGCGATTCACCAAAGCGACTTTTCCTGAGACTCTTTCAGCAAAAAAGCAAGCCACAATGACTGATGATCCCCAACCTGCAACTGACTCGCCACCGGATTTCCATCCGGTTCATTTGGAAAAAACTGACGATCGAAGTTTGCTGATTCGCTGGAGCGATGATGTCGAGCAGAAAACATCGTTTCGAAAATTGAGAGACAACTGCCGATGTGCCAACTGCATCGACAAACGAATGAAAGCGATCAACGAGGCCAGCTCCCAGACTCCCGACGGCAAGAAACAACTCTCCAACGCATTGCCAGTGCTCTCGCAGGCCCAAACAATGCCGCTGAATATTGAAAAGATGCACCCGGTGGGCAACTATGCTTACAGCATCCATTTCTCCGATGGCCACAGCGCCGGAATCTTTACGTTTGAGCTGTTGCGATCACTGATCGATTAAGCCAAGCGGCGAATTAATCCCGAGTTAACCCCAATTCGGATCACGCTTTTCCAGGAACGCTGCGATTCCTTCTTTGGCCGCTTCTGTCGTCCGCGCGGCCGCCATATTCGCCGCTCCGATGCTCAACTGAGTAAACAAAGTCTCGCCGATCGTCTGATTCATCATTTGCTTGGTCATTTGATGCGACTCCCGGGCACCGGACGCACATTGCTTGGCCACCTCATGACTTCTGGCCCAGACTAGATCGTTGTTAACGACTTCGTGAAACAAGCCCAAACTGACAGCTTCAACCGAATCGACCGGTACGCCTGAGTAGAGAATCCGAGATGCCATGGACGAACCGACACGAAAGTATAAGAGCGGAGTTGTAATCGAAGCGCTCAACCCACGTTTTGCTTCGGGCATGAATACTTTGGATTGATCGTTTGCGATCACAATATCCGAAGCCAACATCAACGCCACTCCAGTCCCAACAACCCAGCCGTTAACCGAGGCGATAATCGGTTTGGGATAGCGTAACATTTTTTCAATCAGTTCCAGAAAACTCTCTGCATCCTCGTGCCATAATTCCATCGCATTTTTTGCAGCAGCGGTTTCCTGCAACTGGTGCAGATCCGTACCCGAACAGAACGTGTCTCCACTCCCAGTTAAGATCACGGCACGGACTGAACGCTCGTTGTGCAAATCATCGAGCGCCTGGATAAGCATCGTTACGATCTCGCGAGACAAAGCGTTTCGCCGATCGGGACGGTTAAGCACAATAGTTCCGCTGGGACCGTCTTTGCGAACTTGAACGTTGTCAGAAATTGCAATCATGAATGGAACAGCTACCGATGAGGAGATCGATTAAATTAAGACACCCCTCGAATTCTAGCAAAATTGGATACCCAATCCAAACAACGCGATTTGAGACCAAAAACAAACTGCTGATTTAAAACAGACTGCTGATTGAAAACGAACCACTGATTGAAAACGACATGGATGAAACCGAAGCTCTCACCGCGTGGCACGAAGCCGGACACGCGACAATGGCGATCATCGAGGGAGGAACGGTGGAGCATGTCACGCTTGAACCACCCGATGACTACGGTCCCCAACGCTACGGGGAGACGATCACTCGTTGGCCGCCTCAAATGAACCAGCTTGAATTGCTGAAGTCCGAAGTACTAGTCAGCCTGGCCGGCCCGGTGGTTGAAATGCTCTACTCGAACAATCGCCAAACAATTTCCGAAGTCCAGGAGTGGAAAGCCGACTGGATGCGAGCGGTTGCCAGCGCAAGATCATGTACCCAAAATGAAGACGAAGCGATGAAGCTCATCCACCACTGCGAAGCGGAACTATTGGCTCTCTTCGAAGTCCCCAAATACTGGTCGGCAGTCTCAGCGATTGCCGAAGAACTCCTGGCACATTATACGATCGAACACCAACAAATTTACGACACCTTTTCTTTCTGGCATCGTCGCTGAACATAGATTCGGTTTTCGAGCCGCAAAGCGCGCGGCGCCGAATGCAGCGGTCGACTTTATGACAAAGATAAATTGCTCACGTGCGTTCGCCCCATCAGAGAGAGGGCGGAATTTCAATCGCGAATCAGGCTGAGCCCGCTAACCGCCATCCATCTCGACGACTCGGTTAAAATCCGACTCTATGCATGAAACCGATCGACGACACTAAGCACCCATCGCGTCTTCGAACGAACCCTCGGCAACAGGAAAGCACAAATTGTCACGCACCCAAGCGATTCCGTCGGCACTGGTCGCATCACCGTCGCGATAATTGCTTTCGGCTTCGACAACCAACGGTGCTGAATCTGTACCCATCAGATCGCAATAGCGTTTTGGGTATCCGATCTGCATCATGATCTCGGCATAGCGAGTCATGTTCAAATCGCCAGTTCCCAAATCGGTAAACTGCATGCCCCGCTTTTTCCAATCGGGTTCCATTTTGCGAACTGGAACGCCGTGGTGGATCGTAAAATTCTTGACGTGGCAACCGTAAACTCTTGAGCCAACTTTAAGGAAGCGGTCTTCCCAATGCTCACCTTCCCAGCAATGGGAAGGATCGGCGTTGACGCCTAAACACTTATCCCCATCGCAGATATCAACCAGCATGTTGAACTCATCAGCACACATCGCCGCAGTACCGGGATGAATTTCGTGAGCCAGAACCATACCCAAGCTATTGGCATGATCACGCAACTTTTGTGTTTTATTGACGAACCGCTCTTTGCCTTCTTCCATCAAATCGAACCCGGGCCCCGCCCAGAATCCCCACGGGTAACCGGTCGCTAACTCCCAACCAAATGCAACGCCCCAAAACATTGGCATAATTTTTACGCCAAGCTCAGCGGTCAAATCCATCAACTTGAGACAATAATCCTCGTACCACTGCTCGAGTTCCGATGGCGATTTCGATTGATTGGGACCATGAATAAACGGATGCCCCGACTTGGTTCCTGTCCAGGCACTTGTATGCACCCAGAACGGACAGTGAGCCGAAATGCCATCGATTTTCAAACCGTTCTTTTCGAAACAGTCCCTGATCTCTTGGGCGGATTTAAACGAAGTTCCATCTTCCGACGCCTCCAACATATAGTTGGACGGTTGAGCACCTCCAGCGCCTGATTGCTTTGCAAACGCCAGGAAGTTCTCCAGCCCTTTGGGACCATGCTGAGCGCCTTCAATACTCGAATGAAAAATTGTCTTTGCCATTTTTACAGAGTTTTAGCCGGTTAATTTATGAGGATCTATTTTAAAAAATGAGGACTGATTTAACTTGATCGTGATTCAAATTGCCAGCCTTGCCGAGGTCATATTGTGACCTCGACAATAATCGCTTGCAACCGTTAACAAGACAATACGCTAAGCGCCAGAACAATTCTCAGCCCCGCTTAATCTTGCCCCCAAGACTTTGGCTCACATTGCAATCTTGAAAATCTGAGCGGGAAAGCAAAGAACCGGAATCGCCAGAGATGCGAGTCCAAGCAGATATCGAAACGCACCGATGGGAACGGTGTCGTCGCGCGTCGGAGGATGATTCGGCCCCATCAAGAGCAACAATACCACCATCAAAACTAACATCAAACTTCGATAATAGACCATATAAGCGATTGCAAAGACAATCAATGCTTGGGCAATCAAATGAGCCCATCGTCCAAACAACGTGTAGGTCACATGACCACCATCGAGTTGCCCGATCGGCATCATGTTGAGACCGGTAATCAACATTCCAACCCAACCGGCCATAAACAGAGGATTCAGTTGATTGATCCAAACCACGTCCCCCGATTGATAGCCCGGGACACCGGTCTTGAGGGCGAACCAGTCCAATAACAATGGCATTCGAAAACCGAATCCACCATAGCCTTGACCAGTCAAATCCAATTGAGAAACGCCGAAATACGCAATCGGGACTGCGGCGACCAGCCCGGCCAGCGGGCCAGCAATTCCAATATCAAAAATCTGTTTTCGATCGGCGTATGCACCCTGCATCCCGATCACGGCTCCCATTGTCCCAATTGGATTGGCAGGGAAGGGCAGAAAGAATGGATAAGATGCTGGCACCCGATAATAGAGTGTGAACAAAAAATGCCCCATCTCGTGCAACATCAGGATCAGCATCACCGAAGCCATATAAACCAAGCCTGAGTCCCAATGCGCAAGAATTCGCTGACGAATCTCGGTCAGACCTTTGCCTTGGATCAAACTATCGATCGGCACAAGGAAATTTGGATTCCAAAGCGTGACTCCAACCCAGAACGTTGAAACACAGGTCAACGCCAATAGCACCAACGGCAATATCGTACGACGTTTGGGCATCAAATACCCGTCCGTCAGCTCATCGTAAAACGTGCTGGGAGTAGCTCTGGCCGTCGGCTCAGACTGTAAATGCGCTGGCTGGGTTGGAATTTGCGCAGGTTCGGACCCAATGCCATTAGTCGGCTCCGGCGTTGGCTCAAAAGGGTCACTCATGACTCACAAGATACACCAACACCGAAGCGCCGACTATGGCTACTTGGTTAATGGAATACTTGTCTCAAATCAAACAGAATCGATTGATTCTTCAGTGGACAGTGGAGAGACGTTGAATTGTCTCCTCCAGCTCGACCAAATCCGAGGCAACCAATCGACGCACCGACTCTACGGCACCAAATAGAATCAAAAACTGTAAGACTGGAGACTGCATCCAGATCTCAATTCTTGATGAAAGAGAATTGCCCAACCATCAACCAGACGGTCAAAAAACCAAGAGCAATTACAGAGTTCAAACTTTCAATAGGCATGGATCTTTTCCTCTCAATGAGGTTACCAAAAAATGATCCCTCCGTGAGAACACTCGCACACATCCATGCACGAAGAGTTTCATCGGCAATCCAGTAAAGGAAAAGTTAAAAAAAGATTGGCCCGCGGTTCTGCTTACCCACAAACTACATCCCAAAAATCAAGGTTGCTTTAACTGATCCTTACAATCAACTCATGTTGAATTGCCGACAGTCAATCCTCGAACCCTCGGGGCAATTTCCAACCCAATTACCGCTTTCGGTATTGGCTGCGCACTGCCAAGCAATCAGAATGGAGTTCTGATCCATCAGAGTCTTCAACCCAGAATAGCGTTGATGAGCGATAACAAAAAACCAGCCGTCGGAATCGACTTGGGTACGACTTACAGCGTTATCGCTCACGTCAATGACGTTGGACGCCCAGAGACGATCCCCAATTCCGAAGGCGACTTGCTTACGCCCAGTGTCATCTTGTTCGATAGCGATGAAGTCATCGTCGGTCGCGAAGCGATCAAAGCCCGCTCGACCGAACTGGAAAATGTCGCCGACTGCCCCAAGCGACAGATCGGCAACCAGGTTTACGACAAAGTGTTCGGAGACCGGCGTTATCCACCAGAAGCGCTTCAAGGCTGGATCCTCAACAAGCTCAAAACCGACGCGTCCCGAGTTACCGGCCAGTTCAATCAAGCCGTCATCACAGTTCCGGCTTACTTCGACGAGATTCGCCGCAAAGCCACTCAGGATTCCGGGTACATCGGTGGTCTCGAAGTGCTCGACATTATCAATGAGCCTACCGCGGCTGCAGTTGCGTACGGTTACCACGCTGGCTGGATCAACCTGGCGGGCAAAATCGACCAGCCCCTCAACGTGCTGGTCTATGACCTGGGCGGTGGAACATTCGATGTCACCGTGATGGAAGTTAGCAAAGCCAAGTTCAAAACCCTCGCCACCGATGGTGACATGAGACTCGGTGGTCGGGACTGGGACCAACGCTTGATCGACCACGTCTCAGAAAAATTCAAGAGCAACTATGGAATTGATCCGCGCGACGACAACCCATCATTGGGTAAGTTGCTCCGCGACTGCAAAGAAGCCAAGGAAACTCTTTCAACGCGATCGAGAGCTCAAATCGAATGTACCTTTGGATCATCGACATTAAAAACGGAAGTCACACGAGAGCAATTCGAGGACCTAACGCTTGATCTGCTCGACAGAACCGATTTCACCGTACGCCAAACGCTCAAATCGGCGAACTTGAATTGGAGCGACATCGACAAAGTTATTCTTGTGGGCGGTTCAACGCGAATGCCAGCAGTCGCCGAGATGCTGCAAGCGCTCTCGGGCCAAAAGCCCGACAATTCGCTTTCGCCTGACGAGGCCGTCGCTCACGGGGCGGCCCTGCGAGCTGCGATGCTGTTACACAAGGGCTCAGACGCTTTTCGACCTGCCGAGATCAAGAACGTCAATTCGCATAGCCTTGGGGTGGTCGCCAACGAAGTCAAGACAGGGATCCAGAAAGTTGTTTCGCTGATCCCACGCAACACGCCGCTGCCAGTTGTCGCTCGACGTGTCTTTAAAACGCATCGCAAGCATCAAGAATCTATCTTGGTGCAAATTGTCGAAGGCGAAAGCGTCAACCCCGAGGATTGCTCGCAGTTGGGGCGCTGTGCGATCTGGGACTTACCCGGAGCACTTGAAGTAGGCACCAAAATCGAAGTCAAATTCGCTTACGAAGAAAATGGTCGGCTGAAGATCAAGGTCAGCGTTGGCGGCGAAACAAACAAGTCGTTTCGCTACGAGATCCAACGCCCCAACAGTTTGACGACCGAGCAACTCGATGGTTGGCGAACGTACATTTGCGGCTCTTGAGCATGCGTGCGGGAGCGAGGGACGCAAAGCGGGCGGGGAGTGTTTGCGAAGCGGAACACATCAACCCTCCCCGATCAAAGCCGATTTCATCGTCTTTTCTCGACCCTCCCAATCTTGGGAGGGTGACGTTGTTTCGTTAAACCGATCAATTGAGTAACTGGTCTAGTCAACTCAGTCAAACTGTTGGTGGTTGTCTGGGCGCTTCGGCGCCACTCTCGATCTTTCTTTGCTTAGTCAACTCTGGTCTGTCGGACTACTGGAACGCCACTTATTTACTCGCCCTGGGCACCGGCGGGACCACTGGCTTTGACCTGACCATCGGCAATCATCTTCTTGACCAAACCTTCCATCTGGGAGAACCCCTTGAGAAAATCCTGCTGCTTCATCGTTAGTTGATTGGTGACTTTGGGTTGACTGGTAGCGTCTTGCAATTTCATCAAGTCGATGGTTACGTTCCCTTGATCGAGTCTGATTTCGCCGATCCGATCAACCGAAATTATGTCACTGGATTCGACCAAACTCTTGGTTCTAACCAACAGGATCCCTATCGTCAGGAGAATAGCTAACAAGTTCACCAGCAATAAAGCGATGATTGGAAACGAATTGGTCTTTTGTTGAATAACAGTTTCACTCTTGTTCATAGTCACACTCTGGCGTTTTGTATTTGAAGTTTGATAAATCCTATTCGAACAGTTTCCGCCGGAATTTAAATCCGAAAAACTGAAGTTCGCCCAAGCAAACTCTAGCCGGAAATAGATTCTGAGAAACTGAAACGATTAGGTAAAAGCCGGTCGACCTAGCCTTGCAGATTTGAAGCGACCTGAAGTTGCGTTCTGTAAGGTCGCCCTTGGCCGTCACGCTTAAAGTTCGATTACTCAATGGCGGCCGAGGCTGACATTTTTCAACGCTTGGAACAATAAATGGTAACCCGAAGCGTAAGAGCGTAAGCGAGGAAGAAGCGGCAACTGAATCCGCCCTCGCTGACGCGGCTGACGCGTCGGGCTACCATTTGTATCTCGGATTGTTTTTCAAATGGCCGTCCAAACACTTCGGGTGGCTGGCGAAATTGAACCTTCACAATACAATTTATGCGGCTTGTCCATCGAATTACATCTAGCTGCATACTGTAGGGTTGAGAAATTGAAAACCGAGAAACCGCTCCAAGACGCTCGTACGAAAACAGTTGCGACGGTTGGTCCGGCTTGTGCCAGTGTGGAGATGCTGGTCAAGCTCCTCAAAGCTGGCGCTGATGTATTTCGAATCAATATGGCCCACGGCGGTCGAGAAGCCCACGAACTGGCAATTGCTAACATTCGTGCTGCGGCGGAACAAACTGGATTCCCGGCTGGAATTCTGATCGACCTCGCCGGTCCCAAAATTCGCTTGGGCCAACTTTCGCAGGACCCGCTCGAAATCCAAAACGGTCAGAAAGTTCGCTTTGTTCGAGGGTTAAAATCAACCAGCGACGATGAGTTGACTTGTAACTACGAAAGCTTGGTTGACGAAGTTACCGTTGGCGAAGACATCGTCCTGGCTGATGGCATCGTGCGGTTGGAAGTGACTGAGAAAACCGCCGATCAGTTGACCTGCAACGTGGTCGACGGAGGTAAAATTCGTTCACGTCAAGGAGTCAATTTGCCGGGAACGAATTTGAGCGTTCCAGCGTTGGGCGAGATCGACATCGACAACGCAATCTGGGCAGCAGGGCAGGGCGTTGAGTTCGTGAGTTTGAGCTTTGTTCGAAATGCGTCTGAGGTTGAACAGCTTAAAAAGCTGTTGGCCGACAACGGCAGTTCTGCGTTCGTGGTCTCCAAGATTGAGAAAGCTGAGGCCATCGATCAGCTCGATTCCATCGTCAAAGCCACCGATGCAGTGATGGTTGCCCGTGGAGATTTGGGGGTTGAGATACCGATTGAGAAAACGCCGGCGGCTCAAAAACGGATTATCAAAAAGTGTTTGCAGTACCGCAAACCAGTGATCGTTGCGACTCAGATGCTCGAAAGCATGCACACCTCCAAGCAGCCCACCCGCGCTGAAGTCACCGATGTCGCCAACGCGATTCTTGACGGCGCAGATGCGTGTATGCTTTCTGGAGAAACTGCGATTGGTGAGTATCCCGTCGAAGCAGTCACGATGATGAATAAGATCATGGGAGAAACTGAGATAGCATTTTCGACTCGAAGTTCACGCATGACTGCTCACTCGGATCCTACTGGGTGGGATATTTCCGATGGAGTTGTGTTTGGCTCGGCCCAGATTGCGCGGCGCGTCTCAGCCTGCATGGTCGTGATCGCCAGCACTGGTACCGCAACGGCTTTGTTGAAATCCAAGCAGCGCGATTTTATCCCAACCGTTTGTATTACCGATGACATTAACTCATATCGAAAAATGTCTTTGTTCTGGGGGGTGGTTCCAGTGATGTGCCCAACGCCGATCGAAGAGACCAAGCTACGGACCTTCGTTAATCGCTGGGCTGAAAGCGTCACTCAGGCCAAGCCCGGTTCGCCTTACATCATTATTACCGACACCGAAGTCCTGCCTGGCATCCACGATTCGGTTTTGGTTGCCAAGACAGGTCCGGTGAGCGACTGACGCCTCGGAAATCTTCCGGCTGTCCAAGTAAGTCCAACCGTAAAGGCTTCATCTCCGGGTAAGTTGAGGACGGTATCAAAAGATGTTGATGGCGAGTCGTTTTTCGCTGTCACCCTCCCTCCGGGAGGGTCGAACTCGCCATCATTCATGATGGCGCAGCTCGGGGAGGGAGCGATCGTTAACAAATTGAACTGACAAGATTCTTAAACCCCCCGTCCAATTCGCAAGCGAATTCTCCGACCCTCCCGGAAGGAGGGTGACTTTCGGTTGTGACGCGAACGGAGGGATCGCTCTTCTGGCGGCGTGGCTGGGCGACTCGAATTGGGGAACCCCCAAGTGTTTACGTCACTTGCTTTGATTGCCTTCAAAAGGCTCGTTTGATGCTTTTAACTGTGTTGCCAACTTCCTCATTTCCGATACCAATTCAGCTCCTGTTTCTTTTAGGACCAGTTCACCAACCCCCATTTTTTTCAATGTTTGCAGGGTCTGATTGACTACTTTTTTGGCAGCAGAGTAATCATCTATCGAGATATAGGTTTTTGCCAATTCCAGTGCATTAGCCACACCGCGCGCTGTTCCAGACTCATGGCCTTTTTCAAATAAGGTCGAAAGCACTGATAGCTTCAATTCCACTGAACGCACTTCGTTTCCAACTTCAGCATAATGACTATGTAGCTTCCATTTCCATTGTACGACTGTGGGGTGAGCTACCTCTAATGGGCGAACATTTGCTATGACGCCCTCCATAATTAGCAAGGCTTTTTCCCTGGATCCGCCGTCCATTTTCCACTCTGATTGACCAAGCAGCCACTCGGTCGACAAACGATCCATGTGATCGGGGGCGAGTTTTTGCTCTTGGTACTCTACGATTTCCCTGAAGATTTCATTCGCTCGTTTAAAGTTACCACTGGAAATTTGAGCGAATCCTAGTGAATACAGGTTGTCCATCGTCTCGTTGTCTTGGCGACCAAATACTTTCTCGGAACGCTTCACCACAGATTCGAGCAACTCAATCGCCCGTTCGTGTTTCCCAATTTGGCAATACACGATCGCGACGTTATTTTCGGTAAGCATAACTGATCTATCGTATTCGCCGAGAAATTCACTTTTGCCTGCAATAACTTGTTCGTAAATTTCAAGGGCTTCGTTGTAGCGTTTCAAATCTTCAAGGCAAACTGCGACGTCGTTCCAACGTTTTGTCGCTTCCAATTTGTCTTCCGGAAACACCCGTGGGTAGTCTTCAGCAATTTCTCTAAAAAGCCGTTCTGAATCTTCCAGCTTTCCGGCTTTACGAAGGCTACTTGCCAACATTATCTGACTGTCGAAAAACTGCTTGGTTTCCTTGCCGAGGGTCGCACCAAAAATCTCGCTTGCGAGTCTGGCTGCCTCTGTCGATTTGTCATGACAACCGTAAAGCTTGAGCAACCGGCCAACTTCGAACAGCAACTCTCCCCGAACCAGTGGGTCAGAGATGCGGTTGTTGGTATTTCTTTTTAAATCTTCAAATGCATTAAACAAGAGTTCAACGGCTGGCGTCGAATTTCGGATGTTGGAGTTCGCGATATCAAGACGTTCAAACGTACGAATCAGGAAATCGACAGCCTCTCGTTTTCGTTCGACCTCATTTTCAGCGTTGGTCTTTTCTTTCTCGACTACTACTGCTGCAGCCCGCAATTTCTTGTTGCTGCTGGCCAGAACCCAATAAGCATTCATGGCACTGGCAAGTAATATGGAAACGACAGCTGCACCGGCGATAACAAGAATCCGATTGCGTCGAATGAATTTTCCAGCTCGGTAACCAACAGACGGCGGCCTGGCTGAAATCGGCTCCGCATCAAGAAATCGTTGAACGTCTTCACGAAACGAAACTATCGTCTCATATCGGCGACTCCGATCAGCAGCGAGTGCCTTCGCGACTATGCAATCGAGATCACCTTTGAGCATCTGAGAAAGCCGCTTGCCCGTCGTGCTTCGATTTTGGGCAGCAGTATCGCCCGAGTCTTCCAGTTTCGACAACAGCCGGCTCGGAGTGGTTGGTTCTAATTTTCGGAACTCGCCAAGTTTTTCCAGCATCTCGATTTTGCCATTGGAGTCGTCCCCAATCGGCGTTGAACCTGTCAACAACTCGTAGAGAATCACACCTAGCGAATAAATATCTGCGCGAGTATCTATTTCGCCAGGATTTCCAAAGGCTTGTTCGGGAGCCATGTACCGAATCGTACCAAGCACTGCCCCCAGTTGGGTGGAAGACATTCCGTCAGCAAGCCGGTTGTTTTTATCCAACAATTTCGAAAGTCCAAAGTCGATGACTTTGATTTTTGGTGAATCCTTCAAGCCACCCACCAAGACGTTCGAGGGCTTCAAGTCACGATGGATAATCTGTTTTTGATGAGCATGTTCAATCGCCTTGCAAACTTGAATGAACAGTTCAAGTCTTTGGTTGACGGTGAACCGATTTTCATCGCAAAAATCGGTTAACGTTTTACCGTCGACAAACTCCATTACAAAGTACGGTTGTTGATCTTTGGTTGAGCCGGCATCGAGTATTTGCGCTATGTTCGGATGATCCATCATCGCCAATGCTTGTCGCTCGGCATTGAATCTCACTTTTGCGCGTTCGGTTCTCAAGCGGTCTTTTATCAGCTTAATGGCGACTCTGCGTTTGACTGGTTTTTGTTGTTCAGCTTCCCAAACCGAGCCCATGCCTCCTTCGCCAACAAGCTTGTGCAATTTGTAGCGATCTATCGACACTCCTTGTCGGGCGAAACTTTCTGTGAATAAACTATCAGTGTCTTCGGCTTCATTACCCGTGGATGCTGCTCCTGGTAACGTTTGGTCACATATGTTGCCAATCATATTCTCACAGTGATCGTTAGTGTCCACGTCAATTAGTCCACCGACAGCGAACGTTTTTGTGAAAACTGCGTTCTCTAATTGTTCGACGAACTTGGCACACGTATCGCATTGATCCAGATGCTCAAGCAGGCTTGCACATTCTGATTCTGGCAGTACTTGATTGGCATACGCCTCCAGATCAGATTGCTGCGGGTGGATCATTTTTCCGGTTTCGTTATTTAACTGGCCGTTGCAATGAAACGAGTCTAACGTCATCAGCAAGTTTTGCTAAACAATTATTCTATAAGAATCACAACGTAAAGCGGAGAACCAGCTTTTGGGTGGGCGCTTCCCAGAGTTGTGGCTTGGTTAAGAGTTATCGTCCCCAGTGTGATGAGCTTCAGTTTCAGCACGATATATGGCTCTCTAAGAAGCACAGTCTCTGGGGCTTCCCCACAACTTTGAAGATTCCAAACAATACCGATCGTTTCCGTGTAATTGTTGGACAGTCGCTTTTCAAAGACCGCTGCTGTCTACGCAGCGGTGCCAGGGAAGAACTTGGCTGCGAATTGTGTTTTCGCAAATCGTCGTGGCAGGAAACTAAGTTTCCGGTTTCTTTCCCGTTGGTTCCCTGTTCCACCGATGTTGCAATTCATGAAAGTTTCCTAGATAGACTTGGCTCATGATCAACTCTCGTTGAAACTCAGATTCGATAGAAAAGTGCAACTCAAACCTCTCAACATTCTCTTTTGTTGCGACTAAGAGGGACGTCCGAGTGATGAAAACGTCGTCGCAGCCGTAAAAGGATAGATTTCTTAATTGCAAAAAATCAAACCGCGAAAACAGTTCGGTGAGAAAACGTTGGTAGGCCTGATGAGGTTTAGTATTTCGTGATTTCTGGTGCAACACATGGAGTGGTGGGCAGAATCCAGGAGCCGAGATAGATGCATGGCTGGCAATTGGCCAGAGTATCGGACCGGCGTCCTTTCTAACTAACCCGTTCAGTTGACCTTGAATCGCGGCTTTGCGTTGAGCAGCAATATGGCCAGTCGTTTCAGGCAAGCGGTCGGGTTGGGTGAGCCAACCAACCGGAACTTGTATTGCACCTGCAATATTCTCAATTGTCGTCAGGTCAACTTTTTGTCCTTTCTCAGCATTGCGAATTGTTCGAGTATCGCAATCTGCGAGTTGTGACAGCCGCTCCTGAGTCAGTCCGTTCTCCTGACGGTGTTTCCGCAACATGACACCATCAATTTCAATTCCCCGCGATCTCATTAGCTGATCTTCCCAAGAATATGATCCCTGTAAAACAGAACGATCAAGCTACGTGCCTGTATGCACGCAAGCCCGCTAGGAATAAACTTGTTAAAGCGCCACAGACGAGAATTTTCCTAAGGAATCGCGGCTTAAAAGGGGGTGAGTGCTGTTTGCCAGAAAGTGCTTTTGAAGGTCCGCGAGAGAAGCAAGCGACGGCTTAGTCCAGTAGTTCCCCAAACTCCTCTCGGAGTTTTTTTAACACACGATATTTCGCTTGCCGAACTGCTTTTGCCGTCATTTGCAGTTCTGAACTAACAACGCTGGCGGGTTTGTTTTCGATTGCGGTCGCCAAAAACGCTTGCCACGTCGCGTCTTCAAAGTTCTCTCGCATCATTCGCAGCATTGCCGCAAAGAGTTCCGAATTATCGTCCTGCGACGAATCTTCGTCATACTTGGACATCCAATCAGACGTCACTAAGTTCTTGATGAAATTATCACTGCCACCAATCGCCTGTTCTTCGTTAGCAAGCTTTCGCAGCCGATCACCAATTTTGTTACGGGTTATTTGACGCAACCAGGCACGGAAACCGCCGCTATCACGAGCTAGATCGAACTCGTTTATTTTGATTGCCACGACCCGAAATACTTCTTGCCCGATATCGGCGACGTCCTCAGCTGAAAAGCCGACTTTCTTGGTCCAGCGGTAAACGAGCGGACCATAAAGTCTCGCAAGTTTATTCCACCCCTCTTGCTCGTTGCGTTGGACGCTTCTTATCAAAGTGGATGAAGTGCTATTGGAATTTGGATTCATCGACAAAGTGTCTTGTTCTTGATGGAAATGGAAGTCTTGTGATTTGAGTTGGAATGCTCAGATCTTGCAAGGAAAATTCCATGTCTCGAACCACAGAAATGTTTGTTCAGCCAAGAAAAAAGGCAGATGCTGTCCGTCGCTAATTTAAGAATGAAGTAGTCATTTACGAACTGGCGACAGGTCACGTGGTTTCTGCTGGATGCCTTCAGAACCGCGACCAGCTTTAAGATACCAAGAAGAAGCTGATATCAACCTGAATGGCTCAGCCAACTTTCTCGATGTCGGCCCGCTTGTTGAGCTTCATTTTTGGGAAGATTCTGTTTGGACTAACAACCTTGCAACGCGGGCGTGATGGAACTCCTTTTCCGCGCCCTGATCCCTCCCGGGTTCATTTCGCAAGCGGTGAAAAACTGGCTTTCGCTACGTACTGAGTTAGCTTTGGTTTCATCGTCTGGATGATTGTGCCTTAGGTTCACCGCTGGTTACCGGGGAGAATGTGTTGCATGTTGTTTCCCAACCAGCAAACAGTCTGTTGAAGGACTGTCAAACTATCTTGTCGACAGCATGTAAAGCAACTGATGTGCCAGACACGCCTTGGTTTACCAGAGACCGCAATTGTTTTTTGTCGAAAGTCAAAAATCCAAGTAAAAAACCGCGGGAAAAATTTAACCAAGTTTTGCAAGCATGCGTCTTGGAAAGCGACTCAATGACTTGCGGTGTAATCTTTACAAGGTTCTTTACATGGTCGTCGTGATTAGTTGGCGCCCGTGATGGTTCACTCAATGGCTTTATACCGATCATTGTTCCTTTAGTTGCAAACCAAGGCGTTGCAGCGATGGCAGCAGTTACTGGAGGCGTATTAGTTGCTGGCGTAGTTCAAACCGCAATCGCACCATTTGTAAGCCGCTTTAGGGAGGCTCTACCGCCACTTGTAACGGGGCTAGTAGTTACTATGATTGGTCAGCATTGGCGGACAGTTCGATTTCAAATCGAACCTCCAATGCGCGAATTCAACGCTCTGATGCGATAGCCCTAGAAGCCAGCGATCACTCGACATGATGAGCATGAAGAGATTTTCGACGTGGTTGGATCACACCAAAGGCGAGTACGGCAAGTGCGAGCCGTGCAGAACGATTTTTAGCTTTCCGACCTCGTTGATCGTATAAGCGAAAGAATACTCGACTTTGACGTCATCTCCGCCTTCGACCGGCGTAAAGAAATAATTCCCCATCGCGACTCCCATGTCACCGGTGATTTTGGTTCCGATGTTCTCCCACTTCACGTGTGACCAGGGCTTGATCGCAAAGCCGTGGTCTTCTGGGTAGTCGCTGTTTCCGCCAACGAAATAGGAAAGCGCTCCATCAAAATCCAATCGGAATTGTTTTTCAGAAGTGAGCGTTGGCTTAAACAACACGGTTCCTTCCTGGTAGTTGTAGAACTCATCAATATGCTCTTTGGCGGCGGCTTTGTAATCCCCTTTTTCAAGGAACACTTTGCCGATTTTAACAATGCCGTTTCCCCAAGCTTGTTGTGCTTCCAAAATTAAGTGGTCTGCGATCATTTTGATATCCAATTTCGTAGTTGACTAGATTTGATTAACGTACGGCGCTTCTTTGAGCCCCATTCACAATCTATCTATATGTGCATATTATGCAAATGCATAATGAATGCAATTGTAAAATTGGTTGATTGGTTTGGCGGGATTGAATGAGTACAGTCAAAGACAAGGTTCTCTTAAAGCCCGATCTTCATCAATTTCCAAAGAGAGTTTTTGGTTCGATATCCGATCTCATTAACTCGCCGGTTTCTCGGGAAAGAGATACGCTGATTATTGCCTGTTCTGAGCTTGGGAATGCTCCCGAGGGCGGCTAAAGAACTAGCTGAGAGAGCAAATCAAGCAAAAAGCCGTTACCTCACGGGTATTAGTCATGAACTTCGTACGCCATTACAATCAATCTCTGGTTATGCGCAACTTTTGGCTTTGCGAATGGCTGCCGGGAACTCACTTGCCACTAAGAACCCTTGAGCGAGCGTAGCAGGCTGACCGAGATCGCTTTGAATACCAAATCCTGCTCATCGTAGATTCGATCTTCAGCTTGAGACCAAAACAAAAACAGATGGTCTGATGATTCCACGATTTGAAGCTCCGCTCGGATTAGGAAATCCAAGCAGTAAAACAAAGCTTCCACGCCAGTGCCTGGGACGCCACCAAAATCGGCTGTTGCCGGTGCGACTTCCAGGTCTTCGTAGGTTTCCTGAAGTGAAGCCAACGTTGACTTTAAAATCTCATCGCGATTAGCGCCCGCTGGGTAGACATGAACTGACCAAGTGCAACTTCCATCTGGCGTCTCCAAGGTGATGATGTGAGGCATCTCGGAATCTGAATCATCAATCAGCCGCCAATTCTCGGGGTACATGAAATTCAATCCGAGTTTGTCGTAAACAGCGGTCATCGTGGGGCCTTGGTTCAGGGTCTATTTTGTACTTAAGGAAATTGCTAGCGGGATTCCTTTATAGCGGTTGTTCTCAGTTTTGTAATTGACCAATGGCTGACTTTTGCAAGCGAAAATGGCAAGCGAAAATGGCCGGAGTTGATTGAGTAAGCTGCCGCCG
>CAYSQZ010000010.1:0-11725 GCA_964433035.1 uncultured Pirellulaceae bacterium | reverse complement strand
GCAAGCGAAAATGGCAAGCGAAAATGGCCGGAGTTGATTGAGTAAGCTGCCGCCGGCAAACCGTCGCTACCGATCTGGCATTTGGCTCGGAGCATTGCTAATCTCTGGCTGTAAAACTCGCCACTTTCTTGCTCTGAGCCAAGGAATATTTGATTGCCAAGATCTGCTCGATACTTCCCAGCCGATGATTCAGGCTGCGCCGATACGTGTGAACGTTCCAGGCCGGCTTGTCGATCGCGCTTGGCGAAGTTGGGAGTGATTGTTTTTCTCTTTTTGAGTTCCGGATGCCAGACGTTTCATCCGTTTGCACAAAGGACACGAGAAAAGGTTACCGCGGCACGCCAGTGGGCTAACAACGGTTTGGAAGCTTTTCAAAACGGGCAACTTGATCGAGCCAAAGGTTTGTTCTCTCGTGCTTCAGAACAAAACCCGACGGACTATCGCATCCGTGCAAATCTGGCCAAGACGCTATTTCAAAGCGGAGATCGAGAGCATGCGATCGCCGAAATGAACCGAGCTGTCGAACTTTCTAACGAGGATCCGAAATTACTCACTACGTTGGGGCAGATGTATGTAGACATAGGTGCATTGGATTTGGCTCAGCAGCAAGTCGCCCGAGCGCTTGCTCCCGACCATCGCTACGCTCCGGCTTGGGAGTTGAAAGGCAAAATCTCCAAGGCAAAGGGAAACTATCATCACGCTCTGACGGACTTTCAAAAATCGTTAGGCTACGCCCCGGATGTCACCAGCGTTGAGCTTGAAATTGCTGATACTTACCAGCGCATGGGCGAGCCGTTGCGCGCCCTGTCAGCCGTAGAGCAAGTGCTGCAAAAGAATCCGATCGAGAAGCAACTCGAGTCGACGATAGTCGCCAAAAGCGCCGCGCTGATCGAGCTCAAGCAACTCCGACCTGCGATCGACTTGCTTGAGTCTGCGAGCCAACGCCCCAATGCCTCCAGCGAATTGTTGTTGAGGCTTGGGCAGGTTCAACTTCTTGCCGGCGACAGTGCTGGAGTGCAGGCTACCGCCATTCGAGGCCAACAAGCATTCCCGCATCTTCCAGTTTTCCAGGAAATGGCTCAAGCGTTTCCGCCTCAAGCACAACCGCAGGTCGCCAATCACAGCGTCCAAACGAACCTGCAGCGGTAGGCGATCTCCGCTGGCGATATACTGGCGACGCGAGAACGAATAACCACCACAAACGGTACAGCCTCATCCACTTCGTTGGATTAACCTGCCAACACTCGACCGTTGTGCGACCTTGGGCGATGATTTACCGATACAGGGTAAAGCAATATTTAGCACGTTTTAATACGCCGGTTTGGGCTGTGGGAGCATTCGATGTCTACTGAAAACCGTTCTTTTGGTTCCAATCAAAATCTTGACGCCAGCGCGTTTATCGACAGACGTTCTCAGGGCGCAGAGCAAGGCGCAGGGCCCGGCAAAGAGCGGCGACAGTTCTCCGACAGCCGTGACAACCTCTCTCCCGAAGCTGCTGAGCTTGGCAAAGCAATCGACCAATACAAATTGGCCAACCACCGAAAGTATGTGAACTACGAGGAAATGCTTTCAGTCATCAAGTCGCTTGGCTACTCCAAGTAGGACTGCGTTTATCGCTGCAAGGAGCCAAGCGGACCATTGAGCAGCGGGTCGGTCAATTGATCAATGAACAACATGCCAACGGTTTCTCCAGCGCTGCCGACCACCCGGCGGACTGTCTCCCGCTCGGACTGCATCTGCATGACCGTTTCGCCAAATAATTCATTGCGATTGACATCGTTAAAATCACGAAGGCAGTCCTTGGGTGCTTTTTGGGTTTGAGAGATCAGCAAGTCGACTGTTCGAACGTAGCCGACCACGTTACTCCGAGCTCCGTCAAACAACACAATATCAGAGTACTGTTTGACGCGGGCGAATTTGAGTGCCTCTTCCCGCGTCGCGTTGAGTTTGAGTGCTTTGATCTCTGAGATGGGCGTGCAAAATTCAGCGACACGTTTGGAGGCGACGAGGAAGAAACTCTGCCCCAGGTTGCGTTGGGTCGGGTGGAGAATCCCGGCTTCCAAGCCATCCTCGAGGACCTGTTGGACTTCTTTGCGAGCCAAAATCAAGCGGATTTTTTCCGGCGACTCTCCCAATAGTTGTTTTAGTAGCCGCCCCATCCCCCAAAGCAGGGCCGCTACGGGAGCGAAAATGCAAGTGAACAGGAGAAACACCGGAGCCGCCAGACGGAGCAGGAAATTGGGCGCTTGGTAAAACAGGTTCTTGGGAAGCAACTCACCGTAAACGAAAAGCAACGGAGACATCAAAATCGGTGTTAACATTTCGGCGGCACTGGAACTGGTCACGTTTTGGGTGATCAAAACAATCGCCAAGCTGGTCAAGTAGTTCGCCACATTGTTTCCGATCAACGTCGTGGCAACAAACAGCGTGGGGTTATTGATTAGCTTGAGCAAGTACTGCGATACACGATCCCCATCGAGTCCGGCCATCACGACGCGAACTCGACTTGCTCGATAAAATCCGGTTTCGGTCCCACTGAAAAACGCGCTGAGAAAGATCCCGACGATCAACAAAATAATGGCGATGATCATGCCGCCTCCCCGTCGTCGGGATCAATGACGCGAACCTCAACGAGCATCGAACCTCGCTGAGCCAATTGGACAACCTGAAATTCAAACGGCCCCCACACACAGTGGTCACCGCGCTCGGCCAGTCGCTGTATTGACTCCTGAATCACACCGCCCACGGTGACGCTTTGTGTTTCGGGAATCTCGACTTCCAGTCGTTTGGCCAATTGTCGCAAACTCATGATGCCCGCAACCCGATACGTTTTTTCATCGACTTGCTCCAGAGGCGGCACGTCAAGCAAACGCGCGCTTCGACTCGGCGAATAAACGAAAACGGTCTCAAGGATATCTTCGATCGTCAAAATTCCGATTGTGTCGCCAAACTCGTTGACAACAACCGCAACTTCACGATCTCGATGTGACATTTTTTCAAGTGCATCAGCAACCGTTGCGCACCAGGGCAGGTACAACACCGGATCTGCGTGACGATGAAGGCCGTCTTCATCGAGGTGAAATTGATTGTCCAGCCGAATCGCTTTTTCAATCTCTCGACTATCAGGCTCGGTCACCAGCAGGTATCCGCTGGCCGGCAGGTCTCCACCGAGGTCCTTGAGATTCACTGGCGGACGATAGGCAACGAATTGAGTACGCGGGCGCATCCACTCTTCGACGCGAATGGTCGACAGCTGAACAATGTTTTGCAGGACCGCCTGTTCCTGTTTGATCAAAGCAGCATCCTTGCCTGAATGATCGATCGCCCGTTCGAGATCTGTTAGTTCGAGAAGCGGTTCGGGTTTGAAACCAGGCCAAATCAACCGCCGTGAGACCAGATTGACCCAACGTAAAAAAGGCATCAACGGATCGACCACGCGCACCGCCCACCACAATGGCAAGCTAACCATCGAGGCCAGTCTTCGTGGGCGCAGAACGCCAAAGCTCTTGGGCAGCATCTCGCTGAAAAAAATAATGGCCAACAGCGACAACACGGCAAACACGGCTGCGGATGAATTTCCAAGTTCGGGGTCGGATTCCATGCGAATCGCAACGATCGACGCCAACGAAAAGTAAGCGATATTGATTACCAGATTCCAAAACAGAATCGACGATAACAAACGTTCGGGATTCTCCAGCAACGTCGCTGCAGCTTGTTCGGCAGCGCCGCCGCTGGACATGTCGCGTCGGTCCCTGGGTTGAAGGTAGAACAACGCCGCTTCACTGGCCGAGAAGAATCCGGAGCAAGCCATCAAGGCCATCATCGCAACAAGCCAGGGTAACAAAGCGAGCAAGCTATCCATTCTCAGCTACCTTGGAGCCTCCGGTGGAAACAAGAAACTCGCTGAGTCTTGGCACCATCATCGCGGTGGTGGCAAACCCATAGGTAAAACAGAGCACCAGCAGCACGGCCAGATAATTGCCGATCAGCAAACTGGTAATGGAGTAGAACATCGCAATTGGCAGCAGCGCGCAAGCCAGAACCAACGCCGGGGAAGGCGTGTTCCAACCCAAGGCAACGTACAAACCGATTGCTCCGCCAACAATACAAGCCAGAAACGGAGTCAATTGCGCTTCGACGTTTCCGGTAAATGAAATCATCATAAACATCACCGTCACCACGCCCAGAAACAGGAAGAACACCGTTCCCAGACTCACAGCAATCGCTTGCCGCGACCCGTTGTAGGACATGCCGCAATGAATCCCAAGCATCGCCACAAACACATTGAGGACGAACGAGCCGATGCAGAGGTAAAGAAAATTTTCTCCGCTTACGACGTCGCTCACCCAGAGGTAAGCGCATATCAGGATCGGTAAGAGAATCATGTCGGC
The DNA here is from genome assembly GCA_964433035.1 of uncultured Pirellulaceae bacterium. GTDB lineage: Bacteria > Planctomycetota > Planctomycetia > Pirellulales > Pirellulaceae > Mariniblastus. The sequence continues at coordinate 7,334 of CAYSQZ010000010.1, read as the reverse complement.
GGCGACGTACAGAACACCGAGGAGTTTGCCGAATAAAAACTCTCTGGGAGAAATGTCTGTGACCATTAGCAGATCAAGCGCCCGCCCGTCTCGTTCGGTCGTAATCGAAGTCACTGCCAGCGCGTTGACCATGACGATGCTGACAAGCATAAAAGGAGCCAGGGGTTGGGCGGTGATTGGAACTGAAACACCGGCCTCAGCGGTGACCCTGGTCGCAGCGCCGGAGCTGACCATCGAATAAATCGCCAAACAGACGCAAGCCGCCAATAACCAGTAAGCAAATCGGATGAAGAGGATCTTCTTGCCGTACGCCCATGTCCTCATTTCACGCCAGAGAATCGGGTTGTCCCAAACGGTTCGACTTTTTTGGCTGGCCGTACGGGCGCGATCGTCCACGTGACCCGAACGAAGCTTTTCCGATTCAGCAACGACTTGCCCGGCCAATGCGGCGTCGGTCAGTTGGCTAACATCGGCAGGCATTTTTGCTTGACCATCTGATGTCGCATCGGCATTGTCTTTCTCTGCGGTGTGATCGATGACTTTGCCGGTAAACATATCAATGTCGCCGGTCTCCGATTGAGTATCCGAGGCTGTCTGGCCGGACCGAATGTCCCGACTTGGGTTCCATCGTCGAACCTTCAAAATTGCCAAACCACACAGCAAGCACGAAACTGAAGCGGCGACGATCAAATAAGGTCCTACCGAAACGGGCCAAGTCGTCGAGACGGTTGGATTGCTCGCGGCAATAATCGCGCGAATCGGGCTGGTGGCAGCGGCCAGTTTGGAGCCGGCGATCCCAAAGAAATCAAAACCTGAGAGGCCGATTGATTCCCAGAATCCCATCCAGAAAACGATACACATCGCGACCAGCGCCAGGGTTTGAAACGTCTTCTCGCGCCACAGTGCGATCGTAGCCCCGAGACTACCGGCCGCCATTGCTGTGGCTGCTGTAACGGCGAACGTCCATCCAACTTGCTCAAACGAAGTTCCGCCAAACAAGACCACCAGCATGAAGATCGGTAGACTCGCGATCAGCATCACACCAATGTTTAGCAAACTGGCCAACAATTTGCCGAGCACCAGTTCGCTGTTGGAGAGCCGGCTCATCAACAGCAGGGTTAGTGTCTGGCGGTCTTTTTCGACTGCGATGTTACTTGCCGCCTGGATTGCCGAGAGAAATAGAATCAGCGCCAATTGCAAAGGAGCGAGGATCTGAAACAACGCCATCCCAAACCGAGCCATATCGCCAACATTCTGGATTTGCTGCGTCTTGGTGAGAATCATCCAAGCAGTACAAATCAGCAGTAGCAACAAAATCGCGTAGACCGTCCGCATAATGTAGTGGCGAGCCCGGCGGGGCGCAACTGCGGCTTCGCGAGAAAAAACTGGACCGATAAACAACTCGTCAAGCTCCGGCTGATGGTTGGTTGAGCGTTAGAAATTTAATGCGTCAGTGTGTCACGGCACAACCCGACGAGTCACCAAGTATCGCTCCCTAGATCTTCTCTCTTTTACGTGTTTGGTATTGATCGGTTCAGACCCAGTGGGAAAAGCTCTTGGCTCTTTCTGGTCCTAAAACATGCTTCCAAGGTCTCAGGAACCTGTAGCGATTGTCGCTTCAGTCAGTCCTGAGCTTCGGTTAAGCCGAGCAAATATGCTAAGATATAACGTCAAGGTCTCATTTTATGTTAAAACGCCTACTTTTTTTGTCGAGATACGGCAAATTATCAATAAATTCCCGACCTTAAGTGTCAAGTTTACGAGCAGATTTTAGCTTTGGTTTTGGTGAAAATGTGACTTCAGATTCTTCGAAACCGAATCCTCAGTTGTTCGATCCGGCCAAAGCCGAATTGGTCTACCAGGAACACGCTGTGGGATTGAGTCGATTTCTGCTTGGTTTGCTGCGCAACGAGGCCGCCGCTGCTGACGCTTTACAAACGACTTTTATCCGCTTGTTGGAAAAGGGTCATACTGTTCAGCAGAAGGATTCCCTGAAATCCTGGTTGTTCCGCGTTGCTTACAATGAGGCGATGTTGATTCGGCGTAAGGTTACCACAAGTCGGAAACACGCCGAAAAGGTTGCCTGGAGAGTTCAAGGGCTTGGCAGTGCTGATCGTGGAACCGACGAGCGGCTCAGCCAGTCAGTTCATTTTGCGATCCAACAAGAAGACATTGAGCAAGTTCGCGAAGCGCTCAAACGTCTTCCCGATGCTCAACGCGTTGTCGTTGAGATGAGAATTTATGAAGGACTAAAGTTTCGCGAGATTGCTGATGAACTTGATGAGCCACTTGGAACGGTGTTGGCTCGAATGCAGGCTGGATTGAAGAAGCTAAAACCGATTCTTAAACCACCCGAAGATTAAAAAACACTAACGGTAGATATAACAACAACGAGCCACTTCCCACCCAGAGGTGCTCTGTTTTAGATTTGAAAGATTGAAATGAGTGACGATTTTCGAAACCCGAACCCGGAAAACCTAGCAGGTGCCGACAGTCCTTTCAGCCAGGAGCTGGACTGGCTGGCGTTTCGCTATGTTAGTGACGAGATGCCCGCTGCTGAACGGGGGGAATTCGAAAAGCGTTTGGAGACCGATGAAGCGGCTCAGCTTGCTTTGGTTGATGTGATGCGGTCGACCCAGGTGATTTATGCTGCCTTGGATTCTCAGAAGACCAAGGTCCAGCGAAGCGATCGGTCCAAAGCGAAATCTAAATCTGTGTTTCAACGCTATAGCTCTGTGCTCGCTGCAGCGGCTGCCATTTTGTTGATGGTCGTTGGCTGGACAATTTACAGCGGAATTCAAGACTTCGGCTTTGCCAGTAATTCGCAAAACTCAACTGACTTGGCCATTGCCTGGGCCGACACGTTGACGGCTCGCGAGCTTGTGAAGGTGGAAGCCAAGTTGGACGAGTTGGCTGAAGAAACCGAATTCGAAGATTTCGTTAGCTATGACTCGCCGGGAGAATCAGGTAGCTGGATGTACACAGCGTTGGTGGATATAGAAGAGTCCGTCGAGGTACCCAAATAATGCAAAGACTGAACATCGAAATGGCGTTTTTAGTCCTTGCGCTGGTGATTTGCGGTGCTTCGTCGGTTGGTGCGCAGGCAACGGTTGATGGTAAAAGCAAACCGGTCGCTTCAAATTCTGCCGATTCAAATTCGCAGAAATCTACACAGCGTCAACTTGCCCAGCGCACGAATCAAAACGAACCAAAGACCGCCGACAATAAACAGCCCCAAAATAAAAATAAAAAGCCTGAGGCCAAATCAAAAAAAGATGGCAAGGCTGACAAGCCAACGCCGCCACCGGTTTCGCAGGAACGACGAGCTGAACTGATGGAGTTTGTGAAGGCTAATCATCCTGAATTGCAACCGCTCCTGAATCAGCTTAAATCCAAACGGCAAAAGCGATTTCAGGCGGTTCTTTTGGAGCTTGACCGGGATGTACAGCGACTCCAGTGGTTAAAGAAAAAATCTCAATCACGATACAAGCTTGAATTGGAGCTATGGGTCATTTCCTCACGCGTCCAACTTCTTACGGCTCAGTTGTCGCTAAGAAAATCTGAGAAAGAAAAAGCTTCGATTCTCGGTAAGATCCGCAAACTATTTGAAAAAGAGCATGAGATTAAAAGGGAGAACACTTTAATTGCTCTTGAAGCTGCGAAGAAAAAGCATGAGCGGTTTAAAGAGCAGCTAAAAAATCACGATGCCAATCGGGATTCGGAAATCGCTCGCAAGCTTGCCGAGATCGAGCGACTTAGTTCCCAACACAAAAAGAAACCTGGAAAGAAAAATACTGAGAAAAATTCAGGCGACAAGGGCAAACCAGCCAAAGGCGACGCCAAAAAGAAACAGCATTCTGCCGAAGTAACCAAGCCGAAGCGAAAGACAGTCCTGACCAACGACGGCAGACTCTACGAAGGAATCGTGGTTTCAGAAGACAAGCAGTTCCTCGTGCTTAAAAATCCGGACGAGCCTACCCCCATCAAGATTCCCAAAGACGATATCGAGGCAGTCAGGAATGCCAAGCCAACTGAGAAAGAAAAACCAACACGGAAGGTCGAGCCAGTTCAGGATCCTAAGCCAGTTCAACAGGCCAAGCCTGTAGAAAAACCCACAACTCACCCAAGGAAGAGAAAGACAAGTCTCCAAAGTAACTGCGGCTCATTGCCCAGATATTTCAACCCAGTAGGGATCCAAAGTTTTTACGGGAGCGTTCGTTGAAGATTTTAAATTCACCAAATGCCAGTCAGCCGTTGATTGTTGGGATTGCCGTAACCATCGTTGCGGGCTTGGCTACGATTTTGCCAGCCTTTAGTGATCCGGGGACCAAATTGGATTTACCTTCAGGAATCGTCACGGCGCGAGATGATGCTGTTTCTGACAAAGTCCAAGAAAGCGTCGTTGAGCGGTTCAAGGATCAGGCTCATGCTGAGGACCCGGATTTTCAGCGTCATGTCGCTCCATTGCTAGGCCGATTGGGATGCAACGGTCGCTCCTGTCACGGCTCGTTTCAAGGACAAGGTGGTTTTCAGCTTTCGCTTTTCGGGTACGACTTCGAAGCTGATCACAAAGCGTTGCTCACCGACGGCAGGGTCGACATTGACACACCAAGTGACAGTCTGATTCTCACCAAGCCAACTGACGAAGACAATCATGAAGGCGGTTTGCGATACGAAAAAGGGAGTTGGCAATTTAACTTACTTTCTTCCTGGATCAAAAGCGGTGCTGCGACCCCCAAGACGATTCACAAGCTCGATCGTCTTGAGGTGCAACCTGCCGAGATTCGCTTGGCGGATCCCGCGCAAAAAGTTGAATTGCGGGCGATGGCTCATTGGGCAGACGGCTCAGTTGAAGACGTCACTCCGCTGTGCCGGTTTCACTCCAACAATGATGCGATTGCTCAGATTACCGAAGAGGGAGCGGTGTCGACCGAGACGGTTCCCGGGGACACCCATGTTGTGGTCTCGTACGACAGTGCAGTGGTTCCAGTTCCGGTCATTCATCCGATCAAGAATCTTAACTCAAGCCTGCTCGCAGAGTTCGAAACGCTGACACCGATTGACAAGCTGGCCGCCAAAAAATGGGAAAAGCTTGGCATCGTGCCGTCTCCGCTCTCCAGTGACGCGACCTTTTTACGACGAGTCAGTATCGACATTGCCGGAACGCTGCCGACTTCAGCGGAGATTCGAGAGTTTCTCGCCAGTGACGATCCTGACAAGCGAGGCAAGAAAATTGATTCGCTTTTAGATTCACCAGCTTATGCGGCGTGGTGGACGACGTTTTTCTGCGACATGACTGAAAACAATACGAATCAGCTTCGCAATATTTCCCACGACAATAATTTTGCGAGCAACCAGTGGTACGACTGGATCCATCGTCGTGTCGAACAGAACATGCCCTACGACGAAATGATTGCTGGAATCGTTACGGGGATCAACCGAGAGCCAGGCGAAAGCTATCTTGAATACTGCCAACGGATGTCATCCTCGTGCAAGGGCGACGATGACTACAGCGAATCTGAGTCCATGCCATATTACTGGATGCGACGTGAGTTTCAGGATCGTGACTCGCGTGCGATCAGTTTTGCCCATGCTTTCTTGGGGCTGCGAATTCAATGTGCTCAGTGTCACAAGCATCCTTTTGATCAGTGGAGTCAGGATGACTTTGTGGAGTTCTCCAAGTTCTTCGGCGGAGTAAGTCTGAAAAACTACAATGGCGCAAAGGACGACAAAAAGGACTATGGCAAAATCCTGACTGATTTGGGGCTTGATCCAAAAGACAAAAACCAGGGCAAACTCCGCAAGCAATTGGCCGCTGCGTTGAAGGAAGGCAAGACAACCCCTTTTGGTTACCTCGCCGTCCATGCCCCCAAGCCAACCAAAGAAGAGCTCAAGGAGTACCAAGCGAAACTCAAAGCCTTCCAGCTTGAGAAGAGAAAGAGGAGGAAGAACAAGGTGAAGGGCGATCCGCTTCCCTTGGTCGAAAAGCCGGTCGTCAAAGAAGCTCGTTTGCTGGGTGGTCAAACCGTAGACTTGACCAAGCACGATGACATTCGGGTGCCCGTGATGGAGTGGATGCGTCAGCCTGATAATCCGTTCTTTGCAAAGGCGTTGGTCAACCGCGTTTGGGCCAGATATTTCGGAGTCGGCATCGTTGATCCGGCGGACGATCTGAATTTGGCCAATCCGCCCAGTAACGGCCCTTTGCTGGACTACCTTGCAACCGAGTTCGTCAAACACGATTTTGATTTGAAGTGGCTGCATCGAGAAATCGTCAACAGCCGAACTTATCAATTGAGTTGGGTTCCCAATGAAACCAACCGAAACGATCGTCGCAATTTTAGCCGGGCACTTCCTCGTCGCCTTCCGGCTGAGGTTATTTTCGACGCCGTGGTTTTTGCAGCGTCCAACCCGGAGGTAAATAGCGAATTTAGAGACACCGTTGAGGGGCGAGCAATATCCATCCCCGGAACGACGAGTAACTACGGCAAGAAAAAAAACAAGGGTATAGCCAATTCCGGGTTCGCTTTACAAGTCTTTGGCAGGTCTGAACGGGCCAGCAGTTGCGATTGTGATCGGTCAGAGGAAACCAGTTTGATTCAAACCGTCTACATGCAGAACGATCGCGACATCCATTTGATGCTGGCACACAAGAACAGTTGGTTGCGTCAGTTAGCGGCCAGGAATTACGCCAAAGCTCTCGCTGGCTCGGAAAAACGGCAGCTCAAGAAAATGCAGGGTCGCCATCGTGAGTTGGTCAAGCAATTGTCCAAAAGCCAGGAGTTAGGCGACAAGCGAATCGAAAAAATCCAAACGAAGATCGCCGAATCCACCGACGGCATAAAGCGCTTACGTGCGAAAATTGCTGAGACGGATTCTGAAGAAGTTGAAGTCGATATTCAGGAAGTCGTTACCGAAGCTTACTTGCGAACATTAAGTCGACTCCCATCGAGTGAGGAACTCGCTCGTTGTGAAGCCTATATCCGTGACGACAAGGTTTTGATCAATGGTGTGGCAGGAGTGTTGTGGGCTTTGCTTAATACAAAGGAGTTTATCGTAAATCACTAGTGGTCCTTCAAACCCGAAATGAATCGCCAAAAGGGAGCCATGCTTCACGCTTGCGTGAGCATGCTTACGCGAGCGTAAACATGGCACCCGTCAATTCATGGTGCCGGTCAATTCAGATCTGACAGACCACTAGGCTTCTTAGCCGGGCGTAGAGGTTGCGATTTTTAAACGCTTGGAACGACAATTGAAAATGGTAACCCGAAGCGTCAGCGAGGAGCCTCGATGATGCGCATCATTCCTCGCTTACGCGTCGGGTTACCAATAAA
>CAYSQZ010000009.1:36998-47963 GCA_964433035.1 uncultured Pirellulaceae bacterium | reverse complement strand
TTGGGGACATTCTTTCCGATGCAGCCTCGATGCTAACCGGTTCGATTGGCATGCTGCCGTCGGCTTCGCTGGACACCAACGATAAAGGGATGTATGAACCGGTTCACGGTTCGGCACCGGACATCGCCGGCCAGAATATCGCCAATCCGCTGGCGACGATTCTTTCGGTAGCCATGATGTTGCGGACCACGTTTGAGAACGGGCCGTTGGCGGATAAAGTCGAGAAAGCGGTTCAGCAAGTGCTTGCCGACGGGCTTAGGACAGGTGATATCGCTGGCCCTGAGGACGCGGTTTGTTCAACCAGCGAAATGGGAGACGCGGTCGTAGCGGCGCTGTAAGCGTTTTTTAATTGGCTACTGAGATTGAGCGATGTTGCCTCTAAGCACCGATCAACACAAAAATAGCCAAACACCATTAACATGAGCAATGGCCAAGCAATACCGAGTAGCCGCAGCGTCATGGCGCCAGAGGCTTTGCGGCATGAGTAACCTCGACCTTACGAAGGTCAAAGAAGCTGTCCCTGTTTAATTGCCATCCCCGTTTAATTGCCCGCTCCCCCGTTTTTCACAGGGGTGGCCCATGATTCCGCCCTGTGCGGGATTGAAATAAACGCTTGCGAATAATCGCAAGCGTTTACAAATTACGGGCTTACAAAATCGTCGGTTTAGTTTGTACGCACGACGTTGAACCAGTAGGTTAATGCAAGTACGTTGAGAAGTATTCCGGCAACCAAAAAGCCAACGTCATTGAAGAGCGGCCATATTACGAATGCACTCAGTAATCCAAACGCGCTAAAAAAACAAACCCAATATTTCGAAACCAAGAACCGCGGTATCTTTTTCATGCTCGATCTACCATATCTTAATGCGTGCAGGCATGTTTCATGATGATCGCCACTATGAGCGATTTACCGCAGGCTTGGAAGCCGGACCCTCCCCGATCAAAGCCGATCAAAACTGAAGCGTCTGGGCGCGAGCCCTCCGGTTTCACGTTTTCCTGCGAGCCACCCGCCCCGTCGTCTTTTCTCGACCCTCCCAACCTTGGCCAATCTTGGGAGGGTGATTTTTTTCGTTAAACCGCTCAGTCCAACATAATTGTCTTCGTTTACTTTCACGAAGGGCGGATGGTATAATATTCTCCACTTGTTGCGCATTTTTTCTACTTGTTATCCGTTAGCGATTGAATGTTTAGTACTCTCTACTTCCGCTGTCTCTGCTTTTTCCTCATCAGTTCAACGACGTTACATGCAACGGAATTAGATGTCCCTGCCTTGCAAAAGAAAATATATTCCACGATTGAATCCGTATCGCCAGCGGTAGTATCGATTTCGATACCTGGCTTAGGCGAGGAGACCAGTTTTAGTGGAGTGCTTGTTAGCAAAGGCGGCCAAATTCTATCGGTCGCACACGCGGCAGAAACTGGTGAAGAATACAAGATATTGCTTCCCGATGGTCGAAAATTTAGTGCTCGGGGCATAGGGTCGAACCTAGTAGCGGACTGTGCAATGCTTCAAATTACAGACGAGTTTGAAGACCTGCCTTACGTTCGGATGGGTGAGTCGAAATCGTTAGTGAAAAATCAACCTTGCCTAAGCATCAGTTACCCTGTCGGCGAGAGGGCGAGTTTGGCTCCAGTCGTTCGATTTGGTCGTCTTGTAAAAGGTGGTGACCGTCCAGGAATGTTGCAGTCAACCGCACTCATGGAACCGGGGGATTCGGGCGGCCCACTTTTTGATCTTGATGGTCGTGTGATTGGTATTCACTCCAGAATCACGAATGGCATGGAGCAAAACTTTGAAGTTCCTATCGACACCTTCAAAAAGTTCTGGAGCGAATTGAATCGCGAAAAAACTTTTAGCCGGCCAGGCCCAAGCGTATCAAGACTAGGCGTTCAAGCGAAAAAGCGAAAAGCTGGTGAGAAATTTGTTGGTGTTCTTGAAGTCGATAGCAATAGCTTGGCCGAGAAACATGGAATTAAGCCCGATGACATCATCCAGTCAGTACACGGTCTAAAAACTAGATCTAGGGGAGTCGTGCGTGGTGCAATGCTCAAAGCGGCTGACGACGGCGTAGAAGAGGTTGTTGTGAAAATCTTGCGTGACGAAAAGCAGATTGAACTCAAAATTCCTTTGGTAATTGAACAGGATCTACCTGACGTCGCATTGCCTGTCTACGAAGATAAAGAGTTTTCAGAGCCACAAGGAATCGACCAACTCGCCAATTTTTCGAAAGAGTTTTCTGAATTGGAATCCGATTTGGACGACGCCTGTGTCAAAATTGCCAGCACAAAAGCCCAAGGCAAAGAGCTGTCGATTGTAGGGACACGTATCAAAACAACACCGTTTATTATTAGCAAGAATTCGATGGTTGGTGAAAACCCAGCTGTCAAAGATGAGAAACTGGAAATCGTCGCCCGTGATACCAAAAACGATCTCGTATTGTTAAGGGCTTCTCGCGACAACACAGACGGGGTCGACCTCAAGACGCAAGTTGAGAGCGCCCCAAAAACGGGAAGCTTCCTGATCACACCCGAGGCAGACGGTGCGGGGTTGGTCAGCGTTGTCGGCACAAAATCTTTCGCCTCACGTCTAAAGAAAAGACCGGGATTTTTAGGTGTCCGTCCCGCTGACTATAAAGACGATGGTGGAGCCCTGTTAGAGATGGTGACCAATGGCGGTGCAGCAAAACGAGCCGGCCTGAAAGTTGGAGATGTTATCACGAAACTCAACGAAACAACGATTACCAATCAAGTAGATTTAAGAAAGTTCCTGGTAACCGTTGAGCCCGGTTCGGACATCGTTGCAATCATCACTCGTGGTGACGAAGAACTGAGAAAAACAATTAAACTGAGAGAGTTACCTAGCGGTCATATCGCTGGCAATGTCGCCAGAAGTGTTCGTCGTGATGGGTTCAGCAAGATTATTCTCCACGATGCCGACCTGAAACCTACCGACTGCGGAGGGCCTGTTTTTGATCTGAGCGGCAACTTTGTGGGGCTGAATATTGCGAGAAATAGTCGAGTTCGCAGTTACCTTATTCCTCCTGCCATTGTGAAGAAACTGGTCGACACAAGTAAATAACCTCACTCCAGCGGCGGGGTCGATCAAAGCCACCGCAGGTAGACAGTGCCTGGGGCTCACCGCACAGACGCAGAGTCGTGGTTGAGTTCCACTACTTCTTGGCAACGATATAACTAATCCAGCACGGCGCACTTTCCGCTTCTTCGAGACGCTGCCAGTCTTCGTCATCTTCGTGTTCCTTTTCGTCTTCCATGTCCCAATAGACGCAGCTCTCACTAAAGCCGGCTTCTTCAAGTAGTTCTCGTACCTCGGCGATGGTCCAGAAACGCCAGTGGTATTCGAACGCATGCTTGAGCTTGCTGCCGTCTTTGAAATGAAAGCTGATGCTGAAACTGGCGTCGTGATTGATTGGGTTGAAGCTAATCTGCTTCCAATGGTAACGAAACCCTTTTTTGCCCTTTTTGATCGTTCGCTTGTCGACTTGACCTTCGACGTAGCAATCGCCTCCGCCCATCATGTCCATGATCATGATACCTTCGGAATTCAAATTCGTTCGGGCCGCTTTAAAATACTCGATCACCTCGGCGCGCGTCTTAAAGATCCAGAACGAAAAATTCTGAGCCGCAAGAATGTCAACTTGAGGACGATTTCGTTTGCGAACGTCTTGCTCGAGCAAACGAATCCGATCCTGCTGGCCTGCAGTCAAAGCGGAAAGATTGTTGTCCCGCCCCCATTGAAGCGTCTCAGAACACAGGTCGACGCCAATGGCGGTCCGATTTTTGTTTGACTTGACCCATTCACAGCAAACCGAAAATGTGCCGCAAAAATCTTCTCGCAGCGTGGTGGGCTTGCGGCGGAAGGCGTCGCGATAGGCTTGCTCAAAGAACTCAACTTCGTGTTCAGGCGACTGAACGGATTTTTGATAACAGAGAAACTTGTCTGCTTTTTCAGCAAGCGTTTTATTCTTGGAGCCCATTGTTAGTTTTACTCTTTGCCGATTCTGTAGTTGTCTATCATGATGCGGGATTGGTGGACCGGCAGCTCGCGAAACGAACTGCCAGTTGATTTCTTCCGCTCAGATTCTACCGCGAATTTGGCGAAGCTAGAATATACCTGCGGTACGCAAAGTTAGAGAAAACCCGACGCGTCAGCGAGGCGAAGTCAGTTGCCGCTTCTTCCTCGCTCACTAGTATTTTGCATCAAACGATACAAACCGTTTGTAGTACCGGCTTTAGCCGGCTGGATACTATTCCGCCTAAAGGCGGTACTACGAACATCACATTCAGTTTGATGCAAATCCTATCACGCGTCGGGTTACCAGTACGGCCACTCGTGACACTATCGCGAAACCAAGCCGTGCAATTGAACCAAACAAAGCCATCCTCCCGAGGTCGGGAGGGTCGGGAAAAGACGATGAAATTGGCTTTGATCAGGAAGGGTTGATGAGCTTCGCTTGTAAACTCGACGTCAACTTCGCGTCCGAACTTCCACAAGCGGGAGGATAAATTATAAAACTCGGGTCGGGCAAGCGTGCCCAACCTACTATCGCTTAATTTTGAGAAGCTACTCTCTCGGGTCTCCTGTACTTTCACGACTAGCTTGAGGGAGTATTGACTCGCCATGGCAGCCCGCCAGTGGTCGGAGGCGGAGGAGCAATGTTAGATGCAGGAATCTTGGGTACTCCAATATTCGGAGTCGCGGGTACCTTGGGAGTTACAGTCTTGGGAGGGTTTAGTTTTGGGGCTTCAACCTTGGGAACGACTACCTCGGGAGTGAAAGTTTCAGCTGGAGTGATTTGTTCAGTTCCTGGTGGCAAGAAGGAATCATAAACGGGAGTTGCTTCATAAGAATGTGGCGCTTGGACCGGGGTTGGAGCCTCGGGGGCTTCTTCGGGCTTATCCAGGGTCCACTTGTAGCCACAGCTTTCAGCCTTGTACTTTTCTTTTTTCAGTTTGGTTACCAAGCGAGTTTTCGATTTTCCCGGTGGGCAGCCTTTCATCCACGGCAATCGAATCGGAGGAACGCAAACGGGAACTTGTTCGGTCACAAAACGCGTCTTGGAGACTTTGCTCTTGTCCAGCTCAAGCGTGCAAGTGTCACCCGGGCATTCTGATTTTTTCGGGCAGCACGAAAACAACTTGCAGCTTCTGGATCCATTTAGTTTGCAACCAGTGCAGCCTGCTCTACGGCAACCGCAGTCTGTCGTCTGGACCGGAACTGGGGTTGGCTCGCAGCCACAGTCGCCAGAAATGGGCTCGCTATAGATATGCTGAGCTTCAACTGAAGGTTGCCCGTAAGCCGGCTGGGATTGATAAGTCGGTTGGGCTTCACCAAGAGCCGGCTGAGTTTGCTTGACAACCGTTTCAGCTTTATCCCAGATAATGGGGTCTTGGACTTTCGATCCGCTTTGAAGAGGTGCCGCCAGGACAATGCTTTCAGTAGTGCAAAAGAGAGTCAAAATAGCGGCAAGCATGACAGGCTTGATCGAGATGATTTCAATTTTCATGATATCTAACCTAGGAAGTTTGTTTTTTTAGATTTAGGTGGCCTGTAAGTACTCGCCCGGCGAGTCGGACAGGCTTTTTCCTCGCCGGGCTAACTGGGATCGGTCGAAAAGACTAGAAGTCAACCATGATGCGAGCACCAATGATTTGGTAGTCTCCGAATCCTCCGATTCCGTTGTCATCTCCAATTTCGTTGTTGGAGATATTACCGTTGATGTAGTTAAACTGCATTCGAGCGTAAGGATTCCAGTACCAGTTCAACCCAAGCGTCCAGGAGTATCCTTCACCACCGAGAACGTCTGCGTCACTCAAGTCGGCCCATGAGAATCGGAGGGCAGATTCCCACGCACCCCAACCTTTTTTCGTTGCACCATCGAGGTCACGAACCCGAAAGAAGTTCTCAAATGGCTTCAAGCGGCCCAGTGTACCGGTCTTCCGATTCCAGGGGTGATGCTCACCCGTCCAGAGGTAGGATGCTTGAACATAACCACCGTCAAAGTCAAGGTTACCAGTTCCCACTCGGCCAACTCCGGCTCGCATGTACTCTCCATTGATGTGGAAGGAGCCAAGGTTGAGAGCCGATTCCAAACCGAGGATCGTTGTTTCTTCAGCACCCGGGATGAAGCCTGTGTTCAACCAGCGGTTCGCAGTTCGCGATTCGGGACGAGTGCGAAACTGAGCAGCTGAGTTTTCTTCAAGATTGGGGTCGAGCACTCCGGCAGAACCTGCAAAACCTACGTGTAAGTAGCCGCGACCACCAGATGACTCGTCGTACCAAGGCGTTCCAGCGATTCGAGCGGCGGCCTCAAGCTGATAATTATCGCCGAACCATCCTGGTCCATTTTGAGTCAGTTCCTGATTCCAAATACCGTATCGCCAGTTCCAGTTCTGGTCTTTTGAGATGCCGTTGAACGAGATCCCCAATCGACGAGAGTCCTGGTTGAGGGCTTCAACGATGAATGGACGCTCAATGAAAACGTTGTGTCGACTACTGTTGAGGTGATCAAGGCCGTAGGGTCGCTTGTGGTTACCGATGATGACCGTTTGCAAGTAAGGAACGTCCTTGAATCCGATGAATGCGTCACGATAAGAAGGGTTGATGCCACCAGCGAATTCACCTTCGTACTTGTAGAACACGTTGTCATTAAGATCGCCTTTAACACCAATTCGAAGTCGGCGGAACGTAACTTGATCCAGAGGGTCGTCGAAATCCTCAAGAGGAGCCAGAGTGTCGTCGAATTGTGGAAACGCCCAGTAGTCCAGGTGGATACGACCAAAGAACTGTAGCTTCGGGGACTTGTGGCTGTGATGCACCAAGCCTGGAATAGTTCCAGAGACTTTATCTATCGCCTCCCCTTGATCTTCGAGGCTCTCTTCAAGCTCTTCGAAACGCTCTTCGAATTCCTCGGTCGTTTCTTCGAAGGCTTCAGAATCACCTGCATCGGCTTCGTCGATTTTGTCTTCAACGTCATGCTCAAGCTCGCGGAGCCGAAGCTCCAATCGCTCGACCTGTTTGGAAAGTTTCTCAGTAAGAGCCGTTAGCGCGGCTTCGTCACCGTTTTCGCTGTCCTCATCTTGAGATCCAAACGAACCAAACGCTGCTGGAGAAACCGGAATACGGTTGGGTGAAGTCCATTGGGAGCCAAATTTGGAGACAGTCTGCGCGGAACAGTTCGAGAAGGTCAGTCCGGCTGCAAATAGTAGGGGTAAAGCAAATCTTGCTAGCATTTCTTCATTCCAAATTGTTTTTTAGTCGATAGGCTGATCGCCTGCTAATCAAATTCGGATCGCGCCCGCATAGAGAATATTAAGATTACAACAAATAAACTCGTTTCTTTCAGCAGTAATGGAAATAGCCGTACAGGCGGTAAAGTTTGCCAAGCTAACGGTCCCAAGGTCGGGGTGACCGTCAATCTTTATGCTCACAATCCGGTGAGCCGTTGCCAGCGTTGGGCTCATCAAACCGACTCTATCCAGCCGGTTTTACCCATGCGGCATGATACTGATTGGCAGTAGTCATGCCCCAGTCGTTTAACTCGAATTGGTCGACGAAGTAATATTTGGCGATGGCAAGCTGTCTGAAATATTACTGCATTGCGATCGGTCCGACAGTCAAGCGGCTGCTTGGAGCCGAAGGTGGCCAGGTCGATTGAAAACCTGTGGTGAATGAACTTCACATGCTCATCCTTTGAGAAAATTTCTGGCTTTGAATCGAAGTTGGCGAATAAGTGATCTGTCAGCTCAATGTGTCCAACACAAATACGTCCAACGCCACCACAAGCTTCCGCATTACGCATTTGTATGAGAATTGACTTTTTCTACAGAATTTTTGCGAAAAACAACAATGCGGAGCGAATTGAGTTTGTGCAAAAATCATGGTCGGGTGCTAGACTATTGAGGACGCAAGTTCCGACGATCCTCAAAACGTTTTGCGTCACCTTCAACCAGCTCAATCGCCCTGCACCGTCTCTCTTCCAACGATACAGTTCTCATTATTTTTATCTCTTGAGTAGTGCAACCCTATGAAATTGCTTATCTTGCCGCGCGGTCTTTTTGTTTCGGCATCTCAAATCTTTGGCCACTGGGCGGCGAAAACAAATCTTCTTGGCCTGACGATGGCCTTGTTACTTGTAGTCCAAAGTAGTTTTGGGCAGCAGACGGTGACTATTAACTCCAATGTGGTTGGAGAAACGCCCAGTGTGATTGGGCTTAATAGCGGTAACTTCATCCCCGGAGCCAATACGACCAGCTTCTGGCGGTGGACTGGAGTCAATGGCGCGCGGATTTTTACATCGGCCCCCAATATTGAACAGGACGACGACATCCCAGTGCATGGAGACGGTGTCAGTAGCATGGCTACTTTTGTAGTTCGCCGCGCTTTGGTGCGAGCCAACCCAACTGATCCGGTCCTGATCAACTTCGCTGAATTCGAAGAGGGCTACTCGAATAATGAATCAAATTTTATCAATTACGATCTTGCCTACAGCGAGCTGTCATCCAACGGAATCAGTCCACTGGCAATCATCAATCGTACTGAAGGTCAGTTTCCCTTTGCCGCCCAAGGGACTGCCTTGGGTTGGGCAGACCGTTGGGAACACTGGCAGCACTACTATGCTCAAGCCTACTACCTGGGAAGCAACTACGATGTGCAGCGTTACAGCATGTACAACGAACCGGATCACTCCAGCCAGGATGTGACACAGGCTGACTATTTGAATCGTTTACAGCTTGCCTCTGATGCGATTCAAAGTGCCTTGGAAGATGTCAATCGGGATTTTGGAAAGAGTCTTCAGGCGAACATTATCGCGCCCATTACGGCCGGAAGTGCCAACGAATATTTTCAACGAACCGACAATTCAGACACGCGCGATGACGACCAGGGATGGGGCGAATTGGTGATCAACAACCTTAACACGGGCCTGTTAGGGCTGCCTGATCCAGATTTTCAGTTGGTCCATACCTACGGTTACCAACAGTACAACGCAGATGGGCGTCGATACGCGAATGACCTTGAGTTTATTCAAGATGAAGCCTTAAACGATATCATCACCAATGGGTTGAATGGCGAAGTGAACTTTGGGCTAACCGAGTTTAATGTCCACAGTAATGGTGTCTTCGCTGATCGCTCCGATGACCTCAACACGCCTTCACGTTATGCCATTCTCGGCGGAATGTTTACCGGTTTGACAAACCAGCAGGCCGATGAGCTGTACATTTTTAAGTTTGACTCAAACGCCGAAGATGATTTTCTGCAAAAGAACGGCATCTTCACCAATAGTCGTTTTGACGCGCCCTACAACGTCGGTGGAGCAACATCAGCCGCTGGCGTTTTGAAGCTGTTTACCAAAGGCTTTGTGGGCGCTCAGGCATTGTTGGAAGAAGCCTCGCACAGCATCAACAATCTCGATGTTGCGACCAGCTACAACCAATCCGAAGGTCGTTACTACATCCTATCTGCAAACGAATCGACCGTGGATCGCAACCTGACGTTTGATCTCTCTTCGCTTAACATTGAAACGGGTGCGATCGTTCAAGTTGAAGAAGTTTCTGAAGGGAATATCGCAGAAGTGACTCAACGTATCCCGATTCCAGGCAATGCTCGGGTTACACTGGAACAGCAGAGGCGAAGCGTAATGCTGCTTTCTGTTTCAGAAACAGCACACAGTTTACTTTCCTTCACGCCAACTGATGATGCGACGGTGCGGGCTGGAACCGGCAACCAAAACGCTGGTTCGAGTAACAACGTTTTTGTTCGTAACATTGTCAACGCTACCAATCAATCCAATGGTCGCGCGGTTGGTTTGTTGGAGTTTGATATCTCTGCTATAGGAAACGATTTAGTAGGCCGAGCGGTTATCCAAGTCAACGGAGAGGTCGACGAGGGAAACGCTGAATTTGTAACGACCCATGTCTATGGTATTCGCGGTGACGATTGGGATGAGGATACGGTTACATGGAACGTCGTTAATAATTTGCTTGCCGTTTCCCAGCAAGGTACCCAAGCGTTGATTGCTGATAATTTTGTAACGGGAATATCGGACTCGGCCGAGTTTCTTGGTCATTTGACGTTCAGCCAGGATACCGAGTTGGTTTCGCTGGACATCACAGACTACTTGAAAGCCAATTTGGACGACGATCTCAGATTGCTGGTTGCCAGAGAGGTTCGTTTTGACGGAGAAGCTGCGGACCGATCCGACGGTGCGGTTCGCTTCGATTCTATCGACAACGTAGATGGCTTGGCGCCTCGGCTGGTTGTCGAGGTGACTGAAGTTTCTGATTTTCAACTGGGTGACGTCAACCGCGATGGTGTCGTTGACTTTTTTGATATCTCGCCATTCATCGCAGTTCTCAGTTCCGGACCGTTCCAGTTCGAAGCAGATATGAATCAGGATGGTTTTGTTAACTTTTTTGATATCGCGCCATTTATTGATGCATTGAGCAGTCAATGATTCAAATTCAAATCGCGACGATCGGTTGATTGCTCTTGATTGGCCGGAAAAGACAATCCCTAAAACTTAATCGTGAACTGGCTCTTTGGAAACATAATTTGGATTGTCCAACCCCTTTGGGGTTGAAGTTTGTTTTCCAAATGGACCCAGGGTTCAAGAACCCTGGGCTAATGTTCAAACCCCGTTGGGGTAGCGTTTTCGCGCAAAAAGACGTTTGGTTTGCTTCTGCTCTAGCGATGGAGGAAGCCGTGTTCTGCTCGAGCCAATCCCCTAGAACGCCAAAAGCGTTAGATCAATCACCAGTACGCCAAAAACGTTGGATCAATCACCAGTACGTCAAAAACGTTAGACCAATCACCAGTACGTCAAAAACGTTAGACCAATCACCAGTACGCCAAAAGCGTTAGATCAATCACCAGTACGCCAAAAACGTTGGATCAATCACCAGTACGTCAAAAACGTTAGACCAATCACCAGTACGTCAAAAACGTTA
>CAYSQZ010000009.1:0-36898 GCA_964433035.1 uncultured Pirellulaceae bacterium | reverse complement strand
ACGCCAAAAGCGTTAGATCAATCACCAGTACGCCAAAAACGTTGGATCAATCACCAGTACGCCAAAACGTTAGACCAATCCCCAATACGCCAAAGGCGTTAGATCAATAGCCCAAGGTTCTTGAACCTTGGGGCATAGATGAACTATCTCCCGTCAATCCCAACGGGATTGGATCAACGCAACTATGATTCGGCCAATTCGAAGCCCATTGATACCTAGTAAAATCTATTGGCTAGCGCGATCCGCCTCAAAGTTCTGGGATAACTCTAAGGCCCATCTGTCACGCTGACTAGACGATCCGAAATGCTGACCCGGCCGTTGGCGATTGCGTTGATGATTTTCGGGTAGAGCTCGCACTCGACCCCGAACACCCGAGCAGCAAGTGTCTTGGGTTCGTCGGTTTCCAGTACCGGGACGGTGACCTGAGCGATGATCGGACCGTGGTCATACTGGTCGTCAACAAAGTGAACAGTACAACCACTGACCTTTGCGCCGTACTGAATCACATTGGTGTGAACCTTGATCCCGTAATTGCCTTTGCCGCAAAAAGCAGGAATCAGGCTCGGGTGAATGTTGATCACACGATTGACAAAGTCATCGGGGATTTGAACTCGCTTTAGAAATCCACCCATCACGACCAGGTCAATCTCTAGAGCTCGACACTGGTCGAAGATCGCTTTGCTGAACGAGATCGTGTTTTCAAAGTCTTTCCGCACAACGACTCGCGAAACGATATCGTTGGCGGCTGCAAACTCAAGCCCTCCCGCAGTCGGAGAACTGGAAACCACCAACTCGATCTCGCAATCAAGCTGCCCGGCAGTACGCAGGTCAATCAAATTCTTGAGCGTCGTTCCCCCGCCGGAAATCAAAACTGCGATCTTGAAGGTTTCAGTCGGCATGAATCAGGCCTGCGTCCCGTTGGCATTGTCGACGGCCACAAAGATCTTCAGTGTTGCTTCGCCGATTTCACAATCGACCGGCTCGGTCGAATCCGAAGGCGAATCCTGAAGAAGCTCATTGGCCAGTGTCTCGCCCATTAGGTAGTCTTTGTTTTCAGCGATTGCCTGGCTTAGCTCTTCGGAGTCCGTGACCAGATGTAGCTTGATGCGATCCGAACGTTCAAGATCCAAGCTCTTGCGGCGCTCCTGAATTTGGCGATTGACGTCACGAGCAAGACCCGATCGAACGAGCTCTGGCGTCAGTTCGGTCGCCAGGACGATCACTGATTGTTTCCCTTGGGCCGCGGCCCAGCCTTCATTGGCTTGGAGGCGAACCTCGACGTCCTCGGTATCGAGCGAGATTGTTTCGCCGTCGACAGACAGACTTGATTTACCATTGTCGGTCAATTCGGCCAGAATCGCTCCTCCATCGGCCTCGGCGAACGCTTTTTTCACTTTTGGCATCAGCCTGCCGACACGCGGACCAAGTCGTTTGAAATTGGGAACGACTTGGTAGGTCACGAACTCTCCAGCATCGGTCGTGTAGGTCACATCCAAAACGTTGAGTTCGGTTTTGAGAATTTCGTCATGAGTCTCAAGCCACGACTGATCGGCGCTGTCGTTAAGCACGACGGTTACGCCCGAGAGCGGTTGGCGTACCTTGAGTTTGGCGTTGGCCCGGGCAGAAAGTCCTGAAGAAGCGATATCACGAAGCAATCCCATCCGGCGTGAGAGATCTTCGTCGATCAAACTACTCTCGGCCAATGGGTAATCACAAAGATGAACACTGAGTTTCGCTTTGCCGTCAAAGACGCTGGTTAAGTTCTGCCAGATCGTTTCAGCCACAAACGGTACAAAGGGAGCGATCATCTTTGCCGTTGTTGTCAAACATTCGTACAACGTCCAGTAGGCGTCCAGCTTTTCAGGAGCCGTTTTGTCTTTGGCCCAGAATCGGTCGCGCGAACGGCGCACATACCAATTGCTCAGCGCTTCGACGAAAGCGGTGATCCGTGTGCAAGCGCCGTAGTTGTCGTAGGCGTCCATCGAGTTGACAACGACATCGAGAGTTTGGTGCAACTCGCTGATGATCCAGCGGTCCAATTCTCCACGCTGGTCAACGGGACGATAGCCTTCACCATCGGTGAGGTCACCGTGAGACAATTGCCCAGGACTCTTGAGCGAGCTAGGGCTGAAGTCGTCAAGGATTGCGTACTCAACGAAGAATCCATTGTAAACGTTCCAAAGTCGCGAAAGGAATTCTGGGACACTTTCCTTGATCTGTCGTTCGCTGTACTGGATCGAAGTCCACGGAGGTTGCTTGGCAAAGAAGTACCATCGCAGCGCGTCGGCTCCGTAAGCGTCGAAGATTTCATCCGGCGCGCGGTAGTTTCGCAGGCTCTTGGACATCTTGCCGACTTTGTTGCTTGTTTTGCCTGGCGCGGCTTTGGCTTCTTCGGGGGAAAGGTAGATGTTTTTCTCATTGTCTTCCCACCATTCCGACAGCATCAAACCCAACACGATGCAGTTCTTAAACGGTACTGGAAAGTCAAACGACTTCTGCCCTGACGCCGGGTCTTTGCCGAACATCATCGTGCTGATCGCCAACTGGCTGTAGAACCAACCACGAGTCTGGTCGATCGCTTCGCTGATGAAGTCTGCTGGGAACTGGGCTTCGAATTGTTCTTTACCTTGATGCGGATAACCCCACTGGGCAAACGGCATCGCGCCGCTGTCGTACCAGCAATCGATGACTTCGGGCACGCGTTTCATTTTCGCGCCCGATTCAAACGGCGAATCGTAAACGATGTGATCAATGTAAGGCTTGTGGACTTTGAGATCATCGACAAGCTCTGGATCGGCGGCTTTGGCCTTCTCCCAGACCTCCATCCCAGTCGCACCAGGTTTGGCGATCAGTTCGTCATAGCTGTCGACCGCTTCCATTTGTCCCGTCGACTCGCAAACCCAGATCGGCAATGGTGTGCCCCAGTATCGCTCACGCGACAACGCCCAGTCGACATTGGATTCGAGGAAATTTCCAAAACGGCCATCTTTGATGTGTTCGGGAAGCCAGTTGATTTTCTGGTTGTTGGCCAGCATCTGGTCTTTGAACTGAGTCGTTTTGATGAACCAACTGCGGCGTGGATACTGGATCAGCGGATCGTCAGACGCTCGCCAGCAGAACGGGTATTCGTGTTGGTACTGCTCTTGGTGGTAAAGCTTTCCCTCATCCTTGAGTTGCCGGGCGATCGGTTTGTCAGCGTCCTTGACCCATTGGCCTTCGTATTGAGGAGCCACTGATGTGAATTTCCCATTGGGACCAACAGCGCAAATCATCTCGGGCCCCTGCCCTGGTTTGAATTTGGCTTGCTCACTAACGAGCAATTCATAGTCGACCTCGCCAAACGCCGGTGCTTCGTGAACCGCACCCGAGCCGCTGTCGGTCGTAACAAAATCGGCCGAAGTGACTCGCCAAGCGACGTGTTCTGTACCGCCATCGACTAGTTCGCCAGTCTGTTCGCCCTGGTCTTTATAAAAATAATCAAACGGCGGTTGGTACCTCAGCCCAACCAATGCTGAGCCTGGTTCGGTTGATTTGACTTCGAGTTCGCGTTTGACTTTTTGGCTGATCTTCTCAACCAGTTCTTTGGCAAACACGATGTTTTGATCCAACTCGGGATCGTATACGGTAACGTACTCAATGTTCTCGTTGACGGCTGCAAATTGATTCGAAGGCAACGTCCACGGAGTTGTCGTCCAAACCAGCAAACTGGTATTCTCGCGGTCGAGCAGCGGAAACAGGATGTAGACCGAAGGGTCCATCACGGTTCGGTAGCCTTGACCGACTTCGCCGGCACTTAGTCCGGTTCCCCCCTGGGCCCACCACCAGATGATCTTGTGGCCTTGGTAAAGCAAGCCGCGATTGAACAGGTCCTTCAGCGACCACCACACTGATTCGACGTACGTCTGGTGGTAAGTCACGTAGGCGTTATCAAGCTTGACCCAGAACCCCAGTCGTTCGGTCAGTCGCTCCCACTCCTGCATGTAAGTCCAGACGGATTTTTGACACAGGTGGATGAACGGCTCGACACCGTAGGCTTCGATTTCTTCCTTGGTGTGTATCTTGAGCTGTTTTGAAACTTCTGTTTCCACCGGCAGGCCGTGCGTATCCCAGCCGGCTTTACGTTCGCAGTAGTAACCCCGCATCGTCTTGTAGCGAGGGAAGAGGTCTTTGATCGCGCGGGTCAGGCAATGCCCAGGATGCGGTTTGCCGTTGGCAGTGGGCGGGCCCTCGAAGAAGACGAACTTTTCCTGTCCGTCGCGCTGTGCCAGTGATTTGTCATAAATTTCATTGTCACGCCAAAACTCCAAAATGGACTCTTCCTGTTTCGGGAAGCTGGCATTTTTGACAACGGGTCGAAATTTACTGGAGTCCTTCAGTGGTGCGGACATAGCTGGTTCGCAGGCAAGCGTGCGATGTTAGAGAATCGGATCGAGAGAAAGAGTTGACAACGTTTTTGCCCTCCAGGTTCGAACCGAATATACGATCCTGAGACGGCAATCGGATTGCCAATCGAGCAATCAAAAATTATCTCTAAAGTACGCAATCCTGTAAATAACTACTGGTTCGACCAAAGAGGAGATAAGACCCCCAGCGAGCCAAGGCAGGCGAGATAGATCAATTTTTTCTCGCGGAGTCACGGAGGAGAAATCAACTTAGTTGCGTCCGGGACTGCGCAGAATCAGCTGGAATCATCTCAGCAAGCCAAGAATGTCTTGGCACTGAGAGCCTTGGCACCGGCGCGAGACACTCGCTAGACCTATTTCTTATTCTTTTTCGCGTCTTTTTTGACCGGCTTTTTTGGCTCTGGTGCTTTCTTGGGAGGCGAGCGAGTTGGGTCTGTCAGATGCCCAAACTCTTTGTCAAAGACTTCACCATACTGATCGTCCTGAAGATCGTATTCTCCGACGATCTCCTCTTCGAAGTCATCATCGAAATCTTCGTCGAAGTCGTCTTCGTCAAACTCGTCCACGACCTCGATGTCCAAATTGTCGACTGGCATTGCAGTCATGTCTTCAATTGTGTCATCAACTGGCTCAGGACTTTCACTATCCTGGCCTGGAGCGCTTAGTGGATCTACTAGATCGTCTTCTACCATGTTTCCCACTCAAATGTTGTTTTGGGTTTGCCTGATTTCAGCAGGCCGTCCGTGTCGGAGAATTGCAGAGTATAAGGGTATGTAGCTTGTGAAATATGTCAACAGATCAGCCTCAATATGACGCCGAAATAGATGTTGAAATTATGGGTAGGCTGGCCGAAACCGTAGAATCGTCGTTGGGTTGAGCGCATAAAAAAAGCAGAGGCAGCAACCTAGCCACTGCCTCTGCTCAACACGGGGTGAGAAAGCCTCGTTGATAGCGCCTTAGACGCTAACAAAAACTAGGTTGAGTTTGGGGTTTTGCAGAGATTCCATCACCGGCAGTGTCTAAATCGGGAATCTGGCTGGTAACTTTTCCGGTTCTAACGGTCGTGCGGGTTTGGCTATGTCGTGTACTCGGAATTGAACCGAACGTAGTCGACGGTTAAGTCACTGGTCCAGTGTTTCGCCGAGCCTGAGCCTGAACCGATTTTCAGTTGAATCAATGTCTCAAAATTGTTGGCCATTGAACCGCTTACTGTCTTGGCGTCAAATTCACACGGTCGACCACCGCGGAAAACATAGTGGCCATTGAGCTGTAAATCGGTTTGCTCGACCTCCATCGCGACGCCAGCGTATCCAGCGGCTGAGACGATTCTGCCCCAGTTTGGATCGGCGCCAGTGATCGCCGTTTTTACCAAAGCACTGGCCGCGATAGTGCGGGCGACTTGATCGGCGTCCTGATCCGTCTGAGCGCCATTGATCTCGATCGCTACGAGGTGAGTCGATCCCTCGCCGTCGGCTGGGATCTGCTTGGCAAGTTCGATACAAGCTTCGTTGAGCGCGGCTGCGAATTGCTTGATCTCAGCGGGCTGGCTGACCTCGACGCCCGAATCGCCAGTACAAATTAATAACAGCGCATCATTGGTGCTGGTGTGGCCTTCGACGCTAATACGATTGAATGACTTGTCGGCCGCTTGAATCAAGAGTTGTTGAGCGACCTCGGGACTCAACTGAGCGTCAGTGGTCATCACGGCCAGCATCGTAGCCATGTTGGGACCGATCATGCCAGCGCCCTTAGCGATTGAAGCCAGCTGAACTTCCTGGTCACCAATGGTGACCGATTGGGTAACGGTCTTGGGGCCTTTGTCGGTCGTTAGGATCGCTTGCGAGGCAAGCTCGAATTGATCTCTGGTGCTGCCTGCCACGGATGTAGCCTGAGCGATGCCCAAGGAGATTTTTTTCGTGGGAAGAAGGTGGCCGATCACGCCAGTAGAAAGAACGCAAACCTGTTCTGCCGTGGCTCCAATCAGGTCAGCGACCTGGGCAGCCATTTGTTGATTGTCGCTGGCCCCCTGCTCTCCAGTGCAGGCATTGGCGTTTCCGGAGTTGATGACCACCGCGCGAAACTGGTTGGTGGGAGTAATCGACTCGTTCCAGTCAATACTGGCTGCTCGCACAATGTTCTGAGTATAGACACCTGCGGCGACGCTGTTCTTGTCTGTTGAAATGATAGCCAAATCGAGCGCGCCGGATTCTTTGATTCCGCATTTGACTCCAGCGAATTTGAAGCCCAGTGGCAGCGTCGATTTGGATTTATTGTTGGTCATGCTCATCTTTCATTTGTCATTGAGGCAGGGTTTGTACGTTTTAAATGACAAATGAAAATTGGCAAATGAAATTGACAAGTTTTTGCTTCGGCTCTCCCGCGGCCACATTTGAACGATGGAACGAGAAAGCCAGCGGTACTACAACAGGCTTGTTGTTTCGTTGAAGCCAAACATCAAGTTGAAATTCTGAACGGCTGCTCCGGATGCACCTTTGATCAAGTTGTCCAGCACGCTGACAATGATGACCATGTCACGACTTTCCTGAACCGAAACATCGCAAAAATTTGTGTGCGCGACGTCTTTGGTGATTGGTAACGTCTGAGTGACACGTACAAACGGTTCGGCATCGTAAAAGTCAGCCAGTGTCGTTTGCAGTTTCTCCGCCGATACGCCTGAGTTTGGTTTGACATAAATGGTCGAGAGAATGCCTCGGTCCATCGGAATCAAATGGGGCGTAAATACGGTCGAGATGGTATCACCACAAAAGCGGGCGATGATCTGATCAATCTCTGGCATGTGTCGATGGGTTCCGACGCCATAGGCCATCACCGATTCATTACATTCGGGATAATGGAACTTCAAGTTTGGTTTTCGACCCGCGCCTGAGACGCCAGTTTTGGAATCAACGATAATTGGCGAGGGTTCGATTAGCCCCTGTTGAACCAGTGGAGCAAGCGGAATCAGAGCAGAGCTGGGAAAGCATCCTGGGTTGGCTACCAGCGATGCGGTCTTTATCTGATCTCGAAACAGCTCTGGAATTCCATAGGCAACATTGCCGACGCGTTGCCCATCTGGATGCTCGACTTTGTACCACTGCTCAAACGTTGCGACATCATTAAGTCGGTAGTCAGCACTGAAATCGACGACTTTGATTCCCTTTTCGAGAAGTTGCGAAACGATTTTCGCGGACGCTGTATGGGGCAGGCAGCAGAACGCGCAATCAACCTGAGATGCGAACGATTCAATGTCCAGCTGACAGAAATCAAGGTCGAGGCGCTCTCTAAGCGACGTGTGGACCGAAGCCAGCGGCGGAGAGGTTTCGTCTCGGGAAGTCACTTGGGTAATCGTGACGTTTGGGTGACGAAGCAAAATCTTGATCAATTCAACGGCTGTGTAGCCGGTTGCACCGACGATGCCAACGCGAATCATATTTTTATTTCTATTGGGTTGTCACTGCAAAAAGGGATGCCGTGGGCATGTCTACTTTTTTCTCTTCTTCCGTGATTCAGGTGCAGGTTGGGGGAGCTTTGCATCGGTTCGGACCAGTTGAGTTTGAAGATCGCCGAACTTCGCATAGACTCGAACATGCAATGGCTGGTTCGCGGCTTTGGACAGAATATCTTTGTATCGGACTGTCCTGTCGACAAGCGACTGGGCTGCTTTGGCTTGTCTTGCGAGCTCCGCTTTTTCGTTGCTAAGCACTGCGTTCTGTTCTTTGCTTTTTCTACTTTGACCTTTAGCCGCTTTTTCTTTTTGCTTGGCATCATTGATTTCCGCCAATTGGCCAGCGATCTGTTGGAAGTTGGCAATGAACCCCGAGATTTCTTCAAGACTGGACATCGGGGCTTCTCGACCTTGGTGCATCGCCATCACGTTAGTCTGAAGCTGGAGTTTGTTTCGAATCCCACCCGAAATCTGAATCCACATTCCTTTACCTTTATCATTTCTGCTCAGCTCGATTTTCCCCGGTCGTCGCGGTTCAATTTGCAGCACGTAGGGGCGTAGACTCAAGCCTTTGATTTTTGGCTGAAGGACTTCGATGACGATATTCTCCAAATTGGGAAGCGCGGGAATATCGACCACAGCTTGATTGGTCATGTTTTCAGCAGTGAAGCGAAGGTCTGGGATCAAAATTGGTTTTCGCAGCGTCAAATAGGTCGTTTCATCATCGGGGGTTTTTAATTTGACGAAGCAATTTCGCAAGAACTCCGAGTACTTGTTCTCTGCTGCTTCCGGGAGCCACTGAAAGAAAAATGCGTCAGGAGATTTTCTAAACGCGGCGATGATCGCTGGCTTTTCTTTAGCGCGACGTTTTACCCCGACCATCCATTTTTGCTTGTCTTCTGGTGTGCGCGACATTTCAAAGATCAGCTTGGTCTTCGATACGCCAGGCTCGCAGATCATTTCAGCACCTAGCAGATAAGATTGATTGATCTTTAGTGGCGCGATCTTAAACTCGTTCGTGTCAGTAATCGGAGGAAGGTCAGTCACTCGTGGAAATCTCTTGAAGGGAGTGCTGAGGTCAACTACGGGAGCTTTTTTTGCGGGGGCTTTGGTGGCCACGACTGACTCTTTTATCGGCGTCTTATCTCCAATAATCTCTTTGGCTTGTGTGATCCATTTGACGCCTTCGACGGCCTTGCTCCGTCCCCTCCAACCTCCCTTGAGAAGTGCGGCTTGGATATCTGAACCACTCATCGCCGCAATTTGTTGCAATGTTTTGACTCCAGCTTTATTCAAATGTTTTGCATATTTTGGGCCAATACCGTTGATTTCTAATAGGCGATTGTTGGCCGTTTGGGCCGGAGATGATGCGGCTTCAGGTTGCTCGATCGGTTGCTCGCTCAAAACTGAATCATTTGAGCGATTAGCCGGTTCACTTGCGGGAATGTTCCCGGCCGATGAAGCAAGGTCGGTTTCGGTTTTCTTTGCAGCCAACTGTGGAGAGCTTTGGACAGCTTTGATTACGGTGGCATCAGCGTCAGCGATTATGCTGGAGTCGACCCATCCAATTGCCGTTTTGTTTTCGGGCAGCTCGACTTCGATTTCTACAAAGCCACCCGATTCATCACCAAGGAACCTGACCGCGGTTCCGGCCGGAACTTTCTGTTTGTCGCCCAAGGGGCCCAGATCGACACTGGAATTCAGAACCGGCTTGGAGAATTTTGTCACCCCTTTGTTTTGAGGATCTTTTGCTTTCCTGGTTACTGACTTATCGGCATCTGCCTCGTCAGCGGACGGTCGGTTAACGACATTGGTCCGCGATTGGTCCTTGGCAGCTACCGCGGTCAGACTGGCTGAGTTGAAGTAACTGCGGATACCCAACGCCGACCCGCCAATCAAACCCAGTCCTAACACAGCCACGGTGGCAATAAATGCGACCGGATTGTTCTGCCAAAGCCGACCTGCATAGCCAGGTTGGGCAACGGCTTCATCCTCTTGCTCGGTTTGGTCGTCCGACTCGGCTGACTTATTCTTCCGCCCCAGTGACTTGCTAACTGTTCCAGTCGTGGGTCGGTCGAAAGAACCTTCAGGGCTACTTCCATCGTTGGAAAACAGGTCGTCCGCCGAAGCCAATTCGAGATCGTCCGAGCCAACCCAGTTCGTCAATGCCGAGGACGTGGCTTCAATAGATTCTGGATCCTTGTAGTCGAAGGCGTTGAGGACTTTGACAAGGTCTCGATATTTTTCGGTGCGCTTCTTCTCCGGAATTTCTTTCAGAAGCGACACGGCAATTTTCTTGATCGCTTTAAAATCTGACTTGGGCTCTGGTTCACTGTCCTCGCACAGCGGAGAGACGGCAAGGTTTTGAATCTTTAAATGACGATTGTCGACCAGAATCAAATCGGACTGTTTGATGCAGCCGTGAACAATATCATTCTCGTGGGCATGGGTGATCGCATTGAGTGCTTGGTTGAGAATCCTTGCCACGTCATCCTCGGCGATTTTTGACCGGGGGACCAGGTCTAGCGTTGTACCAGCGACGTGTTCGGTAACCAAAAAGTACCTTCCGCCTTCCTGATCGATGTCGTAGGCGTGGATTAGGTTGGGATGATCCAACTTGGCGATTTGGCTGGCTTTTTTCAGAAACGGTTTGCAGCGAGATTCGTCCTTGGTCAGCTCCGATGAGAATACTTGCAAGTCGACTTTTCGGTTCAACGAAGTGTGAACCGCCAAAAAACGATCACCAAGCTTGTCGCGAGCGGTGCGCTCAAGCAGTTTATAACTGGCAATTTCCAGTCTGCTGCGGCCCGAGAGTAGATACTTGGCTTGCCACTTCGTGAGCAACTCATCTCTGACAAGATATTTGGCCAGCTTACTGGCTGTTTCGGCTTTGGTGACGTCGAGCCATTCGGCAAGCCGATCAGCATCGATCGCGCCGCTCTTTTTCAGATTAGAAATAAATTCAGTCTTTGAATCGTTTGGCATGCCGCTTCATATTCCTTAACGCGTATCCGCTGCTACCGTTATTCTCGCAGTCAATGGCCCTAACTTCAAGGATCGGGCTGGGCTATTCCTTCATTCTCGACTCTTCAAAGTGGGGTCTTGCGGCTAACAGCGATCAGACGAACAGGCAGAAGCGAGACGTCTTGGTCGGTGAAAAAGAGTTGAGAAAAAGTCTTGAAAACGTTCAGCTGTGCGGCCAGTCAATTCAGCCCGTCCACTGTAAGGTGAGCGAGATTCTTTTTTGAATTTGGTAGCTATCTCACGCTGCCAAGAGACTGGTCTGTATTGGGTTAAGAAATCAACATGATTCACAAGGCCGACGTAGAATATTTGACGATGTCGGACGGGCTTTTGTACCCAAATGGTTGCTGGACAGGTAGCAGTTCGGAAAAAGAAACAAGGGACAAAGAAACAGTGAGAACCTCAGACGCGGAATCTTGTGAATCCAGCTAACTTAAAAATTCCTTCACTAATTTAAAACAGAGGACACTGTAAAGTTAGCGACAGAGGTCACCGGATTTAGTGACAGGGTTAACTCGCAGCCAAGGCCTTGTAGTGTTGGTCGATTTGCGCTGCACATTTATCAATCGAGAAAGCGTCGACGGCTCGAAATCGTAGTTGTTTGCTGATTCGGGCAAGCTCATTTGGTTCTTGCAGAAGCCCCATGATTCGCTCGCTAATATCAATACTTAGTATACGATTCAGTTCGTTCTTTCGATAGGCAGCACTCATGGTTTCATTTTCTGGCAGCATGGGAATATCAACCAACAAGCTACCCAGGTCAGCCTCGTTGGCTTTCCCGAGACAGTCAAGAATCTCCGCTGAACCTCCCACATTGGTGGTCACAATCGGCAGTCCGCTGGCGGCCGCTTCAAGCAAAACTCGTCCAAGAGGCTCTTGTCGCGCCGGGTGAATCAACATTGTCGCCTGCGCCATGATTTCCGCGACGTCGTTGCGTCGACCAAGCCAGTGGACGCGATCCCGATGAGCAGAAGAGTCGACTGCCGAAACGAGATTTTGATGGTACTGGATCGCTTCGTCTTTTTGAGAATGCCTCTGGCCAATGATCAGCAAGTGGGCGTCAGTTTGAGCAGCGACCTGAAAAAACGATTCGATCAAGATGTCAACGCCTTTTCGCATTCCAATCTGCCCAACGAACATTAGGACCGGCGCTTGTTGAGGAATCGATAGCTCTGAGCGAATGCAGTTTGGCTGGATCGACGGAGGCGGCTGGTTCAGGCACAGCGGACGAAACAGTTCGGTGTTGACGCCGTTATAAACCGTGAAGACTCTCGCCGGCTCGATGCCCTGGTCGATGTGCCATTGGCGGGTCGCGTTTGAGACTACGACAAGGCGATCAATTTGATTGAGATCCGAGATTGCCTTTTTTGAGAGCTTCATGATGTCGCGAATGTAGCCAAGGCTGGGGGTGCCCAGCTCTTTGGCAATCGGACCACCAATGCGACTGGTCGAGAGGCTATTGAAGTGGACGATCGAGGGAGCGATATCGGCGATTAATTGAACAAGCTGGCTGGATATCTGCTCAGCGGATTTCCGTGAGCTGTCAGACTTGCGAACCGACCAAGGGTGAACTTCGATGCCGGTTGAGGTTAAGGCCGCCGCAAATTCCGAATCGCCTGGAACGGTTGCTGATAACTGCCAGCCGGATTGAATGAGCTCAGGGGCAATCGCGAGCAGTGAGTTTTCGCCACCGTTGATGGAACCAAACTCGCCGACAATCAGGACTCGTTTGTTGATGCGGATGGCCCTTAAATGCTGGTTGCCTCGTCCATTACGATTTAGCTATGTCTACGCAACAGTCCAAGTGTCGCCCGATGTGAATAACTTGGCCAAGTCTCCTTCGCCCTTGTCAGATTTTGCATCGGTAACTTGTTGATTAATCAATTCATCGTAAGACGGACGTTCAGCGCGGCGGAACACACCAATCGGTTCCGGGAACTCAGGATGCCGCATTCGACTCAATAGAAATGCCAGTTGAGTGTTGTCGGCTGTTTCGTCATGGAAAAGCAAATCATCCTGGGCGACCTTGTCGAGTTCGACGACCTCAGGAGTAAAGCCGTTGAGGCGAATACCTTTCGTGCCACCGGCAAAGACCATCGGCTTGCCGTGCTCGAGAACCAGAGTCGTTTCGTCTTTGGTTGCTTTGGCCTTGGCGTAGTCCCAAGTCCCGTCGTTGAACACGTTGCAGTTTTGGTAAACCTCGATGAACGAAGTTCCTTTGTGCTCCGAAGCCCGAATCATTGTTTTGACCAAGTGCTTGATGTTGGTGTCAATCGACCGGGCAACAAAACTCGCTTCTGCCGCAATCGCGACCGAGATCGGGTTAAGCGGGTGATCGATCGAGCCTCGCGGGGTACTCTTGGTCACCGTTCCAACTTTCGAAGTCGGAGAGTATTGCCCCTTGGTCAAACCGTAGATCGCGTTGTTGAACAGAATAATGTTCACATCGAGATTACGACGAAGAATGTGCATGAAGTGATTGCCGCCGATGCTCAGTGCATCTCCATCACCAGTGATGACCCACACGTCGAGATCTGGGCGAGTCGATTTGAGGCCAGTCGCAAAGGCGGGCGCACGACCGTGAATGCTGTGCATGCCGTAGGTGTTCATATAGTAAGGGAACCGGCTGGAGCACCCGATGCCCGAAATGAAGACCGTGCCCTCGCGTGTCTTGCCGGTTTCGGCAAGCACTTTTTTCATTTGGGCAAGAATCGAGTAGTCACCGCAACCGGGACACCATCGAACGTCCTGATCAGAAGCGAAGTCGGCTGGTTTGAGGACGGGTAGTTCAGTGCTGCTCATTGAATTTGATTCGTTTGGGAAAAGTAAATTTTTGGTTCAGAGCGATCTGTAATAGTGGGGCAGTTAAAAACCAAACCAATGGTTCGGCTTGGTTCGGCTTATTTGGCGAGTGATTTAATCGCGTCGACGATTTCGTTGACCTGGAACGGTTTGCCTTTGATCTTGTTTAAGCCTTTGGCGTCAACGAGATACTTTTGTCTCAAGACAGAACGCAATTGTCCCATGTTGAGTTCGGGAACCAGAACGCGATCATACTGCTTGATGATTTCACCCAGATTTTTGGGTAACGGATTCAACCAGCGTAGATGAACATGTCCTGCGTCAATGCCTTGAGCGTTGCAGGAATTGATCGCCGTGTGGCAGGCGCCATAAGTCCCGCCCCAACTGATGACCAACGTGCCTTTGTCGGCTCCTTCGATCTCTGCTGGATCGACAAACTCGGCGACCAGATTAACTTTGTTGGCTCGCGTTTCAGTCATTAGTTGGTGGTTGTCTGGATCGTAGCTGACGTTGCCAGTTCCGTCCTGTTTTTCCAATCCACCCACGCGGTGCATTAGCTCGGGAGTTCCCGGCAGCGCCCAAGGGCGGGCAAGATCCTGATTACGTTTGTAAGGCAGGAAGTTGTCGCCATCGTTTGGTTTGTCGGGGTGCGAGATTTCGATCTTTTCAATCTTCGAAACGTCCGGGATTTTCCACGGTTCGGCTCCGTTGGCGATGTAGCCGTCGGAGAGAATGATGACTGGAACCATAAATTTGGACGCCACGCGCCACGCTTCGATCGCAACACTGAAGCAATCGCCCGGACTGCGAGCAGCGATGATCGGCAGTGGTGAATCACCGTTTCGTCCATACATCGCCATCATCAAATCAGATTGTTCGGTTTTGGTCGGCAGCCCTGTACTCGGACCACCGCGCTGAACGTCGATAATGAGCATGGGTAACTCAAGAATCAAACCAAGCCCCATGCCTTCGCCTTTGAGCGCGATTCCGGGGCCGCTGCTGGTCGTGATTGCCATGCTTCCACCAAAAGCGGCTCCAACGGCCGAACAAACGGCAGCGATTTCGTCTTCGGCTTGAAACGTGCGAACGCCAAAATTCTTGTGTTTGCTAAGCTCGTGCAAAATGTCGCTGGCTGGTGTGATCGGGTAAGAGCCCAGAAACAGCTCCTTGTTGCTGATCTTGGCCGCAGTGATCAGACCCCAAGCCAATGCCTGGTTGCCCATCACATTGCGATAGGTTCCCGCAGCAAGTTCGGCTGCAGGCACGGAATAGGTGGAAGCAAAACTCTCGGTCGTCTCGCCAAAGTGCCAGCCGGCTTTGAGGGCCAAGCGATTAGCCTCGGCGATCTCGGGCTTGCCGGAGAATTTGTTTTCGATGAAACGCAGCGTGGGTTCAACGTCACGACCGTACAACCAAAACACCAATCCCATGGCAAAGAAGTTTTTGCAGCGGTCGGCAAGCTTGACCGACAGTCCGGTCGGTTCAACGGCCCCTCGAGTCATCGACGTCATTGGGACTTTGATCGTTCGATAGGGTTCGATGGTACCATCTTCAAGCGGGTTTTCGTCCAGTTTGGCGAGCTTTAGATCTTTGGCTTCAAAGCTATCCGAGTTGACGATCAGGATGCCGGTTTTCTTGAGGTCACCCAAGTTGGTCACCAGCGCCGCGGGGTTCATGCAGACCAGCGTGTCGAGTCCGTCACCAGGAGTGAAGATTTCTTCAGCCGAAAACTGTACCTGAAAACCGGAGACGCCAGCCCGGGTCCCTCGGGGTGCTCGAATCTCAGCCGGAAAATCTGGAAAAGTCGCAACGTCGTTTCCCGACAGAGCTGAAGTATTGGTCAACTGGGTTCCCAGTAGTTGCATTCCGTCACCGGAATCACCAGCCAGGCGTACGGTGACGCCCGAAACGGACTCAGACGGCTTCGATGTAGGCGGGAACTGATCGGTTGCACTAATCATGGCAGCTTCTTTGAAGGTGAACTCGATAAGTCAATATGCTATAGAGTCCGCCAAATGAAAGTCGTCGACGTCAGATCAAATTCAACGTGTTTTTTCAGGTCGGATTGTCTTGACGACTGATGAATGAAAATGGATCGGCTTTAAGCTCGCTCCGGAATGACAACAATAACAATAAAGTTATAGGTCAACCCGTCGAGTTTCTCAAATATAGGGCGTTTTCGAAAGAGGGATTTCTCTGTTAGAATGCCGGTTTCCCAAAACCATTGGGGGCTAAGATCGGCTTGTGAATTTCCGGGATTGATCGGCTTATTTGTCGGCTCGGTATTCTGTTTGGTTTTCTTTGTCCGGATTGCTAAAGCGCAGTCCACAATGGTTTTAAACTACCCTTAAATCACCCGTTTATTAAAGGCTGCCCCGTTCTGATGGAAAGATCACTTATTCTGCTTAAACCTGACTGTGTCCAGCGTCGTTTGATTGGAAAGATTATCGCCCGCTTTGAGGAAAAAGCGATAAACATTGTCGCCATGAAGATGATCCAGGTTACACCTGAGCTTTCTAAAAAGCACTACGCAGAGCACGTAGAAAAGCCGTTCTACGGTGGCTTGGAAGAATTTATTACCGGTGCCCCAGTCGTGGCGATGGTTTTGGAGGGCTTGGAAGTCATCCGTGTTGTCAGAGATATGCTTGGTGCGACCAATGGTTTGAAGGCAGCGGCAGGTACGATCCGGGGAGATTTTAGTAGCAGTCGGCAGATGAATCTGGTTCATGCGTCCGACAGCCCAGAATCTGCAGCGCGTGAGATCGACTTGTATTTCGCCGCAGCTGAACTTTGCCCGTATGAGCCAACATTGACACCTTGGTTGAAGGC
The DNA here is from genome assembly GCA_964433035.1 of uncultured Pirellulaceae bacterium. Taxonomy (GTDB): domain Bacteria; phylum Planctomycetota; class Planctomycetia; order Pirellulales; family Pirellulaceae; genus Mariniblastus. The sequence continues at coordinate 20,395 of CAYSQZ010000009.1, read as the reverse complement.
GGGCGACGAAGCGTAAGTTTCAGCAAAGCGCTTAGTTCGCGTTTGGTTCTTCGTGCTGGTTTGAATTACCTCTAGGCTTTGTCCTAAAGTCCTCGCGGTTAAACGAGCAAGGACGCGGTTCGTTTAACCGCGTGGGCATCGCCCCGCGCGTTTCCACTCTTCCCGCTGCGAAAGGATGCGTTCGCGCTACTTTCGCTGAGCATAAGGCGACTGTGACGGTTTTGGGACAAAGCCTAGCAGTCCGATGACCGAGTTGACCGGTTAAAAAATGGAGCCTGTGTTTCGGCGCCCATGTTTCACATGGGCGCATGCTCGGGAGAGCATGCGCCGTTATTTTTGGCAGACCACGGGTTTCAATCGGGCTGCGAAAAAAGCACGGCAATTCCATAGACGACAGTCATGAACACCAGCAGGATGACGTTGAGTAAAAAACCCTGAATCAGCGTGGTACTGTAAAACCACACGAACGACATTATCGGGCTCTCGCTTGCCCCGCTCTGGTCTCCAAAAACAAAATTTGCGATTTCAACCGAAAGCATGCCGGTCGGAATGTCGATGTAGGAGCCCAAAGGAAAGACGACCGAGATCAACATTCTCGTCGCGTAGCCAATTCGCGCTGCGTAGCGAACAAGTCTTTTTTTAATTAAGACCTGAAATCGCGAACTACATTCGAAGCAAGTGTAAGCCAGAATAAACGTAATCACTCCCAAGATCATGCCGGCGATCTCAGTAGCCCGTGAATCATTGGCCAAGATTAAACCAAAAACAAAGCTCGGTGCGGCGCTAATCGAGCAAACCACTGCCCATTTGGTCAGCACCCATGGCACGCTGATAGGTTGTTTGTCCGCCAGTTCGGCAAGCGTTGCTGAGGGGGTTACCGAGTAATCCGAAGGCGCTTGAAATGGGTTTTCATTCGGCTGAGTCAAGAAAAAAAGCCTGCGTTGGACCTACTACTGGGAAATCGTTGCCGTCAATGGATGTAGATAAAAGCTCCCAAGCCAATCCGCTCCATGCTACACCGGCTTGGCCCCGGTATAAACCAAGGCACTATAATTGGACGTATTGGACGTGCCGCAGGGCTTCCTAACCTCGTCCACTACCGCATATTTTGCCTTGAGCAATCCGGCATCGCCGGTGACAATAAAGGCTTTACTATCCAGTCCAACCAGATACCAAAGTAAAATGCAGTTCACGAAAATGCACGGAGCCGGCAACGATTACGTCTACGTCGATTGCTTTAATAATGACATTCCCGCTGATCCTCAAAAGCTCTCGATAGCCGTTGCTGACCGCAACAAGGGCATTGGCGGTGATGGGTTGATTCTGATCTGCCCCTCCGAGCGGGCCGATGCCCAGATGCGGATGTTCAACGCAGATGGTAGCGAAGCCGAAATGTGTGGTAATGGAATCCGTTGCGTCGCAAAATACGTGTATGACCACGGGATTTGCCAGAAAGAACAGTTAAATATCGAGACTGGGGCCGGAATCTTGGCATTGGACGTTGAAGCCGAAAACGGTAAAGTTCAGCAAGTCCGTGTCGACATGGGTGAACCAATTTTGCTAGCCTCCGAAATTCCTACCAACCTGGCTGGCAATTCCCAGTTCAACAACCATGTCGTTAACGTACCTTTGTCCGCTGGAGGACACGAGTTCGAAGTCACTTGTGTCTCGATGGGGAATCCGCATTGTGTGATCTTTGTAGAAAAAGCCACCGATGAACTGGTTCTCGGAGTCGGGCCGCAGATCGAAAATGATTCTCGGTTTCCAGCTAGAACCAATGTCGAATTTATCGAAATCGTTTCTCGCAGTGAGGTTCGTCAACGAACGTGGGAACGAGGTTCGGGTGAGACATTGGCTTGTGGGACCGGAGCAAGTGCCGTTTGTGTGGCGGGTGTGCTTTCGGGCCGGACTGATAGAAAATTGACCAATCATCTGCTCGGTGGAACGTTGCTGCTGGAGTGGAAAGAAGATACCAACCATGTGTTTATGACCGGACCGGCGACGGAAGTCTTCAGTGGTATTTGGAGTGGATAACCGACGTTTTCGAAATTCAAATTGAGTTTTACAGCAAGGATGCTGAGTAGTTGAGCGACGATTCACAAGCAACGTTTTCACAAAAGATCGCAGGGCAGATTAACTCCCTGTTGGTTCCCGCTGCGCTGGATCTGTTGAATTATCGCATTTGCCACTACGACCGCTCCACTGATCCGGCTCGGCCCGAGTACAACGAGCACGTCGTATTTGTGTTTTGGCATGAATATATTTTTGGAGTGCTGCCTCGCTGGGGACATACACCGCTAACGGTTTTGTGTTCGCAGCATCGTGACGGAGAGTGGGTCAATCAGACCGCACTGGCGTTGGGGTTAAATATCGTCAGAGGAAGCTCTAGCCGTGGCGGTTCGGCTGCAATCCGCAAGATGAAAGCCAACTCCAAGTTCTCCAGCATCGCCATCGCGCCCGATGGTCCACGCGGGCCGCGCCGGGAAATGGCGCTTGGGCCAATCTATCTGGCTTCGTTGCTGGGTATGCCCGTGGTACCAGTTGGGCTGGGCATTACCAATAGTTACCGCTTGAAAACCTGGGATCGTCTGGCGATTCCGACTCACAAGTCGCGGCTGCGTTGTATTTTTGGTCCCAAGATTCATATTCCTGCCAAGTGCGGCCGAAAGCGACTTGAGGCAAAACGAACCAGCGTGCAAAAGTTGTTGAACGATCTGACCGTTCGAGCTGAGGACTGGGCTGAGTCGAATCAAAAGATGCTGGGAGAGCAATCGTTTGTTCGCGCCAGACGAACCAGCAGGGTCTTTTTCGATTCCAAGCCCGATTCGCAGCGGCAAACTTCTCAGGCCTACTCGATTGTAAATTCGTCGACCGGTCGAGAAGAGCTCGACGCCAAAGCAGCGTAAGCTGTTGAGGTTAGAGTTTTTCTTAGTGGCAAGTTCAGATTGCTATCCAACCGTGTCGGAATTTTCCGGTTCCAACAGCTGAGCCAACTAAATACCAATTTTGGTCCAGTATCTTCGCTTTTTGGGAAATGCAAAAATCGCGGCGCTGTTTTTGAAACCTAGGTTTCTAAGAAGCTTGATTGCTTCAGACGACCCTTTTCCCTTCCCTTCCCATCTCTGTCTTATGGAGGTCCATCATGGATCAAACTCAGCAAACCCGTACCACGCAAACTGGTACTACGCAAACTCAAACACGTTTGCCCGAAACAACGTCGACAGCACCTAGATACAACGCAAACTTCCTCGCTGTAATTCTGATGACTTGGATTGCAACGATGAACTTTTAGGTTTATCTCAATTGCTAAATGTCATAGCGATGGTCGCTTTCCAAGCGGCCTAAACTGCTGAGGAAAATCTGATTCGGTTGCGTTACTGGCAATCGAACCAGATTTTTCGCGCTTTTGTATTTAGCCAATACTTCGATGCTTTCATCTTGAATTGGTCAGGCCCGGTCAGGATTTCGTCTTCCCGCTCTCCGGTGAAACGATTCGATTGGTGCCGCAATTCAACTTGAAATCTTCCCCGATCGCCGCGCTGCGGATCGTTGGATTTCTTTTCAATCGCCGCCAATGCAATCGCCAGTTGCAGTCTTGCCTGCGGATACACCGGAACGCCAAGCTCTTCGATGGACCATTGTGAAACCGAACGATCGTTCAACAACTGCGCTCGGCTACTGCTTGGCGAATAGACTTGCCATCCAGGCCAATGGTCACAAATTCCGATCCACTGAGTCAGTGGAAAAATCAGGACAAAAACAGCAATTAACGTCGCCAGAAAATTTTGTCGCCCGACCGGATTCGGGAGCGTTGCTTCGCGATCGCTTTTGATTGTCGGATCTTTAGTTTGAGTGGCGGCTTGAGCACCTGGCCAGAACAGAATTGCGGCTTGGAAGATAAAGAAAACATTCCAAATCAAAACACCTGGTCGATGGTCCAGCCCCCAAGGGCCGAGAATGATCAAGAGCGACACGTGCAAGCCAATCGCTGCTACGGTCGCGAGTTTAAGAAACCGGGGAATTACCAAGCCAATGCCCACGAGCAATTCGCCGGTCGGCAAAAGCAAAACCAACCTAGTTTTTAATTCTGGAGACCAGTTGGTCGTTTCACAACCGACAAAGCCAAGGACCGTGGAGATCATTTGATCGCCAACGGTGTGGACGAATTGGTAATCGAATTTGCTGATCGCCGAATAGATGTAGATGCTAATCGCGAGCCAGCGTATCAATGAAGCTGCTTTTACGGAGCTGGCCAGTCCTGCTATCAGCCCAATAATCACAAAGTGATAGGCCCACGGTTGCAAGCGATTTTGATCAAGCGAAACCAGAAACCCAAGGGCCACCGCCAGCGCCAAGTGCGCAATTCGAAACCAGTCGACTCTTTGTGATCGGGGTTGAGCTGGTGTGCCGATTGGTTGAAGCGGCAGCGGCTTTAACAACAAGCAGGCCAGCAAACTCAATCCGGCGATCGTCAGTGCAATCCAGTCCGTCCAGCCGGGCACGTTGATGAGAAACTCAAAAAACGGGATTTGAGGGAAGCAGGACTGAGGCGTCCAGAGTTTCCAGGTTGCGGCCAGAAGCGCAATCGCCAATACGGCCCAGACTCGGGAAAATAAAACAAACCGTCGGTTCATTGGGCGAGGTTCACTCGCTGATCGAATTAAAGTGTTTAATGCTCTGCCCGATACTGTCGATTGGATCAGGCGACTGGTCCTGCTCGACGTGACATTGCTCGACACCGATCTCCTGTGCTTTGGCAAGTACTTTGGCCATGTCGATCGAGCCATTGCCGAGTTCTTTAAAGGCTTCGTGAGGAACTTGGCCTTCGTCAAAAATGACGGGAGTGCCTTTCTTGAGGTCTTTTAAGTGGACTTGGCTAACGCGCCCCTGAAGCTTTTCCATTGTCTCGATTGGATCCCAGCCCGCGATCTTCGCCCAGAAAACATCGAGTTCAAATTTACACTTTTCATTGTCCAAGCGTTCAATCAACAAATCGTATCCAGTTTTCTCACCGTCGATTTTCGCAAACTCGAATGAGTGATTGTGGTAACAGAGCTGGATGTCCGATTTCTTCAGCGACTCACCGAACTTATTGGCAATCTCAGCATAAGATTTGTACTGGTCGGCTTTTTCGCGGTGACCTTTGCCGATATAGCCGAACACGAGATGCTTGAGGCCGGCTGCAGCGGCGGCTTCAGCAATCGAATCAAGTGATGGTACCTTCTTGCCAGGTTTACAGATGGCTTCCCAGTTCATGAACGCCGAAGTGACCTTAAGCCCGAGTTCGTTGCAGATCGGAAGTTGATCTTTGGCGTCGGTAACGTCCATCAATTCGACTTGCTTGTAGCCGGCGTCGGCAACGGCTTTAAGCGTTTTCTTTTTGTTGGCTTTGATCTGGTCGCGAACCGTCCAAAGTTGCAGACCAATGGTGTCCTTGTACATGCTCTCTTGAGGAAAAGCCAAAAGCGGTTTGGAAAGCGAAGCGACCAACCCGGCAGCGGTGAAACCCGAAGTTGCTTTGATAAATGTTCTGCGTCGCATGGGGGCTCCTGATGTCAGAAGAAAATGAACGGCTGCCCAGAGTCGTGAGTATAACTAATGTTCCAACCCACCCGTACCCCTTACGTGGCTAGGCGCTGTTCGTAGCATGCGGCAAGGCGCCCGCCGGTTCGTTGCGTGTGTACCAACGGCGGGTCCCTTGGCGAGGAAGCAGGGCAAGCTTCTATTTAAGCAGAAACTGGATCGCCGCTTCAACTTCCCGTTTTTTGAGGTCTTCAAATCGCAAATTGCCATTCGCATCGATCACACAATACCGTGGATACGCTTTGATTTTATAGGCCTTTCCCGTATTGCGATTATTGTCTGCTACGATTGGGTAACGAACGTTGTTTTCTTTGGCAATTTTTGACATAAGTTCGGTTCCCTTGGAAGTACAGACTCCAATCAAAACAACGCCCTTGTTGCCATACTTTCGTGCCAGTGTTTTGTTGTGAGGAATAGCATCAACACAATAGCCACACCATGTTGTCCAGAAATTCAAAACAACGATTCTTCCTTTTAGCGAGTCGATCCTCAGAGGCCTTGAATTTTTCCAACCCGATACATCAAGAGATGGAGCAGACCGTACTCGTTTACTCATTTTTTCTCTCGGGGCATTAAACGATTTCAGTATGCTATCCAAGTCACTTCCGCTGGAACTCGCGTCTGATTTTCGACGTTTCGTTTTTTTCCTTCGAGGTTTGGCTGTCTCCGGTTTGGCTGTCTCCGGTTGCGCTGAAATCGATTCAGCCTTCGCGAAGGTGGTGGTGTCTGAATCAAACGAAAGGACCTCTGGATTCGTGAATGCGATCGTGGCGGCAAATGAGATGGCGAAAGCGACGAATAGCAAGAATGACGTTTTCATGACAGCACCTTGGGTATTTGAAATTTGACATGAAAACCTAGAACATTTTGGAGCGACGAAACGAGAATTCACCAGGATTGCAGCGGCATGTCGTTGCCGTGGGTCGCAATGGCAGAACAGGCGTTAGAACCCGCGCAAATATAAGGTGGCGCACCGTCGACAACGTTTTGCGCCGCCAATGGACAGGTTCGGGGAAACGGCGAGGCAAAAATTTGCTCGATAACCAGCTTCAAATTCTCCCTTATCTGCCTTTTTATCTGCCTTTCTATGCTGCTTGCCCATAACCTAAGGGTTGTTTTGCGAGGATATTCACAATAGGCTGGTAGGTCGCGTGAGATATTCAAAATAGAGAGAGGAATTGATGTTGTTATTGCGTAGCCTGTTTGTGTTGTTGGTCCTGTTGGGGCCGTCAAAGATGATTGCCCAAGTGAACTTCAGTCAGATTGTGTTGAGTGGGGATTCGGCACCAGGGGTAGCTGATGGCGACTTTCTGGACTTCGAGTTCCCCTCGATCAATGCGACGGGGGATGTCGCGTTCTGGGCGAGCCTAAATACGCAACTCGAGACGTCGGGAATTTTCGGTCCGACGTCGGGTGTAGGTTCACCGCTGGGGATGCTTGCGATAACCGGAGCCACGGCTCCTGGGACTGGTGGAGAGGTGTTTGACGTCATCTTTAGAGACGATCCTCCCGCAATCAACGGCTCAGGGGACGTAGCGTTCGGGGCGCGTTTGTTGAACGGCGAATGTGCGGTCTTCGGTCCAACGTCGGGGGCGGGTTCGCCACTGGGGCTGGTCGCCATCGCAAATGCCCCCGCCCCAGGAACCGACGGGGCAGAGTATCAATTCTTAGGTAGTGTTGGCTCGCTCGACGATTCTGGAGGCACGTCGTTCCTGGCGATCTTGCAAACAGGGACGGGACCTCCAGTCGACCCCAGCAATTGGGCTGCGATTTTCGGCCCGACATCGGGTGCAGGTTCGCCCGTAGACGCGATCGCTCGGGAAGACACACCAGCCCCAGGGGTGGATGACGGCTCTGAGTTCGATTTTTTCTTTGTTCCTGTGTCCAACGCGTCAGGGGACGTGGCATTCCTTGGAGGGTTGCGTACGGGCACGGGCCCTGTGGTGAACAGCTCCAGTAGCCAAGCCATTTTCGGTCCAACGTCCGGTCCAGGTTCGCCGTTGGGGCCGGTCGCCCGGGAAGGCGACGCAGCGCCGGGGGCCAATGGTGCGATGTACGCTGCCTTCTTTGCTCCTGCAATCAACGCGTCAGGCGACGTGACGTTCAATGTGTTGCTACGAACGGAGGCGGAGACGGGGGAGTTTATTGATGCCGGCGAAGCGATTTATGGCCCAACAGCGGGCGCAGGCTCGTCGTTGGGGCTGATCGCCCGGGAAAACACCCCCGCTCCAGGGTTGGCAGATGGTGCAGAATTCGCTGACGTCAGTCTTTTTCCGTCAATCAATGCGCCGGGGACCATCGCGTTCACGGCCGCATTGCGAACGGGAACGGGGCCTGTGGTAAACGAAAGCAATGACGGGGCACTCTTCACCTCCGTTGCTGGCCAATTGCGATGCATCCTCCGGGAAGGCGACCAGATCACGGTCACGCTAGCCGATAACTCCACCGAAGAACGAACGGTTGGATCCATCGAATTATCACAAGCTGGTCTTAACGACGCTGGAACAATGGCGCTTCTTTTGTCGTTCACCGACGGTAGCCAAGGTATCTTCACTGCTGATGTCTCGACAGCATCACCACTGCTAGGTGATGTAAATCTGGACAATACCGTTAACTTTTTCGACATTGCGCCATTTATTGCGGTTTTGGCATATCAAGGAAATCAAGCCGAAGCGGATGCTAACCAGGATGGCGTCGTTGATTTTTTTGATATTGCAAGCTTTATCGATATCTTAGCCGCCGCTCCATAAGGCGTGGGGTCGGTCGTCGAAACCGTAACCTTAATTAATACTTAGGCCCTACAAAAAAGGCTGGCTCGATTGAGTCAGCCTTATTTTTGTTTAGCATTCGAAGGTGCAGCTGTGTTGCCATTAAGCCCATGGTACTGGGCGATTAGAATGCTTGATTTGATACCGTGATGGACGATAACATGTCGTACAGAAAATTATCACGCAATCCAACCAAGGAATGCTCATGCGTTTCCTCATGATTCCCCTCGTCCTGTTGAGCGCGATGTGTCAGACAGGCGATTGGTCGCCACCCAAAAACCCTGATCCCTCTACGATTCTTAATGAAGCTCGTGCTGACGCACGCGCTGGAGAATATAAAACGGCGTTAGCGAAGCAGGTTTGGTATCATGAGAACGCGTTAGAAATCCAGCCTTCACAACGTGGAGTTCGGGGTTCCTTTGCGCTCTCCCACTGGGTCGAACTTGGCGAAGCGTATCCTCCAGCACTCAAAAAGTTGAAGGAAATCCGTGACGAGTCAACAGAAAGAGTCATCGCGAACGAAGATATCATGAGTTTGTTTGCCGACATTGAGTCGATAAACGACTATTTGGGCGAACCACAAAAAACCGTTGAGACATTTAAGTTGTTGGATCAGAAGCAACCGGAAAAAGCAAAGAAGGTTTATGCCCAGGCTCAAAAGGCGTTGGTGCTTGGTAAAGAGTACAAAATATGCAGCAAGTTTATTTCGTTCGAAATCGTGCTCTCAAATATAGTCCAGAGTTATGCGAACGGCAAAAAAATGGTGGAGGAATCCAGCAGTTCCTGGAAAGCTTCACATAGTAATTTTGTGAAGAAAAAATTCACGACCGATGCGACGATGATAGTGGCACTCCTGGCTGTGAATGACAGAATGGCTGAGGCCAAAGATTTCGCCGCAGCTGCCAAGGCCGAATTCAAAGACGAAGAATTTCATAAAGCGCTTGAGAAGTCACTTGAGGGCGTGGTACCCGATCCTTGGCCCTAATTTAGTTCTGCGATTTGTTGGCCAAAACTGACGACTTGAAAAGAGAAATTGCTGTGGCAATCTCAGTTGATCATGCCTGTTTGTCATCATGTTTTTTCTCAGCCATCGGTTTAGTCTCCGCTTTGGGAGGATTTGCCTTTGATGTCTCAGGCTGAGCTTCTTTTTTGATCTCGGGTTTTGATTCGACAGGCGCGAAGAAAAAATACCGCTGTGTGATTCGTGGCAGAACGATTCCCCTAAGTTCCAATCGCCAAGGTTTCTTAGCCACAGATCTTCACAGATTGACACGGAGGTTGCGCGGCAAGAATTTCCGAATGCTGCGATATTTTTCGGCCTCGCGAACGCCGGTATTTCCTCGGCGAAAATTGGATTTTCGCTCAATTCGCTTTCGCTGGTAATTTTCCCCATGTCGATTTTCGATTTGTCTTGGTATAGTCGTCGCACAGGGATTTGTTAGCCGCTTGCAGCCTTTATCTGCTAAAGAGCCTTCAAAGAATTTCGCCTTATCAGGTTGAATCTCGCCATTAGATCGAATCGATCTTCGGCGCACGCTCGATGGGTCACCAGTTTGACTGCACTCGTTAGCGAATCTCCACAACTCACAACAACATGGCGTTGCGCTTGTTTGTTTGTAATTTCGATAGTCGCGCAACATGGAGTATGCGATGTCCACAGCAGAATTTTCAGGAGCGAAACGGTTGTCAAGCTCTCAATCAAACCCCAGATCATCTGAAATATCCAAAGCGACTGAGCTGTCAGTCGAAATGCCTCGACCAGGCGTCTCGACAGTTTCAGTTCATGCTGGAGAAGCGCGGCAGAAACCGCTCGATTCGATTACTGATCCGATTGTGATGGCTTCTACGTTTACGTTTGAAAATACTCAGTCGATCATCGACTTTATTGAGAACAGTGAACAACGCGGCGAGTACGGTCGTTACGGCGTCCCGGGTGAGCGAGTCGTTGAGCAAAAACTCGCCGCGCTTGAAGGGGCTGAAGCTGGGGTTCTGTTTTCCAGCGGTATGGCGGCACTGGTTGGCTTATTCAATGCAAAGCTCAGCGCTGGTGACGAAATTATTTTCTTCGACGAGTGTTATCATCGCTCCCGCGAATATTGTCGCAAGCATTTATCCCGGTTCGGGATAGTGACGCGTCAAGTTAAAACGGGCGACTATGATGCGATGGAAGCGGCGATCACCTCCAATACCAAAATGTTGGTCAGCGAATCGCCAACCAATCCCCACTTGAGTATTCTTGATTTGGATCGCTTTGCCACGATCGGAAAAGAGCATAACGTTGAGACGTTGATCGACGCCACATTGGCGACTTCGTACAACATTCAGCCAATCGGCTTTGGGGTCGACTACGTGATGCACTCGGCCACGAAATACTACGGCGGACATAATGACTTGTTGGCCGGTGTCGTACTTGGCAGTAAAGAAAAGCTTGAATCGGTGCTGGAGCTTCGCGGCGTAATGGGCGCGGTTAACTCGCCGCACAATTGCTACCTTCTCGAACGTGGACTCAAAACGTTTGAGTTGCGAATGAAGCGACATAACGAGAACGGCCAAGCGGTAGCCGAGTATTTGGAGCAGCATCCCGGTGTCTCGCGTGTTTTATATCCAGGGCTTCAATCGCATCCCTATCACGAAATTGCCAGAAAAACGATGCGAGGTTACGGTGGATTGATTACGTTTGAAGTCGCCGATGCCGATTGGAAATCAACGGCCAAGGTCGTCGATGCGGCAAAGCTGGCGCGGATCGCGCCGAGTCTTGGCGGCGTCGAGACGTTGATTGAGCAGCCTCTGGTGATGAGCTATTGGGGTTATTCTCCAGAAGAGCGTGCCAGTTTTGGAATCACTGACAATATGATCCGCTTGGCATGCGGAATCGAAAACGCTGAGGATATCATTGCCGATCTGGAACAGGCGTTGGCTGTTTTGAAGTAGCTGGTGATCGTTTTGTGGGCCTAGTGGTCTGTCAGATCTGAATTGACGGGTGCCATGTTTACGTTCGCGTAAGCATGCTCACGCAAGCGTGAAGCATGGCACCCGTTTTGCTATTCATTTCAGGATTGACGGACCACTAGTGTTGTTGAGCGCCAAGAGAGTTGGCTCCCTGAATCACGGGGTAAGTGACGAAATATCGAACTTCCAACAACACCGTTTCTGCGATCAGCTTAATTGGCTTCAACCTGTTCTTGCTGATCTTCTTCCGAGACGGCTTCCATTTTAAAGCTTAAACTCAGCGGGAGAACCAAGTCCTCGGAGACTTGCTTCTGCTCGACGCCTTCAAAGGTTACCGATGTCGCCAACTTCAAGGCTTTGTCGTAGCGGTAGGTAAACTTGCCCTCGACTTGAAAAGGAAAGCCGGCCGGAATCTCCCAAATTGGCGACTTCTGGTCTGCCTGAGTCGATGCCGATTTGGCAATGTATTTTCGCTCGATCGTTAGATAGTCTGCCGTGTCTTCAAGAATCCGGTAATCATCAGTCTGGGTGATATTCTGTAGCTCATTCGAACCACTTTGTTTGGGAACAAGAATAAGCTCATTCCCTTCGGTGCCCAGTTCAAGCAGTTTTTTGACTTGCCATTCAGTTTTGCCCGGAGTTGCGGGAAACTCGACGATCGAAGCCATCGCCGGATAACCCAGAAAGCCTGGTAGGCGATAGCCTGTTCCTTGAGTCATTGAGAAATGAACAATCTGGCCAGCTTCGGTGAAGTTGACTTCGAACTGATCGTTAAATAATTCTTTTGATGTTTCGTCGTTTTCCCGTGACGCCTCAATTTTCGACTCAAACGTAGCATAGGAGGTCAACTGCTTCCGTTTGGAATGAACTTGAACCAAACATGCGGCCGCTTCCTGAAGTTTTCCCGCTTTGTCCTTGGATACCGGAAGCCGCGAAAAGTCGAGAACCTCCCTTGCTGTGACGTGCGTGTCGATGAGGACAGTAGACATCTGTCTCACCGTTCCAATGCCGTCTTTGACACTCGAAACGATCGCTGCGATTCTTCCTGCATCATCAACGATAACCCCGCCGACTGAATCGTTTGGCAGTTCAAAGGTAACTTCGTTCGACTCGGGATCCAAACCGATGGCATCAAGGTTTTCGAGGATGTGAATTTCCGAATTCCGATCGACCCAGATCAAAGATACGCCTTTTGTGTTCTCGTTTAGAGCTCCAGCGTCTGAAGCGATAACCCGTGGAAAGTCTGGTCGCTTGAGTGAACGAAAAATTGCAAGGTTGCCTTTTTTCATGATCCGTGTCGGGATCAGGTCATAATTGTTATCGCCATCAAAGACAGTTGTAAAATCGGCGTATTGGATCACGGCAAGCGGAACCATGTACAGTCCTTCGGGAAGCCTAAGGCCTGAGGCGATAGTTTCGGGAGGGAAAAAATCTGGTTGCTGTGAACGGTTGTCAATTTTGAAACTGGTAGACGGCTTCGTGCTGACTATCACTTGACCAGTAAAACGTTGGGGTTTGGGAAGTCCTTCAAATTCAGTGTCTGGTGGGAATCCGGATTTGCCAATTACGTTGAACTTGAGTTTTTTGGATTGAGAGGAAGCCGCCGCAACGTTGGGAGCCCCAGCGAACATTTTTAACGATGGTGCTAACGCTTCTCGCGGTTTTATGTTTGTCACCGTGATCGGTGCTACAACCCGTGGAGCTGCCTTTGTGCCAGCGGCAATCGTTCCACCATTCAATTGGGTCAGGTCATCTTCCGAGTCCGATTTTCCGGGTATGTCAAAAAATTGCAGATACAAAGCCATCAGTAGAACCAAGCCTCCCACCGCAACCACCATGCCCGAAACAAACTGCATGATTTTGGCGCCAAGAGAGAGTTCTTTTTTTGATTTCCGTCTCGATCTCGATGATCTTTTGCGTTTTGATCTCGAAGATGAACTTCGCCTCGATGAAGATTCTCGTTCACGCGAATCACGCTCAATGTAAGGTTCGCGATCAACTTCAGTTACGAAGTTCGATTCTTCAGCCACCTCCGAGCCCGCGCTCAAAGATGGTGGTGACGATTCGTTTGAGTCTGCTTCGGGTCGCCTAGTCTGCGCTGAATCAGGTGTGGCGGCAGGGGGTAAAGTCGTTGGGCCGGATTCAACGGGTCTGGTAAGTTGAATGATCTGCTTACATCCGGGGCAAGCGACTCGTTTTCCAATCAGCTTGGGGGGAACATTGATCGTCGCATTGCAATTGGAGCACGATGTCTTGATCTTGTCTCCGGGAGCAGTTGCGACTGCAGGGGCTGAGCGAGGTTCTCCAGCTGGAGGTTTTTCTGGTTGCTTGATCCGTGCGCTGGTCGGTTGTTCAGTGGGTGTGGCCGATGGCTTTTGAGTTTTTGTGGCCGGCTTTGGCGAGGTAGACTCGCGCGTTATCGTAATTGGACTCTTGCATTTGGGGCACGCAACTCTTTTTCCAATTAACGTCGAAGGAGCTTTGAACTTTACGTTGCAATTGGAGCACGATGTCCTGATCTTTTCGCTGGGGACCGTGGTTTTCCCAGGAGCGGCACCAGACACATCACTTGGCGAGTCCTCAGTTTTGTTTTCCTTGTCAGGCGATTCCGGTTCTTTGGGTATTGAGATAGCCCCCTTGCATTTCGGGCACTTGATTCGTTTTCCGTAGAATTTTGCAGGTACTTCGAACTTAGAAGCGCAATGCTGACACTGAATCTTCATTGTCTCTGGTGAACCGTAGCCGGATGGCAATTAGGAAAAATGACTAGAAATGGATTTGAAACTTAATTTTGTGCAATGGTCGGAGCCCGTCTCACTGATATGCCGCAGGACTTTCAACCTCGTCCGCTACTTTTCCCAAGACTGAGTCAGCTTGGGCTCGGTCGGCAATTGTAACCAATGAGTAAGCGATAGTTTAACAAGCAACAGCTATCAATGGCAGTTCAGGCAGCCTGTCCATTAAGAAAAAAATCGTGTTTCAATTTTTAGTAGGGAAGCTACTCAGGGCAAGTTTCCGGTTTAATTCTCACAACTCAAAATTCGCTGTCAGCATTACTTGTACCGAGTCCAGAGCTCAGGTCGTTTGACCACCTTGGGTGTACTCGAACTGGGTGGTTTGATTCGCCAATAGGGCTTCGGAGAAGACAAGGCGTCTGGAACGTTGGACGGAGTTGCCACAAGTGATCGTGACTTGATTTGCTTGGTATCTGAATCAGGATCTTGTTGAAGCAACTTGGCGACAGTTTCGACTTTGCCAGATTGTTTAGCAGCGACGGAATCTGTTTGTTTTAACTCGGTCGGTTGGAAAATCTTTCCCGACAATAACCCGTACTTTCTTTCGCCGTAATTTTCGACCAACGTCGAATGATGCTGCGGTTGTCTGGACCGGGAAGTTGGATTTTTGGCCTGCAAATAGTTGTCAATCGGTTGATCGGTAAGGCTTGGGCAAGAGTTTGGATCCGAACATTGAGCGCACGGGCAACTTGCTGGTGTCGAATGTTGTCTACCTTTCCAGCAGGAACATGAAGCCGAGCATCCACCTGATCCGTCACTTATCCTTTGCTTGATTTCGGCAATGTCGCGTCGAAGGTTTTCGCGGAAACCAATTCGAGGCGGGAAGTCATTTTCGTAATGCGGTTTCCAGTGGATATACGGCGAGTTTCGTTTGTCCTCTTGATTGTCACAGTTGTAGAAACGACCGTAGTGTTTCGTGTGGATGTTGAAGAGCTTCCCGCGATACCACGGGTCTTGAGGCTGGTAATTGAATATTCGCTCATCTCGGTAGTCGCGAATCGCTTTTTTACATTCTTGGCCATGAGCCGAAGAATCGGCGGGCCCGAGGGCAGAAAGAAAAGTCACGATTGAAATCAATATTAATCGAAATGGCTTTTTGAAGATTTTTGACAAAGCGATGCGCATACAAATTTCCCGGACTGGCTAACGAAGCTTTATTCGACCTCTTAAAACCTTTGGCCCCGTTATTGTTGGAAATGTCGTGAGAGATTAGCTGGTTGCTAAGGATTGCGATATCGTCTCAACTCGCAAAAAGCGCAAAGTTTACCAGTATGGGGCTCGTATTTGGCGAGTTATTAGTACCTGCTCCTCAACAGGGATCGATGATGTCGTTCCATTGCAGCTTTGGATCGTGACGTCGCTACTCTGTGCTTGATCAAGGTCTTTAGCGTTGAACTTTGTGGCTGAGCCCATGCATTGTTTTGATAAGCGACTTCGACTGAGCTTGCGACCGCCCTTTCTTTCGCCTGCCATGATCGGCTTTGAGGTCAGTTTGAGGCACATCGAAGCCGTTCATGAACGCTTGTCGTTCGGCTCGAACTTCATTGATCGAATCGGATATTTGCTCAGGTTTGAACGCGTTTTACCCGTTGGTTCGCGTTTCCTTCGCCAGTTTGGCACGGCAGTTGCGTAATGTTCTGGTGGGATATTTAAGTCTTCTGACATTCCGTCAGCCGACTCTAAACACTTTTTTGGAGAAGATGATGAAACTTAATCAACACAATCGTATCGCCACACCGTTTGGTGACATTCAAATTGATATGGAGAACCTGGTCGAACAACTTTTCGGTGACCGAGCTAAAAAGTACCAGGCCGCTTCATCCACCTCTGGTTTCAACCCTGTCGTCGAAGTAACTGAACAAGACTCCAGCTACCAAGTCGTTGTCGAACTTGCGGGCGTCAATCCTGCGGACGTCAATGTCGAGATGGAAGAAACTCGTTTGGAAATTTCCGGTGAGAAAAAAGCAGTCCAACTTGAGGAAGGCGTCACTTCTCTCAAGCAAGAGCGTTTGACTGGAACGTTTAAGCGAGTTTTCGAATTCGCCAAGCAGGTTGAGCCGGACCAAATCAAAGCTGAATTCAAAGACGGCTTGCTGACGATCCTGCTGCCGAAATCGAAGAAGGTTTTGCCTCGCAAAATCAAAATTGATCTTGGCCAGTAATTGGACCTTGGTTCAACATTTAGTTTTCAAGGCTCGGTTAATTGACAACCGGGCCTTCTTTTTTGGCAGTTTATTGAACGATAACGTAGGTTCGGTTTTTATCTGAACTCCCTGAGTTGCTTTAACTCAAAGGTCGAATCCAAGGCGGCGGCGCATCATCCGACCAGATCAATGCCGCCGGGTTCTTCAGATTGATCATCTTCGGGCTGGTGATTCGTGTTTTTAGTTTGAATCACCAGCGTCTGTCGACCGTCGGCTTCCCGGTCGGTTGTCTCCAGTGTGTCGCTAATAGCTTCACTGGCTTTTAACTTTCCTGCCACGGTTTTGCCAGAGTCTCTGCCTGACTGAATCGCCTGATGAGACAACGGTGTTCCGGCTGCGCCGCTGATGCCTGATGTAATGTCAGTTTTCATTTTATGTTTAACGAAAGAGTGTGTTTGAAAAGTTCGATTGGGCCTCTCGTGGAGTTGCCGCGTCAAAATAGGTTCCTGCTGAAGGTGACCTGAAATTTGGTGTTCCGACCGTCGTTGCCTGCGTAGTCGCTTGCGAGCTCAATTGGTTGGAAGAAACATCGGAAACACCGTAGTTGCTGTATCCGTTAAGTGATTGAGATCCGGCTGGCCACAGCGAGTTGGATGCTGAGGTTTCAGGGCTGGCGCTGTAGGGATTTTCAAATCGACTCGCCAATCCAGTTCCTTGACTGGCGGCGATTTGTTGGGGCTGAAAAATCTGTTGAAGCGAATTGTTTAGTTGCGGCAGGACATAGCGATTGGTTTTGGGATTGTCCAGCTTTCCAGTCACGTTGATCCACAACGCTTTTTGGCTTCCAGCCCGATACAACTCGCTGATCAAGGGAATATTGATTCTGTTACGGCCGAGAATCGAATAGAAGTTTAAATCGATGTCCCAGTCGATATTCATCTTTCCGTTTCCAATGAGCGAAATAGCATCCCCCAAGAATTCCATTTTCTTGAAATCAATGGTTTCGCCTTGAATTACGAAGTCCATATTTGCAGTGTCAAACGCGTGCTTCTCGGCTGGCCGGATCTTGAGTGTTTTAAGCGTTTGGAGAAAAACAGGAAGCTCATAAATTTTGGCTTGCCGAAGTTCAATTTTTCCGTCGCCCCGATACGAATGGGTACCCGTGGTATCACCGGCCATGCGAACTGCCGCAAAGCTTCGCCCTTCGATGTTTTTAAGCTGCGAACCGATCTCGCAACATGCGGCTTTCAGCGATCCGTTATCCAGTGTGGCTTGCAGGTAAAATTCACCCTTGGCACTGGTACTCATCTGGGCATCAAAATGGACGGTCCCATCTTGCATCGTTCCAGTCAACGAGTGTGGTGGTCGACCGGAGCTAACTAACGGGTCGATATTATTCTGGTTATCTGGAGTCGTGACTGCGTTGGCGAATACGCCGGCAGCGGTTTGATAGTTGTCCAGCCAAATTGGTCCGCTGACCTTGGTGACTTGAACGTCGTACAACGTGAGCGAATCAATGTTCAAATCGCCACGACACGAAGCGTTTTGACCGTCGTACATGCCGACAAGCTTGATGCCGCCAAACACATTCTCGATCGGAAATCCGACCTGCATCTTGGCTTGATTGAGCACCAGCTCCAGATCCCAAGCCAATGTTGTCGCCTGCTCAACAGGTCGGTAACCTGCGCGAGTGCTCCTCAGGCTGGACTGATTTTGATAGTGCCCCAATCGGTCTAGTTGGTTGGCAGGCGAGTTTGGAAGTCGATGATTGATCTGTTTCGAGCCCGCGACTGACAGTTCTCCTTTGACTGTCATCAGCCCGTCAAACTGGAGCTTCTCGACAGATGTCGCCAGACCGCTGGGAATGGCTTTGAGAAAATCTTCATCTGCTTTAAGTCCTCCGACAAACATCTCGTCCAGTTTCACCGACCAGTGTTCTTCGTTGTAGCGACCGCTTCCCTGGCAAGCGATCCAGGTTTTCTGGTGCTTACCTTCGATATCCGTCAACTTTATTTCGCCGTCACCAATGTTGACGGTGCCGACCACGTGATTGATTTGATAAGGGAACCAGACCGGGTGAATCGAGACGTAGTTGGCTTGGGTGGCTTCAGTCGTTTTGTTCATTTTGGCTTCTACGACTATATCGACGTGACGCTGGTTGATTGGAAGCGTCATGTCCACACGCAACGCGTCGAGCGTCCCGCGCGGTCGAAATCCGTTCCAAATTTCCCGAATCTCGGGTTTCAAGGCAAATCGTAATTGATCGTCCAGTGGAATTGAGCTGCAAAGGAATCGCACCCCCAGCCCCTGAGTTGGATTCCAGCCACCATTACAAATGACTGTGCCCGAGCCGTTTTTTCCGGTTAAGTTGGAAAACGTAAACACGCTGTCCCGAGACTGAATCAAGCCGTTGATATGGTGGATGGGATAATCAAAGTGATCATGGCGAATGGAACATTGCTTGACTCGAATGTCGAATGACTTCTCGATCGGTCCGCGGCGAATCTTTCTTTCGATTCGGCCGATACCCCCGATGAAACCGGTTGGCTGAAATGAGCGTACAACCCTGGACAATGTTGGAATCGACTCGAGCGCTACTAGCAGTTTTTGATCGAGGGGGACATCGCCTGGAGCGGAAATGTCAATTTCAAACGTACTCTCATCGCCCTTTCCGGTGACCCTTCCTTTGAAATCAAGCTGTTGGCGTCTATCGATTGAGCGTACGCGAAACACCAGTTGATCGTCTACGCACTCGACACGTCCGACGCAGTTATCGATTTGGTAGGGCATCTTATAAAACGAAAACGACATGTTTGTCAGATCTGCATTGACAACTCGTTTTAGATTTTGGCCATCGAAGTCGAACTGGAATTCGAAGTTGCTGGTGCCATGCGGGGAGAACTCTTTGCAGAATTTTTTGCAGAACTTATCTAGCCACCGCCTCATCCTGGTGCCATGGTCAAAGTTGAATTGATTGACGTTGCCGTCAAGATGCCATTGAGTCGGCGTCAAGATTCCGCGTTGAGAGTAATTGCAGTTCAGGAACTCGCCTTGGCCAAGTCTTCCCGAGGCGTTGGAAACAGAAAAACCTTCATTGTTGATTTGAAAGTTTCCCGAGACGTTGTGGATTGGTTTAGGAATTTGTGGATCATCGATATTGAGTTGAGCTACGTTTCCGATGAGCGAAAAGTCCGGGATTTGGTCAAGCGTGGTTGAGCCAACCGCGCTTGCTTCGAAATTGATGATGCCCGAAAATTGATTCAGGTTTTCGAGTCGTGCGTTTAGGGAAGCCGGAAGGATGTTTAGCAAGTCGCGAGAGAGTTTGGCTTGAACCGCGGTTAGCTCTGAACTCCACGTTTGGTTGGCCGTATCGACAAACGTCAGGAACTCGACATTGGAGACACCAGCCGAGTGGCATTTTCCCGCGATCTGAATCAACTCTCTGTTTTCGTGTTGCACCGGCTGAATAAACAAGTCGAGTCCAGTGATGCTAACGGGCTTTTTTCTTTTCCAGGATTGGTCGACGATTTGGACTTCACAGTCGCGAAGCCCGATTGGCTTGAGGCCACTATCACCAAGCGGCAGGTTTTTGAGCTTGGCGATCACATTTTCAAAGTCCCAATTCCCGTTTGAATCTCGAACGACGACCAGTTTGGCTCGGCGAAATTCAATCGCGCTGACTTCAAATTCTTGCGCAACCAGTTCTGCCATCGAAGCGGGTGAGTGAAGAAACGCCTCGTAGATATGGAGTTTAGAATGTTCAGCCAGAGCGCCCGCGGGATTGGAAGACTCTCCAATTGGAGCTTCCAGTTCCAATGACAGGTCGTTGAGCTGAATCCCCTGCCCTTCAAGAAAACGGGCTTGCCCAAGTTGAGCGACCAGTCCGGTTTCGGCTAATCCCTCACCAATGGCGTTCTGAACAACATCGCGAAGTTGGCTGGAAACTTTTTGCTTTAGCAGTAACCAGCCGCCCACGCCCAGCAGCACCAGGAACAGGACTAGCACGGCCAAGCGTACTAAAATGCGCGCAGATTTCCCTCGCGAAATTGGTCGTTGATGTTGAATCTTTTGCAGGCGCAAAAAAGCCTCGATACGCGAAGTGAAATCGGACCGCGAATCGTAGAGTTTAAGGCGGTTTTGCGACAGGTTGATTGAA
>CAYSQZ010000008.1:42126-50389 GCA_964433035.1 uncultured Pirellulaceae bacterium | reverse complement strand
TGGGGGAGTACATCATAGGTGTCACGAACTGCGTCGATGTGCGTCCGAATCGCAAGCAAATTGAAAAACTCGAGTTCAGAGTACATTCCTGACTGAAAACCATCTATAGCTCGTAGGATTTCCTTTGAATTCATCACTCGCCTCCTCTCATGATTGCCAAAAGATTCCTCCTCAGGATGGTCAAGAGTAATTGGTTGCTATTGTCTTTATTGCCCTTTGATCCGCAACAACTTTTTGTCGGTTCGAATAATCAAGTCGTTCCCAAAAATCACTGGGCTGGCCATGATCGAGCCACCGACATCCTGGGTTCCAATTTTTTCCAGTTCCGACGAGCATTTTACGATCGTAATTTTGCCTTCTCGGCTGGAAAGATAAAGATTGCCGCCGGCAAGCAAGGGTGACGCCGAGAAGTTTCCTCCAACTCGATCACGATTGATTTCTTCACCTGTCTTGGCATCAAAGCAATACATGATTCCTTTGTCGGAGACGGAAAAAATTTGCCCACCATCGGTGATAAAGCTTGGCATCGAAGGAGCATTTTTTGCTCGCCAGATCACGTGGGAATCAGTTACGTCGCCGGTGCCTTGCGGGTCAATCGCGACGAATTCTGGTTTCATGAAACCGGTTGAAAAAATCACCGTCCCGTCTTCAAATGCAGCCATCGGTGTCACCGAAAAACCCTTTCCATGATTAACACGCCACAATTCCTCGCCAGTGTCGGGATCGTAAGCGACGACCCACTGGGCACCGGGAATCACGGCTTGCTTTTTGCCTTCAACATCAATCAACAGCGGAGTGGAATAGGCTTTTCGAAATTCTCCATTTCTTGCATCAATCGGCGGACGGTCTGTCTTCCAAACCTGACTCCCGTCGTTGAGATCAACGGCGACGACGTACTGTTGATCTGTTCCGTCACAAACGATGATGGCTTTGGTTCCGAAAGCAATTGGTGAGCTACCTGGCCCGACGCTATGCTTGACGACGAACTGCTTGTTCCAAATTTGCTGACCCGAGTCCGCTTCCAGACACCAAGTGCCATAGTTTCCGAAATGACAAACCACTTTTCCGTCTGCAATCACGGGGGTTGGCGATGCGTAGGAGTTGAGTGGATTGATTGGATCGGGGTCGTCGATGGTTGCCAGCTTGATATTGCGAACAAGCTTGCCTGACTCGAGGTCCACACAGATCGCATGAAGGTCAATCGACCCAGCAGCGGTTTTCATTCCTTTCATTGGGTCGCCCGCAAGCTTCTTTTCGATTTCCTCTTTGCTCAACGGAACGACAACGGCGGAAGTCATCCAGGCTCGTTCGTTTTGATAGACTGGCGATGACCAACCCGTGCCGGGAATGTCGACTTCCCAGACTGTTTGCTCGGCGTCCCATTTGATTGGCGGTTTGGCCGATGCGATGGCTTCGCCGTTTCCCAGACCACGAAATTGCGACCAGCGGGACTGAGTTGTTTCTTGCGCATTGGTTGTTTGAAAGCCAACACAAATCAATCCAATAAGCAACAAGCATGAAAAAGAATTGGAAAAGATCGTTCGATTTGAAAACAGGATGTTACTGATCATGAAAGTCAACTTTGTTAGAGTGAGGGGTATTTCGAACCCGATTTCTCAGGTTTGTAGAACCGCCGCCTTGAGGCCATTGAGGCGGAACTTCTTTGCTTACGACCAAGCCGTTACCAAGCATACGACAAGCATACGAACTTGCGCTTGGAATAGGTTCTAGTAAAGTCATCGGTAACAATCTATCAGGTTCGCACTTTGAAACCATGGCTGCAGCTTGGCAGTTTAAACTATAGACGCCTTCAAAGCGACTTTCGTGACGAAACTCACTTACCGATTTCACTTGCCATTAACGAAAAACACTTCAAGATCGACTGGTTGGGGCAAGGAATGGCTGCGTACCGTTGATAGAACTATGACGCTTCCGGTTCTGGCTTTTCAAATAAATATTTGAAGCTTGGCTCTACGGGGCATTCTTCTTCAGTTTTCGTTGTAGGGTTCGACGCGGAATATCCAGCCGTCTGGCGGCTTCGGAAATGTTGCCACCCGAGTCGGCGAGCACTCGCTGAATGTGTTCCCATTGGGCTTCGGCCAACGACGGTGGCGGAAACTCGGGAGTCGGCGAAGGCCCGTCGTTGAAAGCAGCCAGAACCTGATCCGCGTCGGCAGGTTTGGTAACGTAACCAACCGCACCGAGCTTTACTGCTTCGACTGCGTTGGTGATGCTGCCGTAACCGGTCAAGATGACGCATTTGGTTTCGGGTGAGGCTTCACGAATTCCACTGAGCACTTCAAGCCCCGATCGCCCAGGCATTTTGAGATCCAAAACCGCTCGGTCAGGCTGGTGATTTTTTGCATGTTGGATTGCCTGCTCAAAACCTTCGGCTGTGAAGACGGTCCAACCGCGTCGAATGAACGATTTTTCCAACCGGTTACGCAGGACTTCGTCGTCGTCGACAACGAGGATCGTTTCTGTTGGCATTTCGTCGGTCATCATTGGCTCCGGCAAAAAATATTGGTTTTATTTATTCTCGATCAATAGCCATCGAGATTCGAGCTGAACGTTGGGTGATCAATGGCGATGTTGGCTTCTTCGATATTTCACCATTGATCGTAATTCTGACCCATTAGATAAGAAATAAATGTAAATGTTGTGGGGCGAATGAGTTTCCCACAATTCAATTGAAAACTGAACCTACGTTGCTAGCGTCACCGTGACACAGGTTCCTTTTCCGATCTTCGACTCAAACTCAACCGAACCACCGAGTCGCCTGACAACATTCATTGCCAGAAAGACTCCGAGCCCCATTCCCTTGCCCGGGGCTTTGGTCGTGTAGAACGGTTCGCTGACACGTTCCAGTTGATCGGCTGACATCCCCTGCCCCTGGTCGCGAATCTTCCAATCCCATTGGCGATCCGATTGCCGGATAACATCAATCACAACGGGGCCATGTTGAGGATCGGAATCGATGGCGTTCTTGACCAGTCCTCTCAACGCCTGACTTAGTCCAGCCAGAGGGACGTTAAGCGTTTCAGTTTTGGCGGCTTCGGGGAGGTTGAGGACGACCCGCTGACGTCCGATCAAACCATCGATCATGGCGTTGGAGATTGCTTCGACCGTGGCCGGTTTGACTTGTTCGCCGATCGCTTCACCGGCATGGCTGGCCATCGTGTCGAGGATTTTTCGGCAGCGGTCCAGTTGGCTGCGGATCAAATGAACGTCTTCAATGACGTCCTGAGCGCCGGGAAAATCTGGCGGATGTTGTTCGAATGCTTGTTCGACGTCACGAGCGACGATCGCAATGGTGCTTAGTGGTGTCGCCAATTCGTGAGCAGTGCCTGCGGCCAGGGTGCCCAGTGCTTCAACTTTATCGCTGCTGGCTTGAAGTGCCTGGGCTCGACGGATCTCCTTTTGTTGTAGTGAAAGCTCATCAGTCAAGCGAGTCATGAAGTAAACAATCACGCTGGCACAGGTTGCAAATGCAACCAGCAGGCCAACATGTTGGAGCGTAACGTTGTTGATACTTCGGATCGTGGCCAAGCCGTTGCCCAGCTTTTCCAGCTCATAGTGTTCGAACATCAGCGCGGCAAAACAAACGATCGTCAATAAGTTAATCGCCCACGCCCAGCGGCGGTTAAGCATGAGGGCACAGAGGCTCAGGTTGACATAGAAGAACAGACAGAACGGGTTGTTGGGTCCGCCGGAAGTAAACAGCAGCGTCGTTAGTGACAGCATATCCATGACCAGAACCAAGCCCAGGATAAGATTCCAGGGAAGCGGAGAAACCGGATGGTTGGCGTTTGAGGCCAGTCGGTCGTCGATTTGCTTCCAGCGTCGGAACCAGACAGTCAGAAACAAATTAGAAGCCGCAGTGAGCAGGATGACGATCGCCATTGCCCACGCCATTGGAATTTCAATGCGGAACAGGAAAACGGCGCCAATGATGGTGATCAATTGCCCAACTACGGCGACCCAGCGAAGCTTTACCAACCACCTCGCATTGAGGTAGTGATTGGTAAAATATTGTTTGGTGGCAACAGCTTGATGGTTGGGCGAATCGGACATCGATATTTGTTTAAATTTTGTCCTTTGAAGAAGCGATCAATAGTATAGTTGATCGACTCAGGAATAGGCATTCGGCTTGTCCTCCAGCGATGGTTCACCAGTCGCACAAACATATGATTATCTTAGACTTGTATCCCAATGAATATCGCGTCAACCAACCAAAACGATTTAGATTCAGTCAAATCACAACGTCAGGACCACGATCGCCTGACGCGTGAGGAGCAAGCGGCGCCAAAACTAAATCATCAGTGGCTGACAATGTTGTTAATGCTGATGTGCCTGATTCCGGTAACCACCATTTTGGCGCTTTGGAGGTACCTGCCAGATGTGCACGAGGGGCAGTTGGAGGCTGAGGTTCATGCGGAGGGTCTTCCTCCCAAGGAATATTACGCCACCGAATACTACAAGCGGCTTCCCATCAGCGACGGAGTTCTGGTGCTCAAAAATAAAAGCGACGTAGATTGGACCCATTTGAATGTTCAAGTCAACGGAAATTACCAGATCTACGACCGCGATCCGATCCCTTCCCAAGGTCAGCGAGAATACGTCCTTGGTAAATTTCTCAACCGAACCGGAGCCAGATTTCAGCTTCAGTACAACGAGCTGGATCGTGTTCGAGTTTACGCCCGTCGGCCAACCAAAGACCGGGCGACGTTCGAGCACAAGTTTGATACCTATCACGAGGTAACAACCAATTGGTGGCCCGTTGGGATTCTGTTGGGTACCTTTGCGTTGCTGCTGGCGATAGCGTCGGTCGCGTTCTCAAAGATTTATAAGGCTGCCCAGGCAGAGAATCGCGCGATTGAGAACCCGAGTTAGCGTATCGGGGTGCCGGGCTTTGGTATTTTTTGAGTTGATCAAACGTTTAACTTGTCTGGGCTCGGCCAATTGTCAACAATGTAAGCAGAGGTTTTTTGGGGTGGTGCCAAATCGTATCGATATCGGACTTGCTTCAAATGACCTGAACTGATGAAGTGTTAGCTGTCTCAGAACTTCCTTGCCGCTTCTTTCATTTGGTGCCGACCATGATCAACATCCTGGTAGTCGAAGACTCTGCAGTCGACCGAATGTTGATTGCAGGTTTGCTTGGAAAGCATTCTGACTGGAATATTGAGTTTGCCAACGACGGCCAGGAAGCTCTGGATCGAATCGGTTCTCGGTCCAACGATGACCAACGAGCCAGCGAACCAGAAGTAATCATTACCGACCTGCAGATGCCAAACCTGGATGGTTTGCAGTTGGTTCGAAGACTCCGCACAACTCACGCCGATATCCCGGTGGTGTTGGTGACTTCGCAGGGCAGCGAAGCGATTGCTCTGGATGCGTTGAGATCTGGAGCGACCAGTTACACACCCAAGTCGATGATGCAATCGGATCTGGCAAGCACGGTCAAGCAAGTTCTTGAGATGTCTCGGCGGATGCGATACACACATGACACCAAGGCGCTGCCGGCTCCCAAGCAAGTCGCGTTTGTGCTCGAGAATGAAGCCACTTTAATCGGCGCAACGATTGAGCATCTACAAGAGAATCTGCCTAGCTGGTCCGATCGTGATCGGCTGCAAATCGGTATGGCGTTGGACGAAGCGTTGATCAACGCGATGCATCACGGCAACCTGGAAGTCGATTCAGTGCTTCGCAAAACCGAGAACGAAGAGGGCTATTACAATTTGATCAAAGCCCGAAAAAAAGAGTCGCCGTTTTGTCACCGCCGAGTTCGCGTGGAGGCGGAGTTTTCGGATGATCATATCTGTGTTCAGATTACTGATGACGGTCTGGGGTTTGACCCCGCCAGTATTCCCGATCCCACGGCCAAAGAGAATCTTCACAGCGTCAGTGGCCGAGGTTTGTTTCTGATCCGTTCGTTTATGGATCAAGTCGCCCACAACCTGACGGGCAATCAAATCACGATGACGAAACTTCGAGGCCAGAGCTAGGTGCATCAACTGATTCTCGACAATACCAGTTGGCAGTTGGTCGCTTTGTTGGTTCTGCTGTCGATACTATGCGTGGTTGCCTTTCGTTGGCGCAGCTGTGTGATGGGAGCCGATTTCCCGGACCTTTGGCGTCATTGGTACACGCCGGTTGAGGTGCAGAAGTTTCTCGGTGGATTGGAAGGCAAAATCAGGCGGTTGTATGCGATTTCTGAACTAACTGTCGATGTTGTCTTTCCAGTTTGCTATTCGGGGTTAGCAATCATTTTGATGGCTGTCTTGATGAAAATCTCTGCTGGTTTGGCATGGCAGTGGCTGTTGTATTTGCCTCTGCTTACAGCAGTCGCGGATCTATCAGAGAACGTTAGCGTTGCATTTTTGGCGCTCACTTTTGACCAGAATGATCCGCCTCGAAAATTTGCTTACGTTACGGCGATTAGTTCATTCGTTAAATGGAAGTCGAGCTATTTTGTCTTGGCGGCCTTGGCTTTTTTGGTCGTGCGTCTTGCTTGGAGCTGATTCAACGGGCATTGAGAGGAAGCAATTTCGAAGCCAGGTTTTCCACGGCTTATGCTTATGTTAGCGAGCGATTGCTGCAAACGTTATGTTTTCGATCAGCTAACACGGCACAGCAGTACAGAATCAACTGGAGCGACAGACACAGAACAAATAGAAAGTGGAACACAAGTTTCATCAATTCGTTGCCCTGAAATAGCTCTTCTAAATAAAGCCCTTCTGCCACAAGGGCACGAAGGAAGAAAGGCATCTTGATACTTGTTAGCACCAATCCAGCGTAAAGTCCCCAGCGGACTTTTTTCGTTGTCAGCCAACCCAATGCTATGACTGGTCCGGAACTCAAGACAACAAGTCCCGGAATCAGCATCGCATAGTAGTTCCAGTTGGGAAATGAAATGTCCATCAAGAGCGGCAGGACTAAAGCACACAGTAACCATAACGCAGCGATTGACTGCCAGCAGACGGTAAACCAGCCCGCATCGGTAACTCGCTGGGGCTGAGTGCCCCAATAGTGCAAGCGTGCCAATCTTGAAGGAGGCCGCGCATCAACGCGTCTTCCTGCCAAAACGTTTCGAAGGTCGGCCGCCAATTCACCGGCTGAGCGATAACGCGCTTCCGGGTTTTTCTCCAAGCACATACAACATATTTTCTCCAACGAACGAGGCAGCTCGGGGCGAATTCTGCGCAGCGCAATTGGAGAATTTTCCCGGATACTGTCCAGAAGCTCAATGTAGTCCTCGCCAGCCACAGGTAGCTGCCCGGTTAGTGACTCAAATAAAATCACGCCCAAACTGTAGATATCGGCTGCTGCATCGAGAGCCTTTGGGCGGGTTGCTGATTGAGTGCCCTTTCGAAGCAGGTTTTCAGGAGCCATATAGGCTGGTGTTCCCAACATGATGCTTGAACGAGTATCAGTGCTTCGCAGTTGAGCAAATTTTGCCAATCCAAAATCCGTCAATTTCGGCTGCCAGCCAGGCTCTTGGGTGGTGGATTGAGCATCCGTATTGGAAAGAGGCTCTAGAAGTATGTTGGCCGGCTTGATGTCGCGGTGAAAGATCGAATGTTGGTGAGCGTAATGGACCGAGTCTGCGATCTGGGCAATCAAATTAACAATTTGTCTCCAATCGATATCTTGAT
This sequence comes from uncultured Pirellulaceae bacterium, assembly GCA_964433035.1. Taxonomy (GTDB): domain Bacteria; phylum Planctomycetota; class Planctomycetia; order Pirellulales; family Pirellulaceae; genus Mariniblastus. The sequence continues at coordinate 42,731 of CAYSQZ010000008.1, read as the reverse complement.
TCGACGAAAGCCAGTTTTGCATGGTTGGACCATGGCACAGGGCCGAAGCGATGTAGGGTCTGGAATCGTCCAGTTTGGCTTCGTAAACACTAACGATGCCCGGATGATCCAGCCTCGCGGCCATAACGGCTTCCTTGGCAAACCGTTTCCGTTTTTCCTCGTCCAGCAAAACTTCCAGTCGGGGAAGCTTCAGCGCCACATCACGATCGAGTTCCTCATCGTGGGCTTGGTAAACTACCCCAAAGGAACCGGTTCCCAATAGCCGGATTAAACGATACTTGCCAATGCGACTATCAGTATCAGTTATAACCTCAGAACGTTCAGGGCTTTGATTTTGGTCCGTCAGACCAGCGACATGCCACATCTGATCGAGTTGATCGATGTTGAGCCCGAGTTGGTTAAAGATTTGATTGTCTTTAGATTGCATAGATGCAGACTATTTGTATCAGGAATCGGGATTGGCGGAGCATATCCTGTCGTCCTCAAAAGTATTTCGTCTCAACGTTATGGTCTTATTGACTTATAGCTCGCAAGACCGGCTATGCAACTTAAATGGTCCATGTTAACGAATGATTGGCGCCCCCATTAAGTGCAGTAGCTAGTTA
>CAYSQZ010000008.1:0-42026 GCA_964433035.1 uncultured Pirellulaceae bacterium | reverse complement strand
TAGTTAGGTTTAAATATGCACGGAAGTTAGTTATACCCAGATTTGACTACAGTAACTGTAAGGAATATTTTTTGACCAATTTTAAATTCGTTGGCCACGTTTACAGGTGAGAGGGACGATACGTTTTCGATTTCTTGAGATGGTAAACAGGTCGTCGGTGAGGCCGCGTTTTTAGTCTCGATGCATTCGGTGCTTCCATATCTTAAGCTCAGTTCCCAGCGATGTTCGACTTGAGTAGTCTCGATCGAACCAACGGGTTTCAGGTCATCGGGAGCTGAGGCTGACGAAGTGAATGCGTATTGGCTCAGAGCAGCAACACTCGCCTCAGAGCAGCGACACTCGCTTTAGACGGGTATCGGCTTTGGGTGAAAAATTTTGCTGCTAAGCCAACAGCCGAATTAATCAGCGTTTGCTCCAGTCCAAAGACGGTTAGGAAGCACGCTTTTTTCTTGCGCCCGGTACTTGTGGTCTATTGCCCTTCTGCATCAAAGCCGATGGCTTTATATTTACCGGTTTGTAATCTCGCCAATAATTGCGGTTTAAACCGACGTTAATCGTCCAACGAAAACATGAAGTATTCGTTTACTCTCTTGCTTGCCCTGGTCGCGAGTTGGTTACTCTGGTCTGGGCATTTTGACAACTACTTTATTCTTCTTCTGGGTGGGCTCTCGGTCCTGCTCTGTTTGTGGATTTGTGTCCGCATGAAGATTGTCGACGAAGAAGGTGCGCCACTGGAGCTTAGCCTGATTCGGCTGATTTTTGGCTACGTGCCCTATCTGATCAAAGAGATCGTAATCTCCAATCTGGAGGTCGCCAGGATCATTCTCTCACCCAAGCTGGAATTGCAACGGAACTTGATCGAAATCGGTGCCCATCAGAAAACCGAAATTGGCAAAGTTGTCATGGCCAATTCGATCACGCTGACCCCAGGTACGGTTTCGGTCAGCATGGAGAAGGATCGAATTCTGGTTCACTGTCTTTCTTTCGAAGGCGCCGAAGACGATCTCTCTGGTGACATGGACCGACGCATCTGTCGCTTGGAAGGGAAAACCAATGTTGATTGAGCACCCTGCCTTGCTGGTAACTGCGATCGCGATTTTGGTGACCATGACCCTGGCGCTGATCCGCGCGATGCTGGGTCCAACAATTTTTGATCGTGTTTTGGCCCTCAATATGTTTGGCACCAAGACGGTGCTGCTGATCTGCGTGATCGGGTTCATTTATGGGCGAACCGATTTTCTCGATCTGGCGCTGCTGTATAGCCTGATGAATTTTATCGGGATGGTCGCCCTGCTTCGCTTTTCCCAGTACGGAAGTTTTGGCGGTCAGGATCAACAAAGGTTAACGATGAATGATTCGACGGAGGTCAACGCATGATTGTGGTGGAGATCTTACTGAGTATTATCGTTTGGATTCTTCTGCTCTCAGGATCCTTCTTTGCAATCGTGGGTGGGATTGGAATCGTTCGCTTGCCTGAATTTTTCTCCAGGCTCCATGGTGGCGGCGTTACCGATACGCTGGGCGCTGGTTTGATCATGCTCGGTTTGCTGGTCCATGGTTTGGGTGGGATTTTCACCGGAGCCGAAGGCGAATTGGCTGGGCATTTACTGACCACATTCAAGTTACTGATGATCCTGTTTTTTTTAACGGTAACCAGCCCGACGTCGTGCCATGCATTGGCTAAGTCTGCGATGACGCAGGGGCTTAAGCCAGTGTTGGAAATCAATACGATCGAATCCAATCGGAAGTGATCTGCGTACGACTCCCTGCTTTGCCAGGGGGCACTATTAATCAAAAATATTGCTTCAACACCAACCTAAGGACAATTCAACTAAATGTTGAGCATCAACCTGATCGTTATCCCAATACTTCTGTTGCTGGCCGCAACGGCGGTTACCGTTGCGCGGATTCGCAACCTGTGGGCGGCGGTGATGTTTACGGGGATCTACAGTTTTCTCGGTGCCAGTTGGATGCTGATCCTCGATGCGCCGGATGTCGCGTTCACCGAAGCCGCTGTTGGAGCCGGGATCTCGACGATCCTGATGCTGGCGACGCTTTCGTTGACGCCCAAAAAGCGACGATCAAATGGACATCTCAACAGCAGTGACTTTGAAGAAAAGCCGTCCAGGCACTCGCCCTTTTGGCCTTTATTGGTTGTCACGATCACCGGATGCGCGCTAGTCTATGGAACGTACGACATGCCGCATTTTGGCGATCCAGAAGCCCCGATCCAGGTCTACCCTTCTCCATCGTTGGTCGAAAGTTCGCAGCATGACATGCACGGGCTTCCCAATGTCGTGACCGCAGTTTTGGCGAGTTATCGAGGCTACGATACGCTTGGCGAGACGGCCGTTATTTTTACAGCTGGGATCGCGGTGCTACTGATCTTGAGAAAGAACACCCCCGACGATGTCCGACGCGAAACTGATCAGGAGGAAGTCTCTTGAATTCATTTCCGATCATTCGCATCGTTACCAAGATCCTCATCCCGTACATTTTGCTCTTCGCGATGTACGTTCAGTTTCATGGAGACTTTGGGCCCGGCGGTGGTTTCCAGGCCGGAGTGATTTTTGCTTCAGCGCTGATTCTGTACGGCTTGGTCTACGGACTGACGGCGCTGCAAAGAGTCGCTCCGCCAATGGTGATCGAAAAATTGATCGCACTGGGATTATTGCTGTACGCCGGTACCGGAATCGCGTGCATGGTCATGGGCGGCAACTTTCTTGACTACGATGTGCTGACGCATAACTTTCTTAAAGATGTTCCGGCGTCATTTGATTTTCTCCCCGGTGAAGGGCAACATCACTTTTTACCCGATGGTCAGCACTTGGGCATCTTTCTGGTTGAGCTGGGAGTTGGAATCACGGTGACGGCGGTAATGACGATGATCTTTTACGCGTTTGCGGGACGGGAGCAGGTCGCATGACGATTGAAGATGTTCTTGGGCTCTACAACTACTGGATCGTGATCTTCCTGATGATGACGGGGTTCTATATCGTCATCGCGCGTGGAAACTTGATCAAAACGATCATCGGTTTGAATATCTTTCAGACTTCCGTATTCCTGTTGTATATCACGATGGGCAAAGTCCACGGAGGCACGGCGCCGATCATTCAAGGCGGCAGTGGCGACCATGGGCATGGGGACCACGGATCGGATGATCACAAGCACGAAGCAATTGAGCAGGGCATGGAGCAAGGAGCCGAAACAATCAAGCATGGCACCGATCATGGAAGTGTGATGGTTGATCATGCCGTTGAACCTGCGAGTTTCATCACAGACGTTGCGGCTGATGTCGGTGAAGTCGCCGCCTCTGGCGCTGGCCCAGAATATGCGGGCGTGCTTTATTCCAATCCGCTGCCCAGCGTGCTAATGCTCACCGCGATCGTGGTTGGGATTGCGACCACCGCGCTGGCGTTGGCACTAGTGGTTCGGATCCGGGAAGAATACGGGACGATTGAAGAAGACGAAATTCTGGAAATTGACAGGAATTCGAATTCGTGATCGACCAGCTACCCATCCTGTTAATCCTGCTTCCGCTGTTTGCGGCGCCGCTGTTGGTGTTGCTGGGCAGTCGTCATTTGGCGTTGCCGATTTCGCTGGCCGTGGTGTGGTCGGTGTTTGGGATCGCCGTTGCATTGCTTTGCCAAGTCTCCCAGTCAGGTCCGATTGAATATCAGCTTGGCGGTTGGCCATCGCCTTACGGGATCGTCTATGTTATCGATCATCTCAGTAGTTTTGTGATGATGTTTGTTGCGGCCCTGGGAGCGATTGTGTTGACCTACGCGCCGCCGAGCATCAAACAAGAGATTCCGTTATCCAAGCATTACCTGTTCTATGCGACTTATTTGTTGTGTTTGACGGGGCTGCTGGGCATGTGCATCACCGGTGATTTGTTCAACGTGTTTGTCTTTCTCGAAATCAGTTCGCTCTCCAGCTATGCGTTGATCAGTCTGGGCAAGACGCGAAGAGCACCCTTGGCGGCGCTACATTATTTGATTTTTGGAACCATCGGTGCGACGTTCTTTTTGATCGGCATTGGTTTGCTGTACCAAATGACCGGTACACTCAACATGGCCGATATCGCATCGCGGCTGGAGCTGGTTGAGGGTTCGAGAACCAAACTGGTTGCGTTCGCATTCATGACGGTCGGGCTAAGCATCAAAATGGCGGTGTTTCCACTTCATACATGGTTGCCTAACGCTTACACTTACGCGCCGTCGGTCGTCACCGCTTTCATTGCTGCCACGGCAACCAAGGTTTCAGTCTATGCGTTCATTCGCTTGATCTACGGAATCTTTACGCCCAAGTTTGCTTTTGAAACCATGCCGCTTGATAACGCGTTAATGGTATTTTCGTTGATCGGAATCTTCGTCGCTTCGATCGCCGCAATCTATCAAACGGATGTTAAGCGTTTGCTGGCTTACTCCAGCGTCGCCCAGATCGGTTACATGTTGCTGGGAATCAGTATGTCCAACATCGATGGTCTGACAGCGGGCATCGTTCACATGTTCAATCACGCCCTCATCAAAGGCGGATTGTTCATGGTGGTTGGTTGTTTTGCACTGCGGTTGGGGTCGGTGAAGCTTGATGATCTTCGCGGAGCCGGCAAGACGATGCCCTGGACCTCGTTTGCCTGGGCGATCGGTGGGCTGGGGTTGATCGGAGTTCCGCTGACTGGCGGTTTTATTTCCAAATGGTTGTTGCTGACGGCGGCTTTGAAACACGATTGGTTGCCTGTGGCGGTGTTGATGTTGATTAGTTCTCTACTGGCGGTTGTTTACGTGTGGCGAGTGGTTGAGCTGCTTTACTTTTCCGAGCCATCTGAGCGAGCCAAAAAGGCCAAGGAAGCTCCAGCGCTGATGTTGGTTCCGACTTATGTTGTGATCGCGGCGACGGTTGTGTTTGGATGTTGGACGGTCTACTCCGCAGGACTGGCACAAAAGGCGGCGCTGGCGTTGTTGAAGATTTCAGAAGCGGGTATTGCTCCGGGAGGAACACCATGATTTCTCCCCTCGCATTTTTGAATCCAGAGAACATGATCTGGATCTCGCTGGCGTTACCGCTATTGGCTGTCGTTTTGATTTTCCTGTTTGGCAAGTTGCCCAACGTTCGCGAAGCCTGCACGATTGGTATTTCGGTGGTGTTGTTTGGCGTGGTTTGCACGCTGGCATCGCACGTGTTTGCCGGTGCAAGGCCGACGTGGAAGCTGAGCGAAATGCTCCCCGGTTTTGAGATTTCATTTACGGTCGAGCCGCTGGGGATGCTCTTTGCGCTGGTCGCTTCGGGGTTGTGGATCCTGACGACGATCTATGCCATTGGATACATGCGCGGGCATCATGAGATTAATCAAACGCGATTCTTTGCTTGCTTTGCCGTCGCGATTTTCGCGGCGCTGTCGGCTGCGTTTGCCAAGAACCTGTTTACTTTGTTTGTTGCCTATGAAGTGATGACGGTTTCGACGTTTCCGTTGGTAACGCATCACGGCAATGAAGAAGCCAAGCAAGGCGGACGGGTCTATCTGGGGATTTTGCTCGGTACCTCGGTCGCGTTTTTCATGCTTGCGATCGCTTGGACGTGGAGCATTGCTGGAACACTGGACTTTACGCCGGGCGGCATTCTGACTCAGGCTTCGCTGGACGGCAAAATATCCAATCTGCAGTTGTCGATCTTGTTGGGGTTGTTCGCGTTTGGAATTGCCAAGGCGGCGCTGATGCCGTTTCACCGCTGGTTGCCCGCGGCGATGGTGGCGCCGACGCCGGTCAGTGCGCTCTTGCATGCAGTTGCGGTGGTAAAGGTCGGTGTGTTTTCGATTCTTAAAGTCGTCGTTTATATCTTCGGGATCGATTTGATTCGCGAGACTCATTTGGGCGACACCAATCAATATTTGATGAGCGATTGGCTCTGTTATCTGGCGGGGGCTTCGATTTTGTTGGCTTCGCTGGTCGCGATGACCAAAGACAATTTGAAAGCTCGATTGGCTTATTCAACCATCAGCCAGTTGGCTTACATCACACTCGGTGCCGCGTTGGCGACTCAGGCCAGCGTGATCGGCGGCGGGATGCACATCGCGATGCATGCGGTCGGGAAGATCACGTTGTTCTTCTGTGCTGGTGCGATCTATGTCGGTGCTCACAAGAAAAATATCAGCGAAATGCGCGGGCTTGGTCGAGCGATGCCGTTTACGATGGGCGCGTTTTTGATCGCTTCGTTGTCGATCATCGGCCTTCCGCCGGGTGGTGGCTCGTGGAGCAAATGGTTCCTGGCAGTCGGGGCGGCTGACGCCGGACACAATTTTCTGATCGCTGCGTTGATGATTAGCTCGCTGCTCAACATCGCCTATCTATTGCCGATACCGATCATGGGTTTTTTGACTCCTAAAGGTGAAGAACCAATGAAGTACAAAGAAGCACCGTTGATGTGTGTGGTCCCGCTGTGCATCACGGCCGTCGGTAGTGTGGCGCTGTTCTTTTTCGCCAACCAGATCTACGCTTGGCTGCTGCCGATTACGACAATGAGTGGTAATTAACATGAAACCTGAAAACGAACCAGAAGATTTTTTCGACAAGCCGAAAAATGTGAAGCTGATCTTGCGCGTCTTCTACGTTCTCAGTGCGCTATTGGTGATCGTTGATTTCTTTTATGAGCGACATCCGCATGATCCGCATCCTTGGGAAATGATCCCCGCGTTTTATGCAATCTATGGATTTGTGGCTTGTGTGATTCTGGTACTGGTCGCGACTCAGATGCGCAAATTAGTGATGCGCGACGAGGACTACTACGAAGGCCAAGTTGAAGGAGGTCAGCACGATGCTGAATAACATTCCTCCATTTTTGATCTTCTTCATCGCGGCGTTGCTGGTTCCTGTCGTCAGGGGCAAGCTCCGCGCCGGGTTGCTGTTGGCTGCGCCGATTATCAGTTTCGCTTCCCTGTTTTTCTTTGAGTCCGGTTATTCCTCGCAGTTGGAGTTGCTTGGCTACACGCTGACGCCGGTTCGAGTGGATGAGCTGAGTTTGTTGTTCGGCTATCTGTTTCATATCGCCGGGTTTATTGCGATCGTTTTTTCGCTGCACGTTAAAGATACCGGTCAGCATATTGCGGGACTTTCGTACGCTGGAAGTGCGATTGGAGCCGTGTTTGCGGGCGATCTGATAACGCTGTTCCTGTTTTGGGAATTGTTGGCGATTACTTCGGTTTACCTGATTTGGGCGCGAGGAACCGAGCGTGCGATTCACGCGGGATTGCGGTATCTGATTATCCAAGTCGGTTCAGGAGTATTGTTGTTGGCCGGGACGGTGCTGCACGTTGAGCAAACCGGCTCGATTGAATTCAACTTTATTGGCATGGACGGCGGCCTATCATCGTGGCTGATCCTGCTTGCCTTTGGAATCAAATCGGCATTTCCATTTGTTCACAACTGGCTGACCGATGCCTATCCAGAAGCGACGCCCACGGGCACCGTCTTTCTCAGTGCCATGACGACCAAGGTCGCCGTATGCATGTTGGCGCGAGGATTTCCTGGAACCGAGATGCTGGTTTATGTCGGTTGCACGATGGCCGTCTTTCCGATCTTTTTCGCCGTGATCGAAAATGATTTGCGCCGCGTGTTGGCTTACAGCATGATCAATCAGATTGGATTTATGGTCGTCGGTGTCGGGATCGGGACGGATCTGGCGGTCAATGGCGCCGTGGCTCACGCGTTCAATGATGTGATCTTCAAAGGTCTGTTGATGATGACGATGGGTGCCGTTTTGCATCAAACGGGAAAGATCAATGGTTCGGAGTTGGGCGGACTTTACAAAAGTATGCCCTATACGACGGTGCTTTGTATCATCGGTGCGGCTTCGATTTCAGCGTTTCCGCTGTTCAGCGGGTTTGTCAGTAAAGCGATGGTGATGTCGGCGTTGCTGCATGAGGGCTATCACGTGGTTTGGCTGTTCATGCTGTTTTCGGCGGCCGGCGTGTTCCATCATGCCGGGATCAAGATCCCATTCTTTGCGTTCTTTGCACACGACTCAGGAATTCGTGTTTCCAAGCCGCCGATCAATATGTTGGTTGCGATGTCAATCGCCGCGGCACTGTGTATTGGCATCGGTTGTTTCCCGAGTGTGTTATATGGATTGCTGCCGCATGATGTTGATTATCATCCTTACGATGGAACTCACATTTTGACTCAGTTGCAGTTGTTATTCTTTTCAGCCGGTGCGTTTGTGTGGCTCAATTTGAATGGGCTTTATCCTCCCGAGTTAAAATCGACCAATCTGGATGTGGAATGGCTTTATCGAAAGCTGGCTCCCTGGATGCTCGGCGGTATTGGTTCAGCGATCGCCTTCGCCGATACCGGCGTGCGACGCGCGTTTCTGGCAATGTTGTCATGGAATGGACAACGAATCCAAAAGACATTCGGAGAAAACGGCGTGATGGGTGGCACGTGGTCGACGAGCGTGATGGCTTTTTGGACGGCGATTCTGTTGGGTGTGTTTTTGATGCTTTACTATTTTTAACTGGTTCCAAGATCTGAAAAATATCCGCAAATTGATTTCGAGTTGGTTAAACTACTTTGACGTTAAATTGCCTTACTTCGATATTCAGTGCTTTCTTGCGGGTGCAAAGATGAACCGATTTCTGTATGCAAAATCATTGTTGATGCTTGTTTTCACGTTTTGCTGTGGTCTTGAACTCACGCGCGGTCAAGATATCCAAAGCGATTCTCAGAACGGCGCGTCGCCAATCGCCAATTCTCAAGAAGCCCAACAATCGGATTCTAAAGTGCCAGTAAAGCCAACAAAGCCAAAAAAGAAGCGAGCCGATAAGTTCAAGCCTGACAAGTTTCTCTCGTATAAAAAAGTCGAGAAAGGTGAGTTGAGACTACATGTATTCGAGCCAGAGGGTCATCAGGCAACCGATCAGGCTCCAGCGATTGTGTTTTTTTTCGGCGGCGGTTGGAATGGTGGGACGCCACGACATTTTTATCAGCAGGCCAAGTTCTTTGCAGGGCATGGTTTTGTGGCCATGTCAGCTGAATATCGTGTAAAGAAAACTCATGGTACGTCGCCGTTCCAATGCGTGGAGGACGGAAAGTCCGCGGTTCGCTGGATTCGATCCCATGCCAAGGAACTGGGAATTGATCCAGAACGGATTGTTGCTTCAGGTGGTTCAGCCGGTGGGCACGTAGCCGCTTGTACTGGAGTGATCGAGGGTCACGAGAATGAAGAAGAGGACTTAACTGTCAGTTCGATTCCCAATGCGATGATTCTGTTCAACCCGGTACTTGATACGACAGAAAAAGGGTATGGAGTTGAAAAAGTTGGCCAGGCACGAAAAACAGAAATCTCGCCCAATCATCAGGTCCGCGCTGGAATCGTACCAACGTTGCTGGTTCATGGTACAGCCGACAAAACTGTTCCGTTTGAGAACGCTGAAACGTTTGCTCGCTTGATGAAAGAAGCTGGAAACCAGTGCCGTTTGGAGTCTTACGAGGGCAAGGACCACGGGTTTTTCAACAGTAAGTTCTTTCGTCCAAAAACCAAAGATACGTCAGACTATGAGCAGACGATCAAACAAAGTCTTGAGTTTTTGACTGCGTTGGGTATCACGGCCAAAGACGATGCACCTGCTGTGACAGGAAAGCCGTGAAAAACTACTCTAACGTTTGGTCTGCGGCTTCAAAGCCTTGACCCACAAACCGTTGAGGACAGTTCTTTTCATATTCAGGGCTGGAGCCAGAATTTATCACTGTTCTGGAAGCAGGCTCAGCAAACGGATTCATTGATCCTGATTTAGATGGAAATCGGTCGCATTCTTCGCGGAATTTTCTCCACGTCGTTGGCGATTGGACCGAACAGGGTTACGCTGATAGGCAGTTGTTGACCAACAAACCATCAGCCGAACTTTGAATTAGGCTTAAAAAGCTTTTTGCGTTAGCGCATTAAGACACAATCGAAATGGATGTCTTTCCCTTTGACTACGTGCCGATTCCCCCAACGACGTGGGCTTATCTTTCGTCGTTTTTGATGCTTGCGCTCTTCTTCAAGTTCAATCGCTTTTGGAGTTTCCGCAACCTTGATCTGATCCTGATTATGCTTTTGGCACCCGGACTGCTGATGATCGAAGCTGGTCAGCGACAGGTTGCAAACCAAAAGAAGAGTGCGGTTGAAGTCGATCAAGATGCCGATGAAACAGAAGCTTCGAACCTTGAGCAAGCTGAATCTTTTCTTGGCAATGGCTTCGGTCAGGCAGAGCAAGCAACCAGTGGCGACTCTTCGGTCGAGGAGCGTGATCTCGATTCTCCCGGTTATCGCTGGCAGCGTTGGGGCTACTGCTGGTTGTTCATCATTGGCGGCGCGTTGGCGATTCGATTTTTGATCGACCCAAATCTGCTCCGTCGTCCGTTTCTTGAGCCAAACCTTTCGATTGGAGGTCTGGTTTTTCTCGGTTGCGCTTTGATGGCCTTTTTGTTTGCCAATATTATCGCCTCACAGCCAACGACTGAGGATTTGATCGCGATGCAGAACGCGATCAAGGTGCTTCAACGCGAAGCCGCCGGAGAGAATGATACGGCTCAGCTGGCTAAACGAGGGCCTGGAATGGCATTGTTCAGCTGGCTCCCAATTATCCCGTCGTTTAAAAATGGCGACGAGATTCTTAATGCCGACACGACGATGTCGGCCGATATGTCACGATATATCATTGCGGCCAAATCGCTGGCCATTGGTGGCCAGTCGTTGATCGTGCTGGGTTTGATTCTGTTTTGTTTCTACCACTACAACAGTTTCAACGTTGGGGTTGGAACGGCGACTGTTTATCTGATGTTGCCTTATACGGCCTTGTTTACCGGGCACGTGCTTCATGTGCTTCCGGCGGCACTAATTATTTGGGCGCTAGTGAGTATTCGCAGGCCGCTGGTTTCGGGTGTGTTGGTCGGACTGGCAACGGGAGTTTCTTACTATCCCATTTTCCTCTTGCCGCTGTGGGCAAGTTTCTATTGGGAGCGTGGCAAGAGACGATTTGTCACCGGTTTTTTGGTTGCCATTGGGATCAGTATTGGGAGTTTGGTGTTCACGTCGGTGGACCCGGATGCGTTTCTAAATCAGTTGCAAACGATGTTTGGATTCTGGCGCCCGTTGATGGACGGATTGGAAGGTATTTGGGCGCTGGGTTGGAACCAGTGGTGGCGATTACCCATCATGGTTACGTTTGTGCTGCTGTGTTTTTCGTTTGCGGCGTGGCCTTTCGAAAAGAACATCGGGACACTGGTTAGCTACACGGCTGTGGTCATGATCCTGGTCCAGTTCTGGCATGGATTTGGTGGTGGGCTTTATATGGCTTGGTATCTGCCGTTGGTTTTGCTGACAGTGTTTCGTCCCAATCTTGGTGGCCGGGTGGCTGTTACGGAGTTGACCGAGTCGGTTAAAAAACCGAAAGAGACTGCCGAAGACTTTTTGCCGGCGGGATAAGGTTAGGCACCAGTTGCGGACGCTCGCAAATTTCAGCGATTGCAACGAATGGGTCGTTTGAGCCAGTTGGGTGAACGTGCGCGTCACGGCGCGATGGCTCGAATTGATTTTGAGGCGAGCCAGTTCGCGGGGTGAATTGAAAATGCGGATCGAGGAAAAAACTACCGGCAATTCTGACTTTCATGCCGATCAGATACTCAGATTGAGCGTTTAGCCATTTTCCCTCCCGCTTGGGGAGGGTCGGATGCGAAGCGGCCGGGAGGTTTGCAAGCCGAGCACATCAACCCTCCCCGATCAAAGTCGATTTCATCGTCTTTTCTCGACCCTCCCAATCTTGGGAGGGTGACTACGTTAAACCGCTCAATCTGAGTAAATAGATAACTTGTCATCTGCTTTTAAAGATCCATTTTATGAAGTCTCGATTCCTAAAAACCGTTCTACTGGCTGCGGTGATCGTGGGCGGGGTTTGGATTTTGGTCAATCGCGATCGGATTCGACATCCGCGAGATGTGGTCAATGTTCTTCAGGACAGTTTTCCTGGGAACCAAATCGGATATTCGGGCAGGGGTGCCTCTCGACAGAATTGGAACGGCGGTCAGAATTGGAACGGCGGTCAGAGTTGGAACGGCGGTCGGACTTGGGGTCAAAGCAACACTTCTCCAAACTCGAATTTCTCAACCGCAGCTCGAAACGGTCGAGGGCGATTTTCCAATCGATCCTTCCGGCCTTCTGAGCCTCAGTTTGTCACCAATGTGATCCGCATCGCTTCGTTCAAATTGAATCCGGAAATTTCCAAAGCCCAAGATGGTTTTTCGCTGGAGTTATTGGCCGATATCTGTCGTCGTTACGATGCGATTGCATTTCAGGAAATTGGCAGTACCAATAAAAATTGGCTTGTCCGGCTGACCGATCGCATGAATGCAATGGGTGCTCAGGGCACGACCGCTGGGCCACAGTTGCCTGCTCAGGGTGGTAACGGGGTCAAGCGGACCGACTACTTCTTTGTTTCTGATCACGATCGAAACAATGGCCATCCGACGCAGTCGGCGATCGTTTTTAATCGAAGCACGTTGATGCTGGACCAGTCACAGTGGTACACGGTCAAGGACCCGGATAATTTGCTGACCCGAGAGCCCATTGTGGCTTGGTTTCGAGCACGTGGCGCCGCCACCGAAAAAGCGCTGACCTTCACGCTGGTCAGTCTGGATTTTGACGCTGCGCGGCCTGAGCAGGAGTTGGCTAATCTTGGCAAGCTGTTTCGGGCGATCCGCAACGACGGGCGTGGCGAAGATGATGTTTTGATCGTTGGCGACTTTCATGCGGGCGATCGTGCTTTACAACCGGTTCGAAAACGAGCCGGACTGACCTGGGTGGTCTCCAATCGGCCAACCGATACCAAGCACCAATCGCAGTCCGATAATCTGGTTTTCAGTGAAGCCGCGACTGTTGAGTTTACAGGTCGCGGAGGGGTGTTTGACTTTTTGCGACACTATAATCTAGGGTTGGATCAAGCGCTTCAGATTTCAGAACATATGCCTGTCTGGGCTGAGTTCTCGATTTTCGAAGGGACTGCGCCGCAGGCGCCCCAGATCCAAGGGACACCCGGACGAGTTGCTGAAGGTGAAGTGACACCAAGAATTCAGTAAAAGTTCTGGGTCTGATGATTGCGGTGGAAGATTATTGACAGGATTACAGGACGACAAACCGTTCCCTTATCCTGTCAATCATGTTCAGCCTGTCAAAAAACTGCTCAGTTTGACTAACTACAGCCACTAATATTGTCGATCGCAATCAAGCACAATGCAACATCGACTTGAACTCCGCCGCGATTTCGGAATCGTCAAACCAACCGGTGAATCGAGTTGGAAGCGAATCCTCATTGGAGACTTGATTGTCGAAACAAAACGATATCCGATTTCGACTCAGCCCGGAGATCCCGGAAATTCGCAACTGCAAATCTTGATCAGCGTTCTGTATTGCATCGCCAACCGAAGCAACTTCTTTTGCGGTTGAATCAATGGCCAAAACAACGGTGGGTTGCTCAAAGACTTGAAGATATTTTACGAGCGAATGTTCCTCGGAAAATTCAACAACTCGGAAACCGTTTTCGTTCAAAAGACTGACCAATTGCAGTCGCAACTCGTCTTTGATGGCAATGATGGCTGCCGTTGGAACAGTCGGTTTGGCCGTGACACGGTATTTCGTATTGGACTCTCGCACGGCTGCGGTTTCGGGTTCCCATGGCTGGTTGTGGGAATGACGGAAGACTGCCTGTTCCAGTTCCTGGAGGCACTCAAGAGCATCTTCCATGGCCCTTGCGGCTTGGTCGCTCCGTTGCTGGTTCAGTTGATTCATCGCCAGATGAATTGCCAGATTGGCGGCATCGAGGCACCGTTGGATGTGAACCGGATTTTCAACCGGTTCAAGGGTCTTCTTTGATTTAAATGAAGAGTGAGGCTGAGATTCGAAATGCGGAAGTTCGCCGCGGACGATTCGGATTTCGTTGGGAGCGTCGATTCCCAGGCGAACTGTCTTGCCTTGGACTCGAGTGACTTCAACGGTGATTCCCAGCGTAGGGAACAGGACTTTTTCAGCCTCGCGACGTGATAGAACCAGCATCACGAACTCCTTTCCAAAGGATGGCATCGCTGACAATTGTTCGTCAACGATTGCAACAATGATCGAGAAGGCATCTTGCCCAAAAATGTGCTCAAAGGATCTTTTTGAACACACTTCCTATCATGGTTTGCAGTTTCGATTGCTTGGTCAACCCGAGATACTGTACTTTTTTACAGTATTGGCTAATTTCTCTCAAAGCGGCTTTCACGAAGCTTCCTAAACCCCCGTATCTAACGGGCGTTAAAGCTTTAAGATCAAGGCACGACAAGGCAACGATTTGCCAGTTTGCCAGAAATTGGGTTCTGGCTCAGGTTTGGTGATTAACAGTTCCCTTGGAAGACGGTTTGACCGAAAGAAACACCACATTTCAATCAACAGTGCTATGAAAAACTATCATCATCAATTTGAACGTGTTGAAGACTATCTTCACCATCGCGCCCCTTATCTTTTGATCAAAGAGATCGTCTCGATTGAAGACGGTGAGATCGTTACATCGACGTCGATTCAGGGCGACGAGTTTTTCATCGCCGGTCACTTTCCCGGAGCCCCGATTCTTCCCGGAGCAATGATGCAGGAGATGACAACGCAGTCAGCCGGGATTTTGATTGCTGCCAGATACAATCCGATGGAGCAGTACAACACCCACGATCCATCTTTTAACGAGTTTGCATTGGGTGTGTTGGTGAAAGTCAAGCACGCCAGGTTCCGCGGTTTTGCTCGTCCGGGTGATCAGTTGGAAATCAAAGTCAGTTTGAATCAGCACGTGGGGCAGATGTTTGATTTTAGCGCGACGGTTTCTGTGGGCGATTCAACGATCATGCGAAACAGTTTTCAGTTGACCAATATTCTCTCGGGTAAACTGCAGGGAACGAGTTAGCGCCTAATGGCACTTACTTTAGATCAATTTCTTGTGGCTGGTCTGGTGGCTCACGACACGGAGAGTCGTTCCTAAAGTAAGTGGCTTTTTAACTGAGCTTTAGGGGCAAACTAAATTTGCGGTCCACACAGTTGCGAGCGAGGCTCCGTCGGTTGTTAGCTAAAGACAGAGGGCTTGCGGGCTCGGACTAATGTCACTGTCGCAACGAACCTGGAGTCTATTTCGCTTTGAGGGGTTTGACACCAGTTGCCATCGAATATCGACGGTGGGGAAAGACTTCACATTCCTCCAGCCAGCGAGTGATATTTTCCTCATACCACTTGGGGTGTTTCGAGACGAGCATCAATCGGCCTCCCGGGCGGAGTGCTCTGACGGCGGTATCAATGAAGTGCTCGGCGATTTTAAAGTTCGCGTAGTACGGTGGATTGGCGACAGCAAGGTCGTAGGTGCCCGGCTGTTCAATTTTGCCATCATGATTGACCGCCGCAATAACATTGGTCAGTTTGTTCAGTGCGCTGCCCTGCTTGACGCATTCGATTGCCCGCGCGTTGCTGTCGATTGCCAGAATATGGGCAGCCGGTTGCAAGGTCGCCAACGCCAGGGCCATTGGACCACTGCCACAGCCGATATCTATCACGCGATCGCCTGGCTCAATTTCGACAGTGTCAAGCACCTGCCGCGCCCCGTTGTCCATTTGGCGATGCGAGAACACGCCAGGCCGGGTGTATAGCTGAATCAAATTTCCCTGGTCGCGAAACGCAACGGTAGTGCTGAAATCACGAATCTTCTTGAGCGGTTTTTGTTTAATGATGTAGTAGACGGTGGCTTCAGGAAAGTTTCGAATCTTTACCGATTTGTCGTAGTCCCGAATCTGATTGAGCAGCCATTTGTCTTTTGAGTTGTCTGTCG
This sequence comes from uncultured Pirellulaceae bacterium, assembly GCA_964433035.1. Taxonomy (GTDB): domain Bacteria; phylum Planctomycetota; class Planctomycetia; order Pirellulales; family Pirellulaceae; genus Mariniblastus. The sequence continues at coordinate 26,164 of CAYSQZ010000008.1, read as the reverse complement.
AAACGGCGAGGCAGCCACCGAGCTTGAGATTTGCATAAGCCGATTGTATTACGTCGCGAGTTAACTCAGATTCACCGCGCGACGAGTTCACAATCGCGGCCAAGTCACACATCGATCGTTCGGGTTTCAAATCGGGCTCTGCTGCTTCGCTGCAGACATCACTTTCGACCGGGCCATCGGTTCCCGGCCAATCTGCGGCACATAGGACACTTGCCGTTGTGTCTCCCAGATATTCCTGAGCCAACGAAGCCCGATAGCTATCGATGTACCAACAAACAACTTCCGACTGGGGACGGGCGTCGAGAATTATTTCGGCAGCCTGGGATCGCCCCGTCGAAACCAACACGGTTTTCTTGGCCGGGATTGTCAAAACGACTTCAGCAAGCCGTTTCTCGGCGGGTCGAATCAACAATTGGTCGTTGAACTCGATTTGAATTTTATTATCTCGTTGGGCGTCGGCCATGACGTTGTGTTGGCGAGGTTGGAGAACTGAACTCGGTATGATTTGAGTATCTTACAGGCTTGGTTGACGATCTGTATCTCAAATATGGCTTTGGGTCTCTTGGCAATGACTTGCTCAGTGGGCAACCATTTTTGTATCAAAAACGAAGCTTCGTCGCTGGTCCAAGACATTTGACTCACGACGGATAATTCCGGAAAAATGCTTGACATCCGCCCAGAGAATCAACATCTGCTATCGTTCTGCTGGCATTCTCGTTTGTTGCCACTGGACTGCGTCGCCGACGTTAAAGCAGTTGGTGGTGCGCACCATAGGTTTTGCATTCCTATGAAAGCACGGTTTTGAGCCGCAATCGCGCGGCCGGGCTTCAAGGTGGCGGCGCGCCAGCGCGCACAGCTCGTAGTATTATTACGAGTGCTGGGCAGCGGAGGGCTCTACGCCGGTGGCTCTCGAAAGCTACTGACCTGTCGCGTCAGCCACCTCATCGCTTAAATTCAATGCTGTCTTAAAATTGAAGGCTGCCTTGCAAGCATTAGTCTAGTCTAACGATGGCGAGTTAATGTTCGCCGTTTTAAGCATCCCCCTTTATCGACCGATTTTGTACCTTTATCGCCCCTAGAAGGCGATGTTGAGCGATAGACTGCGAGGACCGGATAAATTGCGGGATATTTTTGCATTGTAGGCTTATCATTGCGAACTTATCATTGTTCGATTCCGACGATAACTATCATCGGGCCGTTTTTTGACGGCTTTCACAGTTCAATAATGCAGTTACCGGTAGGGTCCGCCATTGTCTACTTACCAGCTTACCCATCTCAAGCAACTCGAAGCCGAGAGTATTCATATCATTCGAGAAGTTGCTGCCGAATTTGAAAATCCGGTGATGCTTTACTCAGTCGGAAAAGATTCCTCGGTCATGGTGCACTTGGCCATGAAAGCGTTTTATCCGGCCAAGCCGCCATTCTCTCTGATGCATGTCGACACGACCTGGAAGTTCCAGGAGATGTATAAGTTTCGCGCCGACTACACAATGAAGGAGCTTGGCCTCGATGTGATTATTCATGTCAATGAAGAAGGTAAAGCCCTGAATCTTGATCCGTTTGAGCAAAGCGGCCAGCATACCGAAGTCATGAAGACGGACGGGCTCAAGCAAGCGCTCGACAAATACAAATTCGATGCTGCCTTTGGGGGTGCCCGCCGCGACGAAGAGAAGTCCCGTTCCAAGGAACGCGTCTACTCATTCCGAAACAAGTCACACGGCTGGGATCCCAAAAACCAGCGACCTGAACTTTGGAATCTTTACAATGCTCGGGTCAACAAAGGCGAGAGCATTCGCGTGTTCCCGATTTCCAACTGGACCGAGCTGGACGTTTGGCAATATATCCACCTGGAAAAGATTCCGATTGTGCCGCTTTATTTTGCCGGTCTGCGGCCGGTCGTGGAGCGTGACGGTGTCTTGATTATGGTCGACGATGATCGACTCAAGTTGTTGCCTGGTGAGGAGCCGGTCGAAAAGATGGTTCGCTTCCGAACCCTTGGATGCTATCCGTTGACCGGAGCGGTTGAGTCCGAAGCCGACACGCTTCCCAAGATCATTCAGGAAATGTTGTTGACGACGACTTCTGAGCGTAAAGATCGCGTGATCGACAAAGACCCCGATGGGATGCAAGAGAAGAAAGAAAAAGGTTATTTCTAATTTTCAAGTCGGAAATCGGCAGTCCAGAGGAAGAGACTATAGTCGCTTTGGGTTCTCGTTTGATTTCCATTCCCCATTTTTGCAAAACTCCGCATCGTCAAACTTCCAATTCCGATTTCCGAATTTCGAATTCAAAATAAATCATGTCTCACCAATCCGATCTAATCAAAACAGACATCGACGCTTACCTTGCCCAGCACGAGCAGAAGGAGTTGCTTCGGTTTCTTACCTGCGGCAGCGTTGACGATGGAAAGAGTACGCTTATCGGACGCCTGTTTTACGATTCAAAAATGATCTACGAAGATCAGCTTGCCGAAATCGAGAACAAGTCCAAGACGGCTGGAACAACCGACGGCCAATTTGATCCAGCGCTATATTTGGATTCGCTTAAAGAAGAGATTGAACAGGGAATCACGATCGATGTGGCTTATCGATACTTTTCCACGGCCAAGCGAAAATTCATCATTGCTGATACTCCGGGTCACATTCAGTACACCCGCAACATGGCAACGGGCGCTTCGACAGCTGACTTGGCTGTGATTTTGGTCGACGCCCGGCCGGGTCATGGTGTGGTCGAGCAAACCAGACGACACAGCTTTATTGCTTCGTTGCTGGGCATCAAGCACGTTCTGGTTGCGGTCAACAAAATGGACTTGGTCGATTACAGCGAAGACGTCTTCAATCAGATTCAAGCCGATTATCGCGAGCACGCCCAGCGTCTGGACGCGACCGATCTTCACTTTATTCCGATTTCAGCTTTGCTGGGCGACAACGTGGTTGATCGAAGCGAGAACATGCCATGGTACAACGGTTCGACGATGATGAATTTCCTCGAGACCGTTTACATTGGTTCGGATAGTAACTTGAAAGATTTTCGATTCCCGGTTCAGTCGGTCATTCGTCCGAATCTGGATTTCCGTGGTTTCTGCGGAACAGTTTCTTCGGGTATCGTTCGCGTCGGAGATGAAGTGATGACGCTTCCGTCGCGCAAGACAAGTAAAGTTAAAGAGATCGTGACCTTTGACGGCAATCTCGAAGAAGCCGCAACTCCAATGTCAGTTACGTTGACGTTGGAGGACGAAATCGATTCAAGTCGTGGCGACATGATCGTCAAGCCAGGTAACCTGCCCAAACTCGAAGAGAAATTCGATGCGATGCTGGTTTGGATGTCCGAAGATGCGATGGTTCCCGGCAAGCAGTACGTTTTCAAACATACAACCAAATCAGTAGCTGGAACTTGTTCGACGTTACGTTATCAAATTGACGTTAATACGATGAAGAGCAAGCCGTCGCCAACGCTGGAACTGAACCAGATCGGACGAGTCAATATTGAGCTTAGTCAACCGATCGCGTTCGACCGCTACCGAAGCAATAAATCTACCGGCGCATTTATCGTGATCGACCGAATCACCAACATCACCGTCGCTGCGGGGATGATTATGGATCGTCGAACCAGCGAGAATACTGGCGCCAGTTGGGAGCAGGTTTCGGTTTCCAAGTCGTTGACTCAGGAAATCAGTAAAGTTACCGGTGAAGAGCGAGCAGCACGGTACGGTCAAAAACCTGTCACGGTTCTGTTCACCGGGCTCCCTGGGGCTGGCAAGACAACAACGGCCTACGGTGTTGAGCGTCAGCTGTTCGATATGGGGCGAAGCTCATCTGTAATCGACGGCCAGAACTTCCGAATCGGAATGAGTCGTGATCTCGGTTTCTCGCGGGACGATCGGTCCGAGAACGTCCGCCGCGCTGCTGAGGTTGCCCGGATGATGAACAAAGCCGGTCTGATTAGCTTGGTGGCTTTGGTTGCGCCTAATGAAGAGGTTCGAAAAAAGGCGGCCGAGGTGGTTGGCTCGGAGCAATTCATTGTCGTGCACTTGACCGCTCCCGAAGCGCTCTGCAAAGAGCGAAACGAGTCTGCCAAAAAGCTCAAGGATGACGATCTTCAAGAAAGCTCGGTTCAGTACCAATCGCCCTCAGATGCCGATCTAGTGTTGGAAACCGACAAAACCGATCCTGCCGAGTGTGTCAGCCAGGTAATCCAACTGCTGGAATCCAAGGGCTTTGTGTCCTAGCGGTCTTAGTAGTAGTCCGTCAAAACTGAATTGACCAGTCCGTGCAAGGATTTCGATCTGGAAATGACGTAGCAAACCGGATTAGCCTCCGGTCAATTCAGGTCGGTTGGACCACTAGGCGGTAGTTGATTGAGAGTTGTTAACCAATCTTTTTGAGGCCAATGTGCGTCTAAGCTGCACATTTTGGTGACTTTGCGCGGCTCCCGGATCACTTTTCAAATCCCGTTGGAGCGATTTGGTTTGATTCTGCTACAGGGATCCGCTCGGATATCTACCAATTCCGATGCCCAACTGAGCTCGGTGGGCTTGGTTGGTTGGCGTCGCGGGATCAAAAAAGGGTAATTTCGCGGGATAACAAATTGACAAGCGGTCGTTCAATTGATTGAATAAAGCAGTTACCGTTTCCTGTAAAACTTTCCCTGCATGCCCGTACGGGCCCAGTTAAAAATTGAAATCGAAACCATGAAAAACAAAAGCTTTTTGACCAACGCAGTCGTTCTAGCAGCGATCACTATCGGATTGCCTTGTGTTTCCAACGCACAAGTAATTTACAACCAGGGCGCTCCAATTCAACGAGGTGTTCCAATTCAACAGGGTGTTCAGGGCTCTGGCACTATCGTCGGGACCCCTCAGGTTTACAGGACACCTGAACCGACTTATTTCAACGTTGAGATGAATGAAGAGCAGATGGCTCAGGCCAGTTTGGGTGCGTCATTCATGGATGCTGCTGTTGGTGTTTCGATCCGTTCGGTATTCACAAACGGGCCGGCTCAAGTGGCTGGTTTGAGTTCCGGTGATGTTGTGACCAAAGTCAACGGAAAAGCCATCCAAAGTGCTTCTTCATTCGAACAAATGATCGGTGGGATGAACGCTGGCGAGATGCTCAAGTTGACGAAAATGGACGACGGTGAAGAAAAGGAAGTCAATTGCAAGTTGATGACCAACGCCCAAATCATTAAAGCCAGTACTGTTCCTGAAGCCGGTCCTTTCGATTCGGCTGCACAACAGGCCGAGCAAGAAGTCGCTGCAATGAAGCAAAAGATCAAGAACAGCATGGCTGAGCTGGAAGATATGAAAAAGCGACTTGCTGCAGAAGAAAAGCGTGCTGCAGAATTGAAAGCCAAGGCCAAGTCGGCTCGAATGCAGGCCGAAGAAATGAAAAAGGCCAAGGAAGCCGCCCGGATGAAGCGAATGAAAGAGATGAAGGCACAGGCCGAAAAAGCCGCCGCTGGTGGCTAACTAGAGGCAGGCGAGCGGTGACGCTTAGCTTGATTCGACAAAGTTATACTTTGATTGCCCGGTAGATTTATTCCTCTACCGGGCTTTTTTGGGTTTCTCGTTTGCTTGGACAACGTCAGAATTTCTTTGGCAATGATGGAGGGCTTCCAGTCAATATTCAGCTGATTGGCTTCGCGAAAGAAAGAGGCTCCTACAACATTTAAAACTCTTTCACGAGTTCAACAAAAAAACCTTGGAAGCAAATTTGCATCCAAGGGTATGGTTGTCAAAATTCAATTCGCCAGCATTTACCACAACAAATGACTAGCCGCGTCGACGTTGAATCATCGCCAATCCCGCCATGGAAACCAGCAACAGACCAGTACCTGGTTCCGGAACCGAAACGAGGAACGCACCTCCTCCTGCCAGGCTTCCGACAACCTGGGGCTCAGTCGGCTTCAACAATCCAAGCACGTTCAGGCAGCTGTATTTTCGCCAGAGTTAACTAAAATTGTTCGAGCAGTTATGATGCTTCCCTGCGATTGGCGCTCCAGTCCAACGTTTGGTTTCTTTAGGATGACTCCGCTAGTGAGCTGTTTGTGACGACGTGTTAATTGCCGACTACCCACCTTTTCGCCCTTTTCCGACTTTGAGGTCGGCGCATCTTCAGACCCTTGGGGCTTACTTTTTTCAGGGGCGGCAGCCGGAGTATCGAGCGGTCAAGCATCCGGTTACCCTTTTTGATGGTGACCGGCTTGTGCTGCACGACGATCAGCCAGAAAGTTGGATTACGGGCGATCGGATTGCAATCCTGATTCATGGGCTTTGTGGCTGTCATCGATCGCCCTACGTTGCCCGAGTCGCTGCCAAGCTAAACCGCCGCGGGATTAGAACGTTTCGTGTGGACATGAGGGGCTTTGGCGATAGCGCACTGATTTCGCGATCACATCTTCATGGTGGTTGTTATCAGGACGCCGAGTCGGTGATCAAGTTTGTGCACCGGCTCACACCGCTTTCGAAGATGAGTTTGATTGGTTTTTCAATCGGCGGCAACGTAGTCCTCAAGACGCTTGGCCTGTGGGGAGAAGCGGCTCCAGAGTATGTCGATTCCGCAATCACAGTTTCTCCACCGATCGACTTGATTCATGCGTCCTGGAATTTGCGGGAACGTGGAAATCGTTTCTACGAGTTGCACTTCATGAAGCGATTGAAAGCCCAGTTGACGATGCGCCGAAAGCGAGTCAAGAATCTGGTCGACAACAATATCTGTCCGCTGCCGAATCGGTTGGTCCATTGGGACGACCAGTTTACTGCGCCTTGTTGGGGTTATTCTGGCGCACGCGAGTACTACGAAGATGCTAGTTCGTGTAAGCAACTCCATAGAGTCAGCGTTCCGACAATTATTTTGGCATCGCAGGATGATCCCGTCGTGCCTTATTCAATGTATAACCAGTATCCAATGTCGGACCAAATTGAAATGGTTACGACCAGATACGGTGGCCATCTAGGCTTCATTGGCGCAAACAGTCAGGATCTGGATCGTTTTTGGATGGATTGGAGAATCTGTCATTGGGTAACGTCGATGGAGGACAAGCAAATCCCATCCAAAATCGTTTCAAGCAAGAGTCGCCCTGGGCGTCCGAATTACCAAAGACCCCGTCCGCGCCGTTCTGTGTAAGAATTGCAGGTTGGGTCGGAGTTTGTAACAATCGAACAAATAGTTTTCGACTTCTCCAGAGGTTTTCATGCATCTGAAATTGATAAATACTTCGTTCTCTGATTTTCTTGTTTGCCCGGCGCTCAAGGTTGCCAACGTTCTTTTGTTTTTGTCGATTGTTTGGTCGGCGGTGTTTTGTGCTCCAAGTTGTGCCCAGGATAATTGGTCTCGGTTCCACGGTCCCAATGGGACCGGATTGGCGATGGAGGCTGATCTTCCAAGCCAAATTTCTGAAGCGGATTTTCTCTGGAGTGTTGACCTTGCCGGGACCGGTGTGAGTTCACCCGTTGTCTGGGGCGAGCGTTTGTTCGTCAGCAGTACAGATTCGGCAACCGGAGATTTGAAGTTTGAGTGTCTCAACTCAAAGACCGGCGAGAAGATCTGGGCCAAGTCGTTCGATTCTGAGACATACAAGATCCACAGTCGAAACAGTTTTGCTTCCAGTACTCCTGCGGTTGACCAAGAGCACGTTTACCTGAGTTATGCCCATCCTGAACAAACGGTTGTTTTGGCTCTGACTCACGACGGTGAGGAGAAATGGAAACGGGATTTCGGGACTTGGGTTTCTTCCCATGGTTTCGCCGCTTCACTGATGACGTATCGGGATAAGCTTGTTTTTTTTAATTCTCAACAAGCCAAAAAACTGCCCGAAGGCGCCACACCAGGAGCCAGTACGATGATCGCGCTCAGCTGTAAGGATGGATCAGATATCTGGAAAACGCCTCTGACGCCAGTACGTTGCTGTTACGGCGTGCCGGGAATTTTTACTGACAAGACCGGGCGGGACCAGCTAATCGGTTGTAATACAGCCGACGGATTCTTCAGCCTCGATCCTGAGACGGGTGACAAAAACTGGTCGACGTTACCTTTTCGAATGAGATCGGTGGCTACGCCTTTGATTGCTGATGGACTAATCATTGGAAGCAATGGATCGGGTGGAGGCGGAAACTACCTGGTTGCGATCCGTCCTGATGAGAAGGGGCTCAATCCAGAAAAGGCCTATCAGCTTCAAAAAGCCAACTATGTGCCCAGTCCAGTCGCAGTCGATGGCAAGCTGTTTTTATTCACCGATAAGGGCATTGGACGTTGTGTTGATTTGCAGTCTGGTGAACTTCATTGGCAGGAACGAATTGCCAAGGGGTTTTCCGGCTCACCCGTTGCTACCAGGGACCACGTGTATGTTGTGGGCGAATCGGGCAAGCTCTATGTGATCGCTGTCGATTCAGAATACAAGCTGGTTTCTTCGGTGTCGTTGGGCGAAGATTCTCGTGCCACGCCTGCAGTTGCCGGGAATCGTCTTTATCTACGAACCGAGTCGCGGCTGATTTGCGTTGGCAAGACGAAATAAGTACAGAGCCCAGGCGGATTAACTGGGGCAGTTTAAGGCTTTGATTGAATCGGCTTTGAAAAACTGATTGCAGTGACAAGATAGAATCGCTTTCCGCCGATTTGCCAACGCCAAGGTGGAGCGATGCTCCATGGACCAAACGGATCTTCAACGATTAATTTTGCCAACGCGTCCTTGATCGCCCAGGGGTTGGCGCCAGTGAAAAAATTTCGCTCGTCAATAGCTTTCCTTGCCACTGCCAAAACAGACTCTGCGGTGTCGGCGTTTGCCAATTCGGGAAGCGTATCACTGGAGACAAAGTCAGTTACCAAAACACCAGCCCCTCCTGGGCGGATTAAATTGTCCATCAACTTGAGATGTCCGTCGCGAATGGCGAGCATCATGAAATTTTTGTAGGGAGAGTTGTCACCCAACGAGTGAACAATGCTGGAAATCAGCTGAGTGGTTAGGCACGTTGAGACAACCACGTCAAATTGTCGATCCGGCAGCACGTTTTTAACTTGGCGTGTTTGGTCGGCTAGTTTCAGAATCCAGGGCTCGGTCAGCTCCGTGGGTAGGTTGTCCAGGGAGGCCGAGATGCCCGAGAGATCAACCGGTGGCTCAATGATGACGGTCTCTGCCAGAGGGGCAGTACCAAGGTGACTGGACTTTAAATATTCCAGAGCTATCGGATCGAAATCGAACAGGTGGATTTTGGAATATGAATTGGCGATCGTTTCCAATTCCAAATCATTACCATTGCCAGCTCCCAGGATAGCGATTGTTGGCTCCGCTTGAACCAAGGGCAAGAACTTTTTTGCATCGCAAATGGTTTGGGTGTTGTGTCGGCGGTGGCTTTCAAAGCTCTCCCATTGCGCGCGAGTGTTTGCATTGTATCTGGATTGTTGCTCAGATATTTTCATCGTCTTTTTGGAGTCCAGTTACGGACTTAAGCGACTACTGGCCAGTGCACCAAATAGTCGCTTTTGGCGTAACTAAAACCCTTGGTCAGACAACCTGCCCAAGGGGCCAGAAGCCAGGCATTGGTGCGTTGGTAATGCGTGCGATCGGCTACCCAACCAAACCAGTTAGTTGATGCCGATCCTCGCAAATTAAGCACCTTCGACTTGGTTATTCTCTTTCGAAGTTTTCTGCAAAAACTGATCTCGCAGAAAGGTTCTGAACTTCAAATAAGCTGATACGATTTCGTCTTGCAATTCTTCATCGTACTCGTTGAACGAAGTCGAGAACATCTGGGATTGGTAGGTTTCACCTTGAAAAAGTTGAGCACGCACGCGATGCGACATACGATTGATCGCAGCATTGTAGAACCATTCCCAGTTGCCAAACTTCCGAGGCGCGTTATAGCCCTCTCCAAATGAGTTGAATAAGCTGAAAACAAGATATCCCTTTTCGCCAGTTTTCTTTTCAAACTTTGCTTTGATATAAGGCCAGGTTTCCCCATTCTCATCAGGCTCGGGCTCAACTCGTTTTCGATCAACCAGTTTCCATCCCTGATTTTGATAACAGATCGTAAGTTCATGCCATCCGGGAAATGGCTGATCCAGCGACGCAATCGCCGAGCATGCATGGGTTGGTGAGCGGAACTGCCATACATCTGAACGCTGACCCATATCAGCGCCAGAGTGTCGATTGGACGGTTGATAGTCGACTTGCTTCCAATTGCCAATCGCTTCGGGCACGTCATTTTTCTCGTAATCAACGATCATGTCTTTGTCAAAAAATCGAATAAAGACTTCAGGTCGAGTCCACGATCGGTACACGTCAATTGTTTGGAACAAGCCTAAAGCGATGATCAAGCCTGCAATTATCCAAATAAACCGTAAACCGCTGTTGTTGACAGGTTGGCGTTGAAGCCGGAGTTTTCTGGCTTTCTCAAGCTCTTCTTCATTTGAGCCACCAGAGATGATGCTATTCCAGAACCTGTTCAATCCGCCGCTACTCATTTCAGAGTCCTCGCTTTCAACAGGGCCAAACAAGAATTGAAGGAATTGATCAGTACTTAAAATCAACAGGATGCCCAACGCCAATACGCTGTAGCCCAGGATATCGTGCAGAATACCACTGGCTAAATCCAGTTCGAAAAAGTGTTGTGCCAGTGGGATGAGCAGAATTCGCAACGTATTCATGAATACGGCCCAAAATACTGCAGAAACTAACAATGCGGTTGATTGAAAACCGACGAGCGAGAACAGCAAACAAGCGCCAATAGCAACCAATGAAATATCTGCAAGAAAAGGAAAAGAAGAAAGCAAGACAACTCTCATCACAAACAGGATGACTGCCATGAGGATCGCCAAAACTCCGAATCCCAATTGTGGAACACGAATTCTTCGAGACGCGACCAGAAAGATACAAGCCACCAGCATCAATGTAAAAAACGATTGAATCCCGCTACAGGCTTCTTCGATACCATAGTCCTGCAAGCCCGGGATCTTGATAACGACTCCGTCCATGTGATGTCCCAAGCCAGCAAGATCGAGAAGTCGACTGGTGTAAACAGCACTATACTGCTGAAGTTTGGTGATCAACTGATAATCAAAGTTGCAAGGAAGCTTGATGAACACAAACAGCGGCAAGGCGCAGGGCCAGAGATTGGTCAGCGACTCTTTGTCCAGAGTTCTCGCATACAAACTGCCTACAATAGTCATGACGCTTAATGCCACAAACCAGGGTTCAACGAAAACCGCGCCTAAAAAAGCATTTCCCAAACCAACGATAAAAAGAAAGTCACTTAGCCTACTTCGATGAAACGGTTGTCGCGCATCAAAGGGCCAACGGTAGAGTGCTAGTCCGACTGATGCGATAATGGCGACAACAAAGGTTTGGTAGTGCGGTCGGGCCCAAAGCAAATCGAAATATAGCAACAACATCGGGATTTGTACGGCTATTGCGATCAAGTACGGCAGGAGGACTCGCATCGCACTTGGGGAATTATCGCTTGTCCGAGTTTCAGCTGTTTCAATGGAAGTCATTTTTTGAACCGAGTAGAAGTTTTGAAACGTACTTAAAAATTATAATCGGGCAGATCTGACAAGCCCTTCAAATTTGGTTGATCTATTTAGGTCAGCGCCGGATAAAAAGCATTTTTGAACCATTCGAAAGTGATTTTCAGGCCAGAATCAATATCGTATAGGGGTTTATAACCCAAAAATTCGCTAGCTTGAGAAATATCGGCTAACGAATGCCTGACATCCCCTGGGCGTGGTTCACGAAAAATTGCTTCGATATCTGAACCTGACAAGTCTTTGAGAACTTGGAATAGCTGGTTGACGGTACGTCGCTGGCCGAAAGCGATGTTGTAAACTTTGCCGGTCGCTCCATCGATTTGAGAAAACAAGCCACGAATGTTTGCTTCAACTGCGTTGACAACGAATGTAAAATCTCGTGATTGTTCTCCATCCCCGTTTATTTTTGGGGACTCGCCTTTGAGGATTGCATCCATGAACAAGGGAATGACGGCCGCGTAGGGACCATCCGGTTTTTGGCGGGGGCCAAAGACGTTGAAGTAACGAAATCCTATCGTCTCAAACCCGTAGTTGACCGCAAAGACCTGTGCATATAGTTCGTTGACGTATTTGGAAACTGCGTAGGGCGAAAGCGGACTTCCAATTTCCGATTCGACTTTGGGTAGTGTTGGGTGATCACCAAAAACCGAAGAACTGCTGGCATACACAAAACGCTTGATACCTTCGTCCTTTGCAGCGGTGAGCATATTTAAAAATCCAGTAACATTTGCATTATTGGTTATCAATGGCGTCGCAATCGAACGAGGTACCGAACCGAGTGCAGCCTGATGACTAATGTAGTCAATTCCTTTGCATACTTCCCTGCATGTGTTTTCATCTGAAATGTCGCCTTCGACAAACTCAACTTGACTCAGGTTCAGGAACGGTTCGATATTCTCAATCTTTCCTTCGCTCAAGTTGTCCAGGATTCGAATCTTTCCAGCTCCATGATGAACCAAATATTCAACGATATTGGATCCAATAAAGCCGGCACCGCCGGTCACGAGAAACGCCACTTCGGAAATATCGGTCTGATGAAAATTGTTTTCGTATAGGTTTGTCAATTCAGAACCCTAGTTCGCAAGCGAATTCCTAATATGGTGAAGATTCAAGAAATTATTCTATTATTCAAAATTGCCTGTTGGCAACTATTTTATCCGGGAAAAAGATCAAGAAGACAGCATGTTGCCGATCTTTCTAGGCTTTGCGAATTTTCTCACGGCCATCCACCAATTCTTTGGTCGCATTTCGAGTGTCGACAACAAGCGACGCATGTTTGACGATTTCTTTCCAGTCGAACGCAGAATGATTAGTGGCAATTAAGACACAGTCCAAAGAAGAAATGTACTCAGGAGTTGGCTCTTGAGAGCAAAGATCGGGGACATCAAAATGCCGCATCTTGGGAAGCCTTGGGATGTGTGGGTCCACGTAGCTGATTTCTGCGCCTCGTTCTTCGAGCAACTCCATTAGTTTGAAAGAAGGACTTTCTCGCGGGTCATCAACGTCTTTTTTGTAAGCCATCCCAAAGATACCGATCTTGCTTCCCTTGATCGGCTTGCCATTTTGATTGAGCGCTTCAGCCAGGCGATTGATAACGAACATTGGCATGCTCATGTTAATTTCACCAGCCAATTCAATAAATTTGGTTGGCATACCGTGTTTTCTAGCGACCCAACTAAGGTAAAACGGATCGATCGGAATGCAGTGGCCGCCCAAACCGGGGCCAGGATAGAAAGCTTGAAACCCAAACGGCTTGGTTTTGGCGGCTTCAATCACTTCCCAAACGTCAATTCCAATTTTTTGAAATAGGACTTTAAGCTCATTGACCATGGCAATGTTCACACTTCGATAAGTGTTTTCAAGAATCTTGCAGGCCTCGGCTACTTCGCAAGAATCTACTGGAATGACTTTTGTAATTGCCTTCTCGTAGAATTCAGTCGCTAACTTGAGGCTATTGGGTTCGAGCCCGCCAACCACTTTTGGAATCGTTCCGGCGGTAAAGTCCGGGTTGCCGGGATCTTCACGCTCAGGACTGTAGGCGAGAAAGAAGTCCTTACCTGGCTCAAGACCAGTCTCAGCCAGAATAGGCAGGAGAACATCTTTAGTGGTACCCGGATAGGTTGTGCTTTCCAAAATGACCATCTGGCCGGGGCGAAGCGTTTTCGCGATCGCCGACGTAGTCATTTCGACATACTTCAGGTCGGGGTCACGACTTTCAGATAAAGGTGTTGGCACGCAGATCAAAATTACATCGGCTTCGCCAAGCCGATCCATGTCTGTCGTGGCTTCGAACTTGTCTTTGTCCAGCCAACTTTGGATCGTTGAATTCTGAATGTGAGCGATATAACTTTGGCCTTGATTCAGGGCTTCCGTTTTCTTGCTGTCGACATCATATCCAATCGTGGAATAGCCCGCCGAGATGTAGGCGTCAAGAAGCGGAAGGCCAACATAACCAAGCCCAACAACGCCGACTTTGGCGGTTTGCTGGCTGATCGACTGGCCTAAGGTTTCTAAGGTTGTAGTTGCTGTTTCAGTCATAGTATCGGTGCGGCAATCCGCAAAAGATTGTAAAGGAAATGAATTACGGAATAGTTGATGGTTCTCGAGAATTACCACAAAAGACCCGCTTTAGCGTCGAGCTTATTATGGGAAAAGAGAAGTGTCCAGTTTAGCTGGTGCAAGATCAAATCGGCTACATCAAACCGATTTTGCGTCAGCTTTTAAGCAAAACATCAACGATTCTCTGGGCAGCTTTTCCGTCCCAAAGTTCCGGGCATTTCCCCAGCTTGTAGGTGCCGTCGATTACTTCTTTGAGATGTAACTGAAGTTTCACAGCATCGTTCCCCACCAAGGTGCTTGTTCCGTCTGTAACGGTTATCGGGCGCTCGGTGTTGGGCCGCATGGTCAGGCAAGGAACGTCCAGAGCGGTTGATTCTTCCTGAAGCCCGCCTGAATCTGTCACGATTACTTTGGCTTGGGAAGTCAGGCAGAGAAAATCATTGTAACCCAGGGGGCCAAGGCAGATGATATTTGGGTTGGATTGAAGGTCTTTCTCAAGACCATGCTCCTGTAGCCGAGCCTGGGTGCGCGGGTGGATGGGAAACACAAGCTTCATCGAATTGGAGACGTCAATCAGAACGTCCAGCAGAGCTCCCAGGACTTCTTTGCTATCCACGTTTGCGGGACGGTGAAGCGTCACCACGCCGTAGCTACCTGTTTCAAGTTGATGCTGACTCAGGACGTCGCTCTTTTGAGCGTTCTTTACCTGATGCAGCAGCGTATCGATCATCACGTTGCCAACCAGATGGATTTTGCTGTCGCACTGGCCCTCATTTTTCAGATTGACTACCCCTTGAGGTTCTGAAACCAACAGCATGTCACAGATCGAGTCGGTCAGTAGCCGATTAATCTCCTCGGGCATCGTCCGATCAAAACTACGAAGTCCAGCTTCGACGTGAGCAACCGGGATGTGAAGCTTGACCGCAGCGATAGCGGCAGCGACTGTTGAGTTAACGTCACCAACGACGATCATTCGGTCAAAGGGTTCACCTCGATCAGCCGCCTCAAGAAGAATCTTCTCAACGCCGGCAAGAATTTCGGCAGTCTGTTTTCCATGAGAGCCGGAGCCAATTCCCATCGAAATATCAGGCCGGGCAATTCCCAGCTCTTCAAAGAAGACGTCTGAGAGGTTCTTGTCGTAATGTTGGCCAGTATGGATTAGTGTCGGCGTCAGTTCTGACGTCGACTCCATTGCGCGAAGAATCGGCGCAATTTTCATAAAGTTTGGTCTGGCACCGACGATGCAGGCGATCCGTTTCATTAAAGACTCATTTTCTATTGGGCGAGGACTTTTTCAATCAAGTCACAAAAGTTACGAGCATCGTTTTCACGATTAAAATTGTCGGCTACAAACTGACAGCCAGAAACTCCCATCTGGGCAGCTTCTTCTTGATGCTCAAACATCCAGACTACCGCGTCAGCCAACTGCTTGTCATCACCGGGCTCAACAAAAATCCCTGCATTGCCATCTTCGACGACTTTGCGAATGACTCCATCGATGCCCAAAACGATCGGTTTTCTGGCGGCCATGTAATCGAAGATTTTGTTTGGATAAGTCATTTTGAACATCGGAATATTCTGTAATGTCGCCACGCAGGCGTTGGAGGCTGCCAGTACATCCGCCATCTCAGACTTTTGACGGATGCCAGCAATGGTAACGTTGTCGAGTTTTTTCTCTTCAACCATCGCTCGCACTTCTTCAAGTGCTTTGCCGCCACCGACCAGTAGGATGTGGATTTCAGGTTTGTCCCGCAGTCGCTCGGCCCCACGTACGATCGTGGGAATATCGTTGGCAGGCCCAATCGCGCCGGCATACGTGACCACGTATTTATCGCTGAGTCCAAACTCGTTTCGAATTCGCTGGGGATTGGCCTCGCCCTCAAACATCTTGGGGTCGACGCCATTGGGAATCAAAGAAATCTTGTCTTTGCTGATGCCCTTCTCGACCAGGTAGTCAACATAGGCGGGCGAATTTACCAAAATGTGCGCCGCTCTCCAGTAGATGAATTTCTCAGCAAGCTTGGCAAAGAAAATAAGGAATCGGGAATTTAAAATTCCCATCTCGATGGCAAAATCCGGCCAAAGGTCTCGGACTTCCAGCAAGAGCGGGCGACGCTTAAGCAACGCAACCCAAGCAGCCGATAGTCCCTGGAACAACGAAGGCGATGTGCCCATAACAAGGTCGACCTTTGGTTCACGAAAAGCGGACCAGAAGGAACTGAACATGTAGACGATAAACGCCACGATCCGCCAAGCGAAACCTTTGTGGATGTAAGCCGGAGTACTAGCGCGAATAATCTTGATATCATCAATGATTTCAACCGACCGCGATTTGTCCATCTTCTGGGCATCGAGGTAACTTACGTCACTGGCAACAACAACAAACTCGTGACCGCGCTTGATGCAGTGTTGGGCAAACTCGTAGTGCCGAGTGCCACCGGCGCCTTGAAGCGACTGAAAGGCCTGATGTATGAGAAGAATTTTCATCGAGTATTTGCTTTTATAATTTCTTGAACGCAATCGGCATTCAACAGGCAATAGGGAGTGTTGGAATCGGGCAGTGGCAGCATCGGTTGATCAATCATCCGGTGCCCCGCGGGCCCAAAGGAAGTTCGAAAGGCAAGGTTTTTACCAGAAGCATTGGTCCTCAAGGAAATTGCAGGCTCCAGCTCCAGGTACCTGGGTGAGAACCAGCCCCGAGCAGAATCAGGGTCACCAACTACGAAGTTCGAATTGGTCTCCTGACTGCAATTGACTTGAACACAATATGTCTCGTCCTCTAAATCAATTGATAGTTTGTCGAGAGGCTCTTCAAAGGAATCCAGTTTCCCTCCTAGCAGCCAGTTTAACGTGTAATCATGCGAATGTTGGGACCAAAGTCCATCCAGAATCAGGATTACATTTTCCGGCAATATGATTAACGCACGATGGTGAACCACCGAAGCCGCCAACTGATGCGAGACAGTTCGTTTCCACTCAATTCCAACCACTCGCTCTGAGTGATGCTTTGATACTAATTCAGCTTCATTCCAAGGCAACAGCATAAACTTGGAGACACATGTTTCTGGCTCTATCGAGTCAATAATTATCGAATTATGCTGATGATTCAGCATAAAGGGAATATGCCTCCAATGTTGATTCCCATTATAAGAATAGGTCCCAGGGTCGATCGCGACATTTTGACCTTTCCAGGAGATATCCACATGCATCAAATCGGATTGAGCCGGTCGATGTCTGAAGGAGCCAGCGCGAATCACAGCAGTGGTCTGTTCACTGTCGAGGCGGCCAATCCCACCGTGAGGAAAATGCTTCAGCGACGTTGTGTGTTTTGCCGCTGCGATGGATTCTGTTTCTGCTTCGTTATCTTTTTGGTTGGCAGGTAGTCCAAACCAAAACAAATCCTCATTCCAGCATCCGTCGATATACAGGTTGGGCTGCTTACAAATCGTTCGACTTAACTGGACCACGGGACGAAAGTCGAAATAATCGCAGTGATTCAGTGGCAGGATCAATGCACCATCGTCAGCTCCATATCGAGGAGGATGTCCGGTGGTGTCATTGAGCAGTGATTCGATGAAGTGTGTGGCTTGTTGGAATCTCTCCAGTACCTGTTGGTCCAGCGGAATGTTATTGACGTCTGCCAATCGAACGATCCAGCACAACAGTTGCAGTACAAGCCGATGGTAATTAGCCGAATGCTGCGAGAACGCTCCATCTTCATAGATTAGCTCCAGGCAAAGTTGCTTGAGTACCGCCAGTCCCTTGGATTGCCACCCACTGGATTGTTTAAACTCGGGAAACAACGTGCCAATGGTCCAAAGCGCGACCGCTTCAGAAATTCCGTGGTTGTTCTTTTGACTGATCGCATAGCCAATATGTTTTTCAATTCGATTGCCGGTGGCGGCAGCCAGTTGTGTGAACCGCTTGATTCGCTCAACACTGGTCGCAGGGCATTTTGAAAACACATGAAAGCCAAAGACCGCAGCCATAAAACGCAGGCCAGACTCCTGTCCGCACTTCCAATTGATTCCTTGATACGGCGGGTTGGAGTCCATCCAGTGTTCGAGCAATCTCCAATAGGTTTCCGCATATTGGACATTGCCGGTTCGGGCAAAACATCGAGCTAGATGAAAAACGAAACCAAACCGGCTTGCTTCCCAAATCGTTTTCACGTCACCGTAACCAAACTCGTTGATCTCGCTGAAGTGCTGGTCATTTGGCGCGGGCAGATTGTCGTACGGATTGAGAAACCAGTTTGGTTGCTTACCAATATTGATCCAACGCGACGAGAAAAATCGAAACTCGCCTTGGTCAATACGCTCAGCAGTTTCTTTAGCCCACTGTTGACTCGGGTCGAGGCTGCACAGCCACGATCGCGCTGGGCCAATGCTGGCCGGATCAAAGAAGAACCGGACTGTTTGACGGTGGCGCTGCTCAAAGAACTCTTCAGCACTTGCAAAATCCTGGTCTTTCCCCGCTGAGCCACCGGTCAGGGCATACTTTCCCGAAGCAAAGTAGCCCCACGACTTGGACGGCAGTTTGAACTTCCAGTAGCCCAGTCTCTCGCTAACCGACTTCCAGACTCGGTAGGCGACCCAGCCGACGCCAAAGTGACTGACTATCAATTTGAGCGTAGAGAGATTCACTTCGAGCTAATTTTCGCTGCCAAGGTTGCGAATTCGGTAAATTTCACCGTCGTGCGGTGGCTCAGGCAAGTCGGGAAACATTCGTTGATAAATGTTTGAGTTTGGCAGCAGGATAACCAGCGCGGTGCAAACGATGACTTTCATGTCCATCCAAAAACTCTGTCGCTTTTGATACCAGAGCTCCAGTTGGCCTTTGTATGGCGAGATGTCGTTCTGGTAACAGTCTCTGGGCTCTTTGGTCGTCTTCTCGATGATGTACTCTTCATCGCGAAAAACAATTGAGCCGATTCCAGTCAATCCTGGTTTCGTTTTAACAATTTGTTCCTGCACCTGGTCGCTGTAAAGTGCAAACCCGGCCGGCACCAAGGGTCGCCAGCCCACGATGCTCATGTCACCTTTGAAGATATTGATCAATTGCGGAAGTTCATTGATTTTGGTTTTCCGCAGCACCCGGCCAACGGCAGTCACCCGAGGATCGTTGCGGACGGTGATGTCCTTGTTTCCCATGTTCTCGCTACCGACAAGCATCGTTGCGAACTTGAAGACCTGAAAGTGCTTCCCAAGAAATCCTACTCTAGGCTGGAAGTAGAACACCTCCCCTTCCCCGGTAAGTTTGAGGAGCAACATGATCACCAAGCCAGGGACCAAAAGGACCAGCAAGACCAATCCCGAAACCAAAATATCGAACAGACGCTTTATCATTACATTTTGTTATCTAAGTTTTTGTTTTTTTCTTCGTGCTCAAAGTTGGGAACGAGCTTGAGAAACTCTTTGACCAGTTCTGCTTTTTCCCAGCGGTTGTCTGTAAGACATTTCTCGATCATCGATTCGAATGCCTCCAGCGCGGTTCCGTCGAATTCATAGTCATTTTTGACGATGCCCATGTCACTGAATCTTTCCCAGTTCACATTCTCTTTGTCGGTGAAAAATTCCTCAAACGCTTTTTCGCCCGTCGTATCGCTGGTAAAGAAGCAACAAGGCCACTTGCCCTCGGCTGAAAGTTTATCCACCGACGCTCTGGCGACGTCTTCCGATTCGCAGTCGACTGCCTCGTAGCCATTGGCTTTGAGAAACCGGATTGCGATCTTGTCAAATGTCTCCAAGTGCAGATCTGCAGTGAGTTTGGGAAAGAATATGTCTTTGTCTTCGCCGAAGAAAATTGAGAACAGGCAAAGCATCGCACCCTCGGGCGCGGTGACAAAATAACGCTTGACATCATTGGGAGCAGCCAGAGGCTGACGCTTGGCAAGGCGATTTCGATAGCTATGCAGCAGACTCCCGTCCGAGAAAGCAACGTTAGCAAATCTGGCGCTGGATACCGGAACCCGGCCGTATTTTAACAGAAACAACTCCATAATACGTTTTGAGCAACCCATCATGTTGACGGGATTGGAGGCTTTGTCAGTCGAAACGCAGAAGTACTTTTTGGCGCCACAGGTCGCCGCAAACTCAAGCGACTTTTTTGTGAGAAAGATATTTGTCCGAATCATCCGCATGAGTGTGAACGGATCTTTTTCACTGCGAACATGTTTGAGCGCCGAAAAATTCAACACGTAGTCATATTGATTGTTGGCGGCAGCGAAAGCATCAAACTCTTTTGACATGACATCGAGACAGAAGGTCCGGAAATCACCTGAGATGTAACCGAGTGAGCTTCTAAGCGTCCGAACCAGTTCGGCTAAATTGTTCTCGCTGATGTCGACAACGTGCAGGCATTGGGGGTTCCGTTTGAAGATCTCTTCAACCACCGCGCCGCCAATTGAGCCGGCGCCACCAATCACCAGAAATTTTGATTTGGAAATTTGATCTGCGATTTCCGTTTCATGTGCCGCTAGGTCTGCTGCAAAAAGCGGTTTGGTGCGGCCAATGAGTTCAAGTATGTTGGAGCGGTTCATCTTTGATTTCCGAAACGGCGTTTTCTGGGGTCAGGTTTATCTTAGTTAAAGTTTGGGATAAATCGCCCGGCATTAGCTAAAACGGTGGTTTGTTTGGGCACATCGGAAACAACCAGGGCGTGTGCGCTGACATTGGATTGCGAGCCAACTGTCTTGGACGCCACTACCGTCGCCCGGGTGCCCAGAAAAACTTCGTCTTCCAAAGTCACGAATCCGTTTAAGCTCGCGTAGCCTGAGAGGACGCAGTAATCGCCCACCTTGCAGTCGTGACCGATCGATGCCTGAGTATTGAGCATGGCGAAATCTCCCAGCCGAACATCGGAACTGACTATAGAGAATGGGCATAGAACCACGCCCACGCCAATTTTCGCTGATGAACAGACAATTGCCGTCGGATGAACCAGCGTAAAAAATTCGGCCTTCAGTTCGATCATGCGATTGGCAATCTTACGTTTGAGAGCTGGCTGCCCAACGGCCATCACAAAGAGATCATCCTCCTGGAACTTGTAAGTTCCTTCGTGCCCAAGAATACCCACGGGCAAATCAAAATCATCAAGCTCTTTATCGTCCAGACCAAGAAAGCCCTTGATTTGGAAAGCGTACCTGCGGTTGGTATCGAAGCCGATCCAGTCTTGAAGCCAATGAAACACCTCTCGTCCAAACCCTCCGGCGCCGACAATGATAATATTTTTCATGACAGCTCCTTCCAGTGAACGATGGTAGCGCCCCAGGAATAGCCAACTCCAAATCCTACAAGCATAATTTTCTGCCCGGGTTTTAGTTGCCCGGCGTTGGCCAACTCTTTCAAAGCAACAGGAATCGAGCTCGAAACCGTGTTTCCGCATTCTTCTAAAGCGATCGCAAACTTCTCTTCGGGAATTCCAATTTTATCGCGAAGGTGCTCAAGCATGAATTTGTTGGCTTGGTGAAACACAAACCAGTCAACATCGTCGGTTGTCAGCTCGGCTTTGGTCAACGTTTGCTGGACAAGTGGAGGGATGGATTTAAGCGTAAAGGAAAATATCTCGCTCCCGTTCATTCGCAGATGCGGGTCAGCCGACCCGTCCGAATCCCGAAACGCACCGCCTGCGACGATTAGATTTTTGGCTCCAGAACCATCGGTTCCGTAAATGAAAGGTCCAATGAATGATGATTCGGATTCTTCACCGGTAAGAAATGTTGCCGAGGCCCCATCGCCGAAAACCGTCCGCACGCTACGGTCCTCCGGGTCGAGAAACTTGCTGTATGTTTCACCGGTCAAGAACAGGACACCAGCAGCCTGCCCGGATTCAATCAGTCCCTTGGCCATTCCCAAACCCGAAACGTATCCAGAACAGCCGAGATTAAAATCCAGTGCCCCGGCAGACGTTGGTAGTCCCAATCGGTCTTGAAGCAGACAAGCAGTTGTGGGGAGAAAATAGTCAGGCGACTGAGTGCAAAAAACCAGAAAGTCAATTTTTGATCGATCGAGGCCTTGTAAAAAAAGTTTCTCCGCAGCTGCGACCGCCAAATCTGATGAGCATTCATCTTGGGTGGCAATTCTGCGTGAGGTTATTCCAGTCTTGGCCGAGATCTTTTCCACGGACCAATCTGGAAACTCCTCGCAAAGACTTTCGTTGGTCAACTGTTTTTGAGGAAGGTAGTATTCGATGGCAGCTATTTTTGCGGCGTTCATCTCGTGGAGTAACCTCCATCAATCACGACATTGGAGCCGGTCATCCAGCGCGATGAATCAGAAATCAGAAACGCAATCAACGGAGCGATGTCTTCTGGCTCACCAAAACCCAAGGGGTGATTTTTCTCAAGCAATGAAAGATGTTCCGGGGTTAGGCTATTGAAAAACTCCTGTGTTAATTCGGTTTTCACGACTGATGGTGAAATGCAGTTAACCCGGATGCCTTCGCTGCAGAGCTCACTAGCCAACGACTGAGAAATTGAGATGATCGCGCCTTTGGTTGCTGAATAAGCTGAGATACCGGGCTCTCCAATCAAGGCTGCAATCGATGAAGCAAAAACAATACTCGATGTTGTTGCTCTTACTTTCTTGTGCCTGAATCCTCTGGCAAGTTGCAATGCAGCACCAACGTTGATTTCCAAAAGATTATCGACGAATTCTACATCGGAGACCCGTAACGGTTTGGCTCCATGGATTCCAGCCATATGGACCAGGCCGTCGAGTCGTCCGTCGCTTGCGATCTCCTGCATCCATTTGGGTATCAGTTTGGCTTGGGCTAAATCGAAAACACTGATTTGATGTCCTTCGCCAGTCAGGCTATCTCTCGTTTCTTCAAGCCTTGATTCGTTTCGCCCCACGGCAATTACCGTTGCCCCCAATTCGCTGATGAGGACGGCGGCAGCGCGGCCGATTCCAGATGAAGCGCCGGTGACGAGCACGCGCTTGCCGGTTAAGTCTCCAATATTTCCCATGCTAGATTCCGTAGATATTATTTAACTCAGTTGATCGCCAGAACCGGGAAATTCAACGCTATCGAGGACTCCGATTGGGCTATGGATCATGGCGGCTCCCCAGCTGAGCCCGACTCCGAATCCGAACATTGCCAATTTCGGTTTTTGGGTAGTCAAACCGTCTTTGAGATTTTGACAAATCGTCAGCGGTATTGATGCACTTGAGGTGTTGCCAAAATTTTCCATCGTCAGCGGCATTTTCTCTGGGGGAATCCCCGCCTTCTTCCCCAAATGCTTGAGCATGAATTCATTGGCTTGGTGAAAGACGAAATGATCAACGCTGGCTATATCATTGTTTGAGTATTCCAGTAGTTGATCTACCAAAGGGCTGACTCGCTTAAGCGTGAAGGTGAACACTTCCTGGCCGTTCATGAACAGTTCATCGTCTCTGCGCGAATTGCCATCAGTTCCTTCAATTCTCTCCAAAGCCGGGCCGCGTCTTGGGTCGCGAAATCCACCAGCTTTGATGATCAGATTTTCTCCACCCGCCCCGTCACTTCCTAAAACGAAATGTGCTGAACCCGCTTCGTTGTCTTTTTCAATGATGGTGGCGGCAGCCGCGTCTCCGAATAATGGAAACGTTGAACGATCCTGATCGGAGGTGAATTTGCTACAAGTATCTCCAACTAACAGCAGGACGCGATTGATCTGACCTTGAAGTAGCGAGCTTGCCAGCCACAATCCATAGGTGTATCCACTGCAGCCGAGGTTGACATCAAAAACGGCGGCGTCGGTCGCCAATCCCAGGCGCGCCTGCAAGATGTGGCTTGTGGGGGGAAGGATATAATCAGGCGTTTGTGAAATGAAGATTAACGCATCGATTGAGTCTGGCGAAACGTCTAATGAAGCCAACAGTTTCTCTGCGGCGCAATAGCACAAATCACTCGTGCACGTTTGGTCGTCAGTGACCGGACGGCTTTGGATGCCGGTCATCTTGCTCATCTTATTGACTTCGCTTTCGCCAAAGGTCGCGTACAACGACGCGTTCTCTACTCTCCGTTTGGGAAAGCAGGATACGATACCTTTGATGGAAATATTGTCAAACGTTGTTTTCAAGAGTTGTCCTCAAATCCCCAAACGGTGAAGCGACAATCCGTTGGTTGATTTGGAGTTTCAGGATTTGAGGTGCTCGGTTACCAATCCAACCAAATCGTCAACGGTTTCGCATTCGGCGATTTTCGCTGGCGCAAGAGTGACTCCGAGTTCAGAGTCGACTTTTGCGATAAAACTCATGAACGCAATTGAGTCCCAACCGAAATCTTTAAGAATTTCGGGCCCTTTGAATGTGCCGGTGTCTTCTTCCATTACGTCTTCGATCAAGTTGATAAATTCGTCTTTATTCATTGCTCAGCTTTTCTTGTTGTTAATAGGTTTGGCTGGTGTTCCAACGGCAACCGTACCGTCGGGTAAGTTTTTGACGACGGTCGCGCCAGCTCCAACAACGCAATTCTCGCCAATGTGTATTGCTTGAATCACGCTTGCGCCAGTACCAACATGCGATCGGTTGCCAATAACGACTTGGCCGCTGACTGCAACGCGAGGCGCGATGTGACAATGGGCTCCAATCTGGCAATCGTGATCAATGGTTGCCGCGGTGTTGATGATCGAGTTGGAGCCAATAACAACTCCAGCTTGAGCCACTGCGCAAGCCATGATCTGGACGCCGTCACTGATTTTAACCGATTTTGCGACTGTGGCAGAAGGGTGAACTACGCTCGTGAATCTGTAACCTTGCTGCGAAAATCGCTCATATACTTTCTGTCGTAGGATCGGCTCACCGATCGAACCCATTCCGTTGGCAAGATCAACTTTGGAAAAATCGAGATCAAGGATCAACTCGTCAGGGCCCTTGATCAAAGTTCCGTCGATGGTTTTTCCATAGAGTTCTGAAGCAATCTCGGTGCAGAACAATATTTCGCGGCCCGCCATCTGCAAGCATTCAATCACGACCCGCGCATGTCCACCTGAGCCGATAACGACCACTGGTGGTAGATTGGAAAAGCGGTTGTTCAAGAAATTCTTGGGGTGCTAGGTAGATTAATAATTCGCTGTGCAAGATTCATCGTCACATCCAAATTCATTCGTGGTGCGTCACGATACATCGGAAGCGTATGAAGAGGCTCCCAAATTGGCCGGACGATTATTCCGGACTGGTTCAGTTGTTGGATGATGGTATCGTGATATTTTGAATTGGCATTGGAAAGGACCAACGCATTAAGCCAATAATTACTGCGGCAGTTTTCTGGTTCGCTGAGAATTTCGAATTCCGGATTGTTGGCAAACTTGCTCAGGTATCCAGTCGCTATTTCGCGTTTTGATTCAAGGATTGCAGGTAGGTCCTCTAACTGCGAGCAACCCAATGCCGCGTTCAAGTTTGGCATTCGATAATTGTAAGCGACCATGTCGTGAAAATATCGGTAAGCGTGTGGTTGCTTACCAGTCGTGGTTAGATGCTTGGCTAAATCTGCAAGCGATTCATCATCGGTAACGATTGCTCCACCGCCACCTGTCGTGATGGTCTTGTTTCCGTTGAAACTAAGGATTCCAACCCGGCCGAAAAGTCCGGTGTGACGCTGTTGGTAAAACGAACCGATCGACTCCGCTGCATCCTCGACGAGGTCGAGCGAAAAATCCTCGCACAGTTTTAAAACACTTTCGAGTTCAAACGGATGTCCAAAGGCATGCATTCCGATCAGGCATCGAATTGTCTGGCCCGTATTCCGGTTGACACACTTTCCGTCTTTAACCTCAGCGATTTTATCGAGATAAGCGCGGATCGCATCGGCATCTATTCCCAGCGTGCGCGATTCTACTTCCACAAAGTGCGGTGTGGCATGGCAATAGGAAACCGCGTTTGCCGTTGCCACGAACGTTAACGACGGCAGGAGAACTTCATCTCCAGGTTCGACACCACAGAGCTTGAGCGCGATATGCAGTGCGGAGGTTCCATTGGAGACCGCCACGGCCCGCTTGGCACCGGTGAACTTGGCGAGATCTTCTTCGAAGCGGTCAACATACTTTCCAGCCGAGGAGACCCAGCCGGTTGTGATGCACTCGTTGACATAGCCAGCCGCGTTTT
>CAYSQZ010000007.1:51356-54714 GCA_964433035.1 uncultured Pirellulaceae bacterium | reverse complement strand
AGAGGGAGGGTGGCTTTATTTGTTCTCAATCACCCACTAAATTCCGCGAAGAGCCTGACCCAGTAGGCTTTTCGCCTAATGCCTCTGGAATGTGTTTTGCCGCTACTGAAGCGCCAGCGATCGTGATCTTGCCGACATAAGGTTTGAAAAATTCGTCAGAGAAAAAGAGCGTGTAGCCGGAGAACGTTCCGTCAGACTCCCTGTCAAAAAGAATACCGAGATCGAGATAGTCGATCCTCTCAACTTCGGCGTTGTCACTGCGTCCCGGCTTTTAGGTAGTGGACGCCATAGTTTGAAACCACTTTAGGCTTCCTCTGCCGTCCAGCGTTTAACCAAACTCCCATTTTGCTCATTTGCTTCTTTGGGTTTTTGGAACGCACGGCGATGCTGCATCGTCAAAGCCAGATCGTCCGCGTTGTTGATCATCAAACGGCTTTCCCCCATTTCCCAGGGAAGCACATAAGCGCCGGCCATTGAATCGACTTCGCGAAAATACGAGCGGCACGATTCGGCGTCCATCTCACGACGCACCAGTCGTGTGATTCGGCCTTGAATTTTGTCCCACTGATCAACTGGCGGGAAGTCGTGAGCAGGTCCGACGAAAGATTCGCAAAATTCGCCAATGCCCTCGGTGCGCCGTAGTCGATCCGGAAGTGCCATCAGCTGCGACTTGATCACCTCAGGGAATCGAGCGACTGCCGTGTGAATGTTGCGAGCGATCGCTTGAAAGGGCAAGCGAATTTCCACAACTCGCGGCTTGGTTGGACAGCTGCAACCATCGTGGTGGTAATACTCGGCTTGACTGAGTTTTCCGTGGCTCGATTTTCCTCGGACTTTTCGATAAGTCGGCGCTTCGGTGTGAAGATTTTTGCAAACAACCAAACCTTCTGACTCAATCAAATCCAAAAATCTCTCTCGGTTATCATCTGCGAGCAGGACTTCGTGGAGGTAGTCGAATCCGGATTCATTTTCAGCTTGACCCTTGAACGGAAAATCAATCACCAAGCCAAATGAGTGCGGCCGCGAAACGGAAAATTGAACTCCAGAGAATTCAATTGAGTTTGAGCTGGAAGTAATCATGTTGTTGGTTGAGTCGCTTGATTTAAGTCGCTTGTCCAGGACTGCTGGAAAAATTGTAAGACACGGTTTTTCGGCTCTGATAACCGACGCGACGCTAACGCGTTCAACTAAGGAGCCTGCTTTACCAAGCTTTCCGGGAGCATTTCAATCCGTGTTGCATTGGGCTCCACCAGTAAAACACCGATCAACCGGCCATCTCGCTCCGAAAGCACCGGGGCGCCGTGCCAAACGTTTCGGGCACCGCTGAAGCCCTTCAGTTTCCAGCCCTCACCGATCTCGGTTTTTTCAATCGGATAGTGAATGTAAGTCAACTGGCCCGCGTCACCATCGGCTTGGTTCGCTCTGATCGCAAGGCAGTTTTCCATTTCCAAAGGCACGCGAAAGTCGCTTGGCGTCAGAGGCGAAGATGAACTTTCTGCAGGAAGATCTATCGTCGTCAATGTTGCTTCCGAAACGACCGGAGAGATCCTTGACGTATCTGCAGCTCCTGCCAGGCCAACCGTCAGAGAACCTTCGATGCTTTTGGGAGGCAAATTAAGCACGTCACTGGGAGCAAGTATTTTTGACTGTCCTCCCGCATTGATATGCACCCCGACGAAGCTGATTTTCTTTTCCGAATCACCAAGGAAACCGTCCTTGATGTAAACTGTCTCCATCGGCAGCGCCCCGCGCCGGTACTTGGCGTCGGTGACTTGAACCGACTCCGCTTTTTTAAACCATTCTTTCCCGGCAGACGCGTGAAGAACAAAGTCGTCGCCCGGCTTGATGGGGACTCCACCATTTTCAATCGTCAACATCGCAACTCCACCGCGAGCCAGCGTTTCAAGCGACTCCAGCTCCAGGTTGACGCCTTGAGTGAGTGAGCCACTAATGTCGAGCCCACTGCTGGCCCAGAATTTTGTCTCTGAGGTAACCAGTTTGGTAAACTTGTCAAAGACCCGTGCGCGAACATCGACAAAGCGACCTTCCTGAGAAAGCCCAACCGACAGGATTCGTCCCACGACGACGCCTCGGTAGCTAAGCGGTGAACCTGCAGTCACGCTGTATCGTTTCTCGCCGCGTAACACGATTTCGATTCCGGTATTCTCCATCGCGTCCGGAGGAACTGCGGCGAGCCCTTCAAAACTTGATTGCCAGGGTCCGTCGGCGTTCCCAGGAATCAATCCGATATATTTGTGCCCCACGGCAGTCTCGAGACCCGAAACTCCTCCACCGAGGCTAAGCTCGGGGCGAACGATCCAGAACCTTGTTCCCTCGCGAGCAATTTGTTCAGCAAAAGGAAGCAGACGGACCGAAACATCAACGCCGGAAAGATCCCGGTTCAGCTCTACTTCTTCGACGACTCCAATATCAATCCCGCGAAATCTAACGGCGTCTTCGGACTCCAAGCCGTGCCCCTCGGGAAAATGAATACTTATCTCGACGCCTCGCTGCGGCATCGACCACAACGTCACCCCGACCGCGACGGCAAAGCACGCCAAGGCGACCAGCCACATGTACGAGCCGGACAAAATGTCGGAAATACGGAGGCTGGCCGGTTGCACATTGGCTGTTGGAATGATTGGAGCATTCGCGGCATCGCGGTTGGCTCTGTCAATTTTGTGGTCAACGTCGTGACCGTCTTCATCACTCACTTTGCTCTTCCCAAATCGCGTGTGGATCGAAAGTCAACGAAGCGATCATGCTCATGACGACACAGAGCACAAACGCAAAAATCGCCGGTCCAAAATGAAACTCTACCAAATCACCAAGCTTGACCAGCATTACTAAAAACGCGAGCAGCATCACGTCCATCATGCTCCACTTTCCCAAATGCTCCATCATCCTGAGCGTGAAGGCTTTGTGTTTGCGATGCATAATCTCAAGCAAACTTAGTTCCAGTAACAAAACAATTTTGGTCAACGGCAAGACGATCGAGAACAAGAATACAACCGTTCCGATAAAGTAGTTCCCGTGATGAAACATCTCCAACGTTCCGCTGAGCAAGCTGGATTGGCTTTTTATTCCCAGCTGCTCGATTTCCAAAATCGGCAAGAGAACCGCCGGCCAGAAAAGCACAAACGCGCCAACCGCAGCGGCCGCCGTTCGGCTGGCAGTTTTGACCAGATTCCCGGGGCGGCTGAATCCAGACCCACAGCGCGTACAACTTGCCCGTTGCGAAGACGAAATTTCCGGCAGCTGATGAATCAGTCCGCAGCAGTGGCAGGCTTTGAGTTGGCTCAAGAGGTTCTTACACTTGAAAATGGACACTAAAAGAAAGCTCGAAGAAAGCTCGAAG
>CAYSQZ010000007.1:21858-51256 GCA_964433035.1 uncultured Pirellulaceae bacterium | reverse complement strand
GAGGTTCTTACACTTGAAAATGGACACTAAAAGAAAGCTCGAAGAAAGCTCGAAGTCCTATATCGTACGCTTAAAAAACAAACCACGAAATACACGAATCACACGAAAGACGAATAGAAATCGTTTTCGTGTGGGTCGTTTATTTCGTGGCTATCGCAATGCCGCTTTGTTGAGCAACAGGCGTTCCATTTAAAACGCAGAGCAGAACAAAATCACCTCACCGGTGATTCTTCCATTTCGCGAAGCGCCGACAGATAAAGCAACTGGTTTTCGCGGCTGGGTGATTGCTTCATGATTTTTGTCGCTGCGCCGATCACATCGCGACGGGAGACTTGACCGACCAGTTTGCCTTGACGCAGTACAGGAAGTCGCCGCGTCTGTTTGTTGAGAAAAATCTGAGCCATGCTCAACATCCCGGTGTCTTCGTTGATCGTATCGGCTGGCTCATTCATAAACGATCCGACCAGGTTGGCGGGAAGTCCTTCGTAAGCCGCATCGACCATGACTTCCAAGCAGGACTTCTCGGTGAACATCCCCAGCAGCGTACCTTTATCGTCAACGACCGGTGCTCCAGAAATGCGGTTCTTGACGAGCAAGTCGATCGCTTTAAACACATTCATCTCAGGATCAAGTTTTACCAGACGGCGCGTCATTATCTCGCCGGCGGTGAAGTCTTTTGTTTGGGATACGCTTGCCATTTTTTGCTCCTTAAAATTTGGAAGTGATACTCCAATCTAGCCATCAATGGGGCACCTTGTCCAATTTTTTTAGTTCGTGAAATTCGTCACGATCTTTGTTCGTGAAATGAGCTGTACCTGTTGTCCCATGAGACAACTAGCTAAGGCGCGTTGCCCACTGCTTGTTCGTTAGTTGTGAGCGGCAAGGCGCTAGCCGCCTCGGTCCTCGCTAACGCGTCGGGTTTCCATTGCTGACGGTTTATTGTCTAGGCACACTAAAGGCTGGACGATCCAAGTCGATCTCGCGCTTCTTCGGCCCATGGGCTTTTGGGAGCCAGGTCCAGAAACGACTGCCAATGTGTGGCGGCTTGTTCATCCTCTCCCATGTCATCAAGCAATCTGGCCAGGTGAAAATGAACATCAGGATAGTCGGGATGATGTTTTAACGCGCCGCGAAACGACGATAACGCCAGCTCTCGTTGTTCCAGCTCAACCAGCACGCAACCCAGGCTTGCCCGAGCTTCAACAAACGTTTCGTCCAGCTCAACGGCCATGAAATAACGCTCTTTGGCGCCAGCTAAATCCATCTGTTGGTACAACAACTCCGCAATTCGAAAACAGACACTTGGTGATGGCCCGAACTCCAATGACATGGCTCGGTAGACCTGAATTGCTGAGTCCGGATCTTCGTTGTCCTCAAACTCAGTTGCCATCTCGATAAACTCACTGGGCGTGAGCAGCTGATCAAGGGTCTTTGTGTCGGTACTTTCGCCCGCATCCTCAATCTTGAAAAAATTGGCTTGGTCGGATTCGGATTCGCCTTGATCCAACGAAGTAAAATTGATTCGTCGCTGGCCGTTGGGCTCGACCAGCCCACCACCCTGGCGCAGCAGAACACTACGCCCTTCAACGATCACCGAAAGCTGAGAAAGCGGTCGATGCAAATTGGGGTAAAGCTTAGCCAGCTGAGTAAGCTTGTTCTCAATCGCAGCCGGCGTCGCTCCCGAAGCGATTAACTGCGCAAGCCGCTTTGCCGACGCAACTTCCGGAAAGTCGAAATAAGGCAGCTTTTTGATTTGGCGAACCGGGTGAATCAGGCCGCGACGATGCCATCGCCGAATCGTCGCCAAAGGAACGTCAAGCAAACTGGCGAGCATCGCCGGCGTGTAGAGATTTCCGACTTCTTGCTCAGGCTCAACAAGCCCAAGCTTCTGCCAAAACTCAGTTTCGTTAATGACGATCACTCGTCCGTCAGCGCTGGCTTTGGCGACCCAGTCGTCCAGCAAGGCTTCGGGAGCATCAAGCGGATCAACGTCGGCTCCAACGACAATCAAGTCGACAGATGGATCGACTCGATCAACCATCGTTCCACCATGCTTGCGAACCAGTTCACGGGCTTCCCGGCGGTTCATTCCGCCCAGCTTGCCAACAAACGCGATTCGGCGTTGGGAGATCGTGCCAATTCCTGCATCGACCTCTGGTGTTGTCATCGTTGCCTGATTTAGGTCCATGATTAAAGCCCATTGTTGCTTCCTGCCGATTGCTTCCGTTGCACACGGTCGTGCCGACAGTTTCGGAAACCAGTCCAGCACTGTCAACGATCCAATCGTATTTGAAATCCGCGCTCAGAGAATAAACTATTGTCGTGCATTGATCGGCCAAACGGAACGCACTCAATCCGATTCGACGCGGCGTTTTCCGGTGTTCAAAGTCACCTGCCATGATTGGGCAGACTCTGCGGGATAAAATCAAAGTGTGTTATCGGACGATGCCTTGAACGCAGGTACCACAAACTGCATTTTTGGATTGTGGATTAGTCGTCGACAATTGAAGCTACTGACGGATGGAATTCGATCGGTGCCTGGATGACAGGATCCTTTGCCCAAGGCACATCCAGGCGAATTTCAACGTGCCACTCTACAGAAAAATTGGTTCCCACTTGAGAGTACGGCCCAAAATATTCAGGGACCTCTATCTCAAAATTGTGAACTGAATCTCCGCAAATGATATTTGGACTATCTATCTCTCCAATAGGAATTCGGTGCGTCACGGAATGAGAATGACCTCTGGCGCGAGCCCGCTCCTCGCCTACCAGCGCGCACTCGATCTTTCTGATCTTCAACGGTTCTGGTGTATCAATGGTCAGCATTGCCAAAGCACTCTCGCCAACACAAATTTGATTGCGGTCAACTGCCAGGTTCAACGTTACATCTTTACCAAGAACCCTATCGAACAATGTGCGTCCTTGGTCATCTGGAAATATGACATGGACCACCGATGTATCAGAAAATTCGACGGGTAGCCTCGCAACCTGGATTTCCCTGGTACGTGTCCAGTCGAATTTAATCGGGATGTCTACCGAGACCTGAATTTCATAGGTCACCTTGCAATGTTTACCCTTCATCGAGGGTGGAGCATCGGGAGGAATCATCACATCAATTGCGAACTTTTGCACGCCTGGCTCGATCAATTCAGCCGAGCCACCTCCAAGCATTGTCTTGAATGAATCGCCAATGTTGCCAAAAAATCCATTTGTTTCCTCGCCCAACAATAGAAATTGTTCGTTAACAATCTCTTCGTACTCCGTCGCAGTTCTGGTAACCGACCGCATTTTACCGTCGGAGTCATGCTCGGTTTCGGTGTAAACTACCTCGGTTTTTTCTCGACCAATAAAAACCGCTTGGATGCAACGGACCTTCGTTGGGCGATCGAAGTTGACGATGATTTCTACCTGAGTTTTTTCGCCACGACAAAGCCGATTTGGACAGCTTATTTGGATTTCAGATCCCATTAATCTCCCTGCTGTTCGAAACTGATTGGCCGATTTGCCAGCCGACAACGAAGAGTTAATAGCTTGTTCGCACGAGGCTTGAGAATATTGGACACCAACCGTCCGAGGTGTCAGAAAAGTCGACTGTTGGCCACGTAACCTGAGTATTCCAGCACCGAAACATTAACGCTGAAACATCGGCAGCAACTGATTTGGAATACTCAGAGATAGAAGGCACAAAGAAGTTGAGTAGCAGTTGCCGTACCTTTTGTCATACTTTTCAGCTGGCCATGATCCGTCGTCTTTTTGGTTCGCTAAGAGTGTTTCGACAACGGGAGGGTAGAACCCCGACCAGTGTTTACCGCCCAGTTGATACATCGCCTGGGAACAGTGGAAAACTCCGTAGTGGAAGCGATCGGGCTGCCAAGTCAAATTGCCAATCGATTTATCAGCGTTGTACTTTGTAAAGTCTCGGGTCAGGATCCAGTCGCCTGATTTCTGTGCCTGCTCGGTATAGTGCCGACCCCCGTGCGCCAGTGCCACAACACCTGCACCGGCCAATGCTCGGCTCTTGGTCTTCTTGGAAAAGGAATCGTAAACGAAGACGCCTGATTTCTTGTCGTAGCACGCTTCCACATATTTCATTGCTCGATCAATGCTCTCCTTGGGGACGTCAAAGCCAGCATTCTTCGCGGATCGCAGAAACATGATTTGCCAAGCGGTTGAAGACAGATCTGAATCCGAACCATACTCCTTGGCAATGTATTTCCAGCCGCCGTCTTCCGTAGGCATCTTGCCTTGCCAGTTTTGCATTTCCAGCGTCGCTGTAATGGCTCTCTCAATGACTCCAGTTATTTTTTCCGCCTGTTCTTCATTGCATTGACCATACGTTTCGGCAAGCGCTAAGGAAGAGATCGCATGGTTATAAATAATCGCGTTGTGGCCATATTCTTCGGCGGCTCCCCGTATGCGCGAAATCGGAGCAGTATCGCGGGCAATGGAGGATAACAAACCGTTTTTCTTTTGCTGGGATACGATAAAGTCAATCGCTCGAGAGAGCGCTGCGCTGTACTTTCCATCGGCGGGGCTTTCGCCGTTTGCCAGAAACGCCATCAAAACGAAACTGGTAACTGCCGGCTGACCTGATTCGATGCTCAGGAAAGATCCGTCAGCCTGCTGCTGCGTTGCCAGCCAAGCGAGCCCCCGTTCGACGGATTGATCAATCTTTTTCCTGGCTTCGGCGTCCAGCAAGTCATTATCAATGGGAGCCGGTTCCGGTGTCGGTTGCGTCTTGGTTTCCAGCTGGGCACTGCTAAGGCCAGCAACTCCAAGGCATAAGGCACAGGCGAACGCGAAAACAATAGCCGGATGTTGATTCATGGGTTTCTCTGTTTTGATTTGTTGATTTGCGCAACTTTCAATTCAATGCTGCTCAAACGAGACTTAGCTACCGCTTGGAGCAGTATTGGGGTACAGCCAAATACAGTTTACCACTCTCGAAACACGTCGTAGCTCCTCCCGAAAACCCTCAAGATTTCCGACAAATTAGGTAAAAAATCCATTTATCGAGGGAGTAGTATCAGGAACCAATCTCATCAATTGCGAAATTGTGCACGCTGGGGTCGGTCGGAGTCCTGTTCGGTTTCAGCGTAATCCAACTAGGTTTTTTCTCGTCCAATCAAAACCGCTTCAATACATCGGACCTTCGTTTGGCGGTCGAAGTTGATCGAAGTTGACAATGATTTCTACCTGAACCAGACGTAACTTGAGGTGGCGCAACTACATCACGCCTTTCTTCTTAACACGGAAACTAAACATGCTTGCAAAATGGACATGAGGACATGAGGTTTGCAAGCATCCAAAATATAACACGAAACTGCTGTTTCATTGTGCTCAATGGTTTTAGTAAATTGCTGTTCGAAATCTGATTCCAAAAGAATCTTTTTTTGTTTCGATCCAGAAAACTATTAAGCACAAAAGAAGAAAAAGTTCCCATGAAGAGCAACCTACTAGTTATTCCCGCCTTGATTATCACCGCACTTTTCACAACCAATGTTGATGCTGATTTAGTCTTTTCAACGAATGTAGATGATTTTACGTCTTCAAGCATTCCTGCGGGTACCGACTTGACCGGCACATCGACAAACAACACCCCAGACATTTATCTCGAAGCAACCAACCAAACAGCAGATAGTCTTGTAATCAATGACATATCGAGTAGTGGTTCTTTGTTGACCACATCTACAGCAATCACCCCTTCAACTCCCTTTGACGTCTTCTACGTTCACTTTTTTGCGGGTGAGAGGACAGATGTTGCTGGTATACTTACTTTTGATGGGCCAATTATAGGTGTCGCTGGCACCAATGGTTTTGCAGGGTCTGATGTGGTGCTGGGAGACGCCAGTTCGACGGCGTTCCAAGTACCCGGCGTGATCTATGACGACGCTACAGACACCAGTGGCATTCAAGAGGGCGGGAGCGACGACTACACAGTCGTGGGCAATTCGATCATTTTTACTCCGGCCACAGCTGGCGCGGGTAATACCGACAACTATCGTGTCTATGTTCAAGCCGTTTCTGCTGAGGAATTGCAAGCAATCCCGGAACCGTCCTCGGTCGCTCTTTTGGGTTTGGGAGCATTGGCATTGTTTGCACGACGCAGGAGATAACTCTTTGAAGTTGTAAGTCTGAGCACAATTCCAATACCCCGCCGCCGTTGATGGTATCGACAACGGAACGTTGAAAAACTAAACGCCGCCTCGAATCGAAAGGTTCAAGGCGGCTTTTTTTATTGGCGAGGAATTTTGGTATCTTTGATTGAAGGCGTAAAAGTTGTGCCGTTGGCGAAAAATCCGACCAAACAAAATATGGGTCTTAGAGAATGAAGACTGTGAACACGCTCCTTTCACTTATCGTCTTGGGAATCTTGATGGCTGGATTCGTTCCCGAGGTTGAAGGGCAGCAGAAGGCGAACTACGACGAGGACAAGATCCCGGATTTCCAGCTGCCCGATCCATTATTGTTTCCAGATGGCTCGGTCGTCACGAAAACCGATTGGCCCAAACGTCGGGAGGAAATTCTGGAGCTTTTCAAGAAACATGTTTACGGAACCATGCCCGAGCCGCCACCGAAGAATTTTCGCATGGGTGCGAGTAAAGCAGAATATCAGGAGGTCGAACTGGTTGACCGCAGCGAGGGTGATTCGATCGTGCAGGTGAAAGCCCGAATGAAGGAAGTCACACTTTATCTGACGCGACACAACAAGAGCGCACTTACTGGAGACAGCGGAGGCGTGGACCAGAGCGATCCGGTTACCAAGGCCAAACTGCTGATCGTTTTGCCCATCAATGATTACTCGGGGCAAAATAGGGTTTGTCCAATTTTTCTTGGATACAACTTCCGGGGCAACCACTCAATCCACAGGTCTCCGGCTATTTCCCTTGCGAAGGTTTGGAACAAGCAGCGGGAACTAGTTACTGCGGGAGAGGATACGCGTGGCCAAAGCAGTGGTCGCTGGCCGCTGGCGAAAATCATTTCGCGAGGTTACGGATTGGCAACACTCTACTATGGCGACATCGACCCGGACTTCGATGATGGCTTCGAAAACGGTGTGCACAAGCTCTACCCAGATCTTCAGAATCGGCCTGACAATTGGAGCTCAATCGGCGCGTGGGCTTGGGGTCTGCATCGCGTTATGGATTACTTTGAAACGGCGGCACCGGAGATAGCGCGAAATCGAGTCGCACTGATCGGTCACTCGCGACTGGGCAAAACTTCGCTTTGGGCTGGTGCAACGGATCAGCGATTTCGAGTCGTGATTTCAAACAATTCGGGATGCGGAGGCGCAGCTCTTTCTCGACGCCGAATCGGTGAGTCCGTAAAACGAATCAACACGAAATTCCCACATTGGTTTTGCAAGCAGCATAGGGATTACAACGACAACGAAAACGAGTGCCCAGTTGACCAGCACATGTTGGTGGCCTTGATGGCTCCGCGAGCCGTCTACGTGGCCAGCGCCAAAGAAGACCGATGGGCAGATCCTCGAGGGGAATTTTTGTCTTGTTATCACGCCCAGCCGGTTTTTAATCTATTGGGCGTCGGAGACATGGGCGTCAGCGACGCGACAATGCCTGAACTGAACAAACCAGTCGGAAACAGCACCGATGATCGGATCAGTTATCACATTCGCTCGGGCAAACATGGCGTCACGGATTTTGACTGGCAGCAATATCTGAGTTTTGCCAGGTGGCACTTTTAAATCTCATTACGCTCACCAGCCACCGCCGTTTGACTTTGATAATCAAGTCTAAAAAATCTTAATTCGCTTAGTCCAGCGATTCCAAAAATTGCCGCATCTCTCCAGCGGCATGCAATTCGTTTTGAATATTCGCTTGTTCGATTCCTTTTTCAAGCATCTGCCTGGCCTCATCAATCCGGTCAAGATTAGCCAACTGCTGGCCGCTCATAAAAAAGGAAGGGACATAGGGCGGCTCTTGGGCCATCAAACCACGATGTAATTCCAAACTTCGTTCATGTTCGCTTTCGTTTTCAAGCTCCATCGCCAACGCATAGCGCAGAAATGTATCATCAGGAGATTCGACGAGCATGGCTTCAAGTTGTTCGCGTCGCGACATTTTGCTATCAGAAAAAACGGGAAACACCAAATAGAAAAAAACAACTTCAACCGAAGTCGCTCAGCTGGAT
Organism: uncultured Pirellulaceae bacterium; assembly: GCA_964433035.1. Classification (GTDB taxonomy): domain Bacteria; phylum Planctomycetota; class Planctomycetia; order Pirellulales; family Pirellulaceae; genus Mariniblastus. The sequence continues at coordinate 43,105 of CAYSQZ010000007.1, read as the reverse complement.
AGCTTAAAACAGCTACCTGCAAACTACAATCCAGCCAACCAATCCCATAGAACTTCCCAACCCCACGCGTTGAGAGACTTCAAATTCACCGGGTTTGACACCGTACCAGGTCAGATCGCAAAATTCGTGTTCAACCAGCGCGCGTCGCAGTTCATTTTTGCGAAAACTGTGAATGAAGAAATTTCGCAGCCCGCGATAGTCAGCCGTCCGATCGCCAAACTCGCTGCCTTTGCGTATTCCGGACCATGCGCTGCTAAGAACCCACTTGATTCCGCCAGGGCTGCGGAGCTGAAACCAAACATTGTGTGCGTGCAAAATAAACAGCCCATCGGGCTTGAGAATCCTGCGAACATGGCTCAAAAATGAAGCCCGGTTTGATGATCCAGCGATCATTCCCAGCGTACTGAACATGCAAACAGCATGATCGATCGAATTGTCTTTAAGACCGTCGAGATCGCAGAGGTTGGCGTTGAGCAGCGTTAGCTGGCCTGTTTGAAGTGAAGACGCCAAACTATCTGAATCATTCTTCTTGACGAGTTGGTTTAACATTGGCATTGATAAATCAACCGCCAACCCACGATACCCTCGCTGGAGCAGTGGCAACAAAGTCCGACCGGTTCCACAACCCAAATCGGCCACCACCGGTGCCTTGAGCCCAGTGTCTTTAAGGCTATCGTGAGCATTCTCATTGACCGGCGGCAAATAACGGTCGATGATCTGCCGGTCAACCTTGGTTAACGGGTCATTGGTTAAAAACCGGTCGTAATCTTCGGCAATTGTTTTTGCGCGGACATAGTCCCAATTCCCCTTGGAAACTCCGCGAGGAATTTGCCAACCTGAGTTTCTGGAGGCGTGACCGGCGGAGCGCTCCGAAGGCGTTTTTAAATTGGGTTCTCGGTTGTCCAAATAAGCTTTTCCTGTCCTCGGGAATATACCGCCCACTTGCCTAAAGTTGCGCTAATCTGGTATCGTCTTGTCGCTAATCGAAGTTTATCCGATGTCAAATCATGGCTCTCCTCACCAGTTCGTCTGTTCGCTTAAACAGGTTGAACTTGCTTCCGTTAGTCTATCAGTTTTTTAACCTTTGATCCGTTGACTTAGAAATGTTGGAGTAGTGCTGTGGCAATACGTGTGGCAATTAATGGTTTTGGTCGAATTGGCCGTTTGACTTTTCGCAACCTGATGGCTCGAAGCGACGAATTCGACGTGGTTGCCGTCAACGATTTGACCAACAACAAAGCACTGGCGACGCTTCTCAAGTACGACAGTATCCACGGTCGATTTCCCGGAACCGTTGGGCATGATGATGAGAACCTGATCGTCAACGGCGAAAAGATTCGTATTTTCGAAGAGCGCGATCCAGGCAATTTGCCTTGGGGCGACCTGAAAGTCGATGTTGTTGTCGAGAGTACTGGAGTCTTCCGAGCCCGCGCCGCCAATGGCAAAGCCGGATACGACTCACACCTCTCCGCAGGTGCTCGCAAAGTCGTCATTAGCGCTCCCGCCAAAGACGCTCCCGATCTGACTTGCGTGCTTGGCGTCAACGATAGCCAGATCACCGACGAGATGAAGTGCATTTCAAACGCCAGTTGCACGACTAACTGCCTGGCTCCGGTCGCTAAAGTCCTTAACGACACCTTCGGCATTTCGGCCGGATTGATGACAACGATTCACGGCTACACCAATGATCAGAATGTACTCGACGCACCACACCCGGATCTTTACCGAGCTCGTGCTGCTGCTGTGAACATCATCCCGACTTCAACAGGTGCTGCAGAAGCGGTAGCTTTGGTGATTCCTGAACTCAAAGGCAAGCTGACTGGAATGGCGATGCGAGTTCCGGTTCCTACCGGTAGCGTTGTTGACCTTGTCGTTTGTCTTGACAAGAAGGCATCAGCCGATGAAATCAATGCGGCAGTCAAAGCTGCTGCCGACGGGCCAATGAAAGGTGTCTTGGAATACACCGAAGATCCGATCGTTTCGACCGACATCATCGACAATCCACACAGCTCGATTTTCGCAGCCGACATGACAAAAGTTCTCGAAGGGGACGCTAATATGGTCAAAATTGTCAGCTGGTATGACAACGAATGGGGCTACAGCTCACGAACTGCGGATTTGATTGCCAGAATTGGAAAATAATTCCGTTCTCGACCATAATCAATCCGTGGATTCCACGGTTACTAAAGCGCGGCAATCTGCCGTGCTTTTTTATGTTCGTACTTTTGGGAGATTGCAGATGCGGCCCAAAGAATTTGACACTTCTGACTTGCTCAAGTTATCTCAGGACATAACCGGCAACGGTCCTCAAGTCAGTTTCGTCCCGCAAACCAAAAGTACGCTTAAGCGACCGCCCAAGCATGGCGTCTGTCTGTGGTGGTCTGACCGCCAGCCAAGTTGGATTCATCCTGAAGACGAAGAGATGGCTGACGCAATGGTCCCTGGCGATCGAGTATTTCGTCGCGACGAGTGCGAGAATTACTCCGACCGGGAACTCGGTTACTCTCAATTTGAGTATGGCGATATGAAATTTCGCGCGCTGCCGGCAATCTGGCTGGAACTCAAAACAGCGGGGTACGAACTGGGAGACTTTGTGCAGATCAAATCCCAGTATGGAAAACGAGAATCGATGGTGGCGACGATTTCTGAAATCAAGTGGAATCGGCTTCACCGGCGGATCGAATATGTCTTGACCGCGGGTGGCCGAACAACCTCAAGACCGTTTACTGCTGACGAATTCCAACCGGCGATCCGCTTGGAATCACATCTCAACGCGCGGCAGCTTGCGTTGGCTTCAGAGTCTCGATTGGTCTAGGAAGTCGCAATCCTCGCGAGAGCCTTTGATTTTTCTAGCCGTTTTGTTGCGGAGGAACCCCCGCCGTTATGCGTGGCTTGCGCCAAATGGCTGGTATTGATAGACCATGTTTTCAAGAAATCACAGCCTTGGAGAGTCGCCTTGAAAGCGAGAATGGTTTTCTGCTTTAAATTACTCGCATGGTGCCGCAACAGACACAACGCTTGGGGCGGAAAAACAGAATCAACCCACCGGTCACGATAAACAGAAAGCCGAAGGCGAATGGCGAAAACTTAACATTGAAGTGAATGTCTTCTCTCCAGCATGACCTGCAATGTTTCACAGATCTGTGACTGTGAGTTAGTGGTTCGATTTCTTGCGTTTGAAGTATTGACATTGATTTAAACTACTTTTGGGCCGTGAGTGGTAACATGGAAGGATCGGCTGATTTGGAAAAGACCACCGATCAACAATCACTTCGGCATTAGATTTGTCAAACGTTGAGTGGCAAAAAACATGTGATAAAACGCAAGTACAAGATTTAACCGGACTTATCGTTAAACGCTTCGATACCTCTCTAAACGGTTACTCGGAGTTTCCGCCTCAAGGCTTGAATCGAAATCAGAGTTTTTGGAGATTTTTGAACGAAAGCTCATTTGGCGATGCTTGCATCTATGAAATGCATGCAGAATCTGAGACGGCTAAATCGGCAGGCGCGGACGAGCTGGAATAGCTGGCGGGTTATCGCATCACGACCGATATTGAGAGCCAAAAGGCTTAAAAATTGTGTGCTTAACAGCCAATTAACTAGCCTGATAAATTGCGGGTTCATTGAATACAATGGAGGGCTTCAATCGAAGGTCCACCGCAGCAGGTGCATTAGTTTCCAATGTGAAAGTGCGTCATCGCTGGATTAGAGGTTGGTCAGAGTGGAATTGACCCAATGGCACTTTGACTTTGCCCACCGAAAAACGAGGGATTGAGCGTTAATCGAACTTGTTCAATTCAGGTCGATTAACCCCTAGGGAGTTTGCAGCAAAGTGAATTTGAACGAATTGTTGGCGCCGTATTCGCCTCCAGAAACCAACTTTCTGGAACGGCTACGATACTGGGCTGACGCTCAGCCCGAGAAAGTCGCATACCGATTTCTGGAGGGCGGCGAAGAAGAAACCGAATCGCTGACTTACTCTCAACTGGATGCCAAAGCACGTGCCATCGCGGCGCAGCTTGTCTCTCAAGGATTCGCGGGGCAGCGAGCTTTGATGATGTACGACCCGGGGCTCGACTTCATCACAGCGTTCTTTGCCTGTCATTACGCTGGCGTTGCTCCAGTACCGGCTTACCCTCCACGTCGAAATCGGAACATGGGGCGTATTAGCGCGATCTCTGACAACGCACAAGCTTCGGTTGTCTTGACGACACAGAAGATTCTCAAACGATGCGGCGATCGACTTGTGGCTTCACCGGGCCTGAGCAAAATTCCCTGGATCGCAACCGAGGACGTTCCCAGTGAGTTGGCCAACGATTGGGTGAAACCCAAAATATCACCGTACGATCTGGGACTGATCCAGTATACCTCGGGTTCCACTGGAACTCCCAAAGGGGTCATGCTCTCGCATCAGAACTTAATCGCCAACAGCCGCTTGATCACGCGTGCTTTCCAGATTGGTCGCAATCGTCCGATCTGTAGCTGGTTACCCCTTTATCACGACATGGGCTTGGTCGGGGGAATTCTAAATCCAATGTACACCGGCGTTGAAGAAGTCCTGATGTCGCCGGTTGCGTTTTTGACTCGTCCGATTCGCTGGTTGAGAGCGATCAGCAAATACAAAACTTATGCCAGTGGTGGACCGAACTTCGCCTACGCCTGGTGCACGATGAAGATCACTCCCGAAGACTGCGAAGGTTTGGATCTTTCGAATTGGCAGGTCGCTTTCAACGGCGCCGAGCCAGTGCGAGCCGAAGTCATGCGTCAGTTCGCAGATAAATTCGAACCCTACGGATTTGAGCATAGCGCTTTCTATCCTTGTTATGGAATGGCTGAGACGACGTTGATTGTCACTGGCGGTGATCCAACCGATCCTCCAGTTGTACGGAATTTCAATAAACACGAGCTAGTGCAGCATCGCGTTGAGCGAGTCGAAGAAGGCGACGAAGCCTCCAAGCTGCTTGTCGGTTGCGGTCAGATCCTGGAGGAAGAAGAAGTCCTGATCGTCCATCCGGAAACCCGACGTCCACTTCCCGATGATAAGATTGGTGAAATCTGGATTAACAGCCCCAGTTGCGGTCTCGGTTACTGGGAGCGAGAAGAGGAGTCGCAGGAAACATTTAAAGCCCGACTCAATCCGGACAATGGAAAGTTCTACGTCCGCTCGGGCGACCTTGGATTTATGGATCGTGGCGAGTTGTTTGTGGCCGGTCGTCTCAAAGACATGATCATTGTCCGAGGCGTGAATCGATATCCACAAGACATCGAAGCCACGGTTGAGCAATGTCATCCGCTGACCCGATCAGGTGGTTCTGCAGCGTTCGCGCTCACCCGTTGGGATCGCGAGCACTTGGTGGTCATGTGCGAAGTCGACAAACTTGCGGCTGATGATGGAGCCGACAGCAAAACGCGTTACGAAGAAGTCATCTCGACAATCGGCGAGGCCATCTCGCAGGAGCATGACTTGCCGCCAGACGCGATCGTGCTTGTGCGAGCCTATAGCATTCCCAAAACTTCTTCCGGCAAAGTCCAACGACATGCCTGTAAGAAGAATTTTGAAAGCGGCGAGAACATGCGCGTCATCGCAAGGTGGTGCGCGTGGGAAGAGTCTCATTCCCCCGATGAGGAACCGATTGTTGACACTGGGAACGCTGCTGCAACGGTTAACGATGGCTCGGGTCTGTCTCAAGTCGTCGTTGATGCGGTAATTCGAGAAGTCCAAAAGGTCGGGCAGGAACGCGCCAAAGACATCGGGATCGATACTAACATTGTTTCGCTTCGCCTGGATTCGTTGGAACGCCTGGACGTTGCCCAGTCACTGGCGACATCGTTTGGTGGTCGGTTGCCCGATGATGTGCTTCAGGATGTTGAAACCGTTCGTGAAGTTGCCACGGCTATTCAAGAGCATATTGGCACTGAGTTGGTCGATGGTTCAGATAGTGCTTCAGCTGCTGCACAGCGGCAAAAATTCTCTGGGCCCATCCCTGAGGCTTACTACAAACTCGAGAAGATGCCGGACTTTCTTCGCTTGAAGGGCATGCGGCAAAAGATCGACGAGACCGGAATCCGAAACCCATACTTCAGTGTGCACGAAGGTCGGATCGGGGACACGACCAGTATCGATGGGCGTGAATTGATTTCTTATGCCAGTTACAACTACCTTGGGCTCTCGGGACACCCGGACGTTAATGCGTCTGCCAAAAATGCGATCGATGAGTTTGGAACCAGCGTCTCAGCAAGCCGAATCGTATCGGGCGAAAAAACGATTCACAAGCAGCTTGAGAAAGAGCTCGCCGAGTTTATTGGAGTCGAGGATGTCATCACCTTTCCCGGCGGTCATGCGTGCAATGAGTCGGTCATCGGCCACCTGGTAGGCAAGGGCGACTTGATTGTGCACGACAGCCTGGCGCACAACAGTATCGTGCAAGGAGCCATGTTGTCCGGTGCCACTCGGCGACCCTTCGAACACAATAACTGGCGAGAGCTTAACCAAATTCTACGCGAAGTCCGCTCGCAGTATGCTCGCGTGTTGATCGCGATTGAAGGCCTCTACAGCATGGACGGAGATTATCCTGAGCTACCGCGATTCGTTGAGATCAAGCAAAAATATAAGACTTGGCTCTATGTCGATGAAGCGCACTCGATTGGAACCCTTGGCGACACTGGCCGGGGTTTGGGCGAGGCTTACAACGTCAACCGTGGCGATGTTGATTGCTGGATGGGAACGTTGAGCAAATCGTTTGGCAGTTGCGGTGGATTTGTCGGTGGATCTTCTGACTTGATTGAGTACTTGCGGTACACGACTCCGGGCTATGTGTTTGCCGCGGGCATGCCACCGGCCAACGTGGGCGCGGCTTTGGGGTCACTAAGGGTCCTCAAAGCGAACCCGGAAATAGTTAGACAGTTACAGGCAAACGCGAAACTCTTTCTGGATCTTGCTAATCAAGCCGGACTCAACACCGGTATGGCTCAGGGAACTGCGATTGTTCCGATCATTACCGGCGATCAAAATGAAGACGAAGCTAACAGAAAAGCCCTTCAGCTATCTGAAGCTCTTTTCAACAACGGCATCAATGCACAGCCGATTCTCTATCCGGCTGTCGAGAAAGAAGGTACGCGTGTTCGCATCTTCATGACCGCGATTCACACCGAGAAACAAATACGGGATTCGGTAGAAATCATTGCTCGCGAGTGGAAAAAAATTGAGTCCGGTTCGCCCGGTATCGCTTCAGGTTCCAGCCACAATGGCAATGGTGCTCACGGGGCCAAGTCATCTGCCAGTTCAACCAAGCCATCCACTACTGAGTAAACCGGTTGGATCGGCTTTCTCAGGTTGCCAAATATCGCTGTAAATTCTAGGATGGCGGGCTTTCCAAGATTCAAAGAGCGGGGCGTGGCTCCGTTTTTGAAACTCCAATTACTCTCTGGCAACGGCTCAAACAGCCGTCCTTTGCTGTGGAACAGGCAATTCAAAAAGCCAATACACTGATCGAAGCTCTCGGCTGGATCCGGCAGTTCCGTGACAAGACCACTGTAATAAAAGTCGGCGGCAGCCTGATCGATGACATAGACTCCCTGCGCTACCTGCTGCTCGACATCCACTTCATGGAAACGGTCGGGATGCATCCTGTCGTCGTCCACGGAGGCGGGAAACGAATTAGTGCTGCGATGAAGGAGGCTGGAATCGAACCCCGATTCGTCGAAGGCCGTCGCTACACTGACCAGCCAACTTTGGATATTGTGGAGCGCGTGCTGGCGACTGAAACGAATCATTATTTGGCCCAGGAGTTCGAGAAACTCGGAGGACAGTCAGCGGCGCTGAACTTTGAGTCAACTCCCGTCCTGACGGGGCAAAAAATTGACCTCAAGGATTCCGACGGCAATCCAGTCGATCTGGGGTTTGTCGGAGAAGTCACCAAGGTCAACCGGTCCGTGATCGACGAGCTTAGCCTTGCCGGTCAAGTTCCTTTCATACCTTCGATGGCGCAAACGTCAGAAGGCCAAAAACTCAACGTCAATGCTGATACCGTGGCAACCAAGTTGGCTCAGGAGCTCAGCGCCGACAAACTGATTATCCTGTCCGACGTTCCGGGCGTTTTGCGTGACCCCAACGATCCTGACTCCATCATTTCAAGCTTAACGATTGATGAGGCAAACGAACTTATTGCTGATGGAACCATCTCTGATGGAATGATTCCCAAAGTCGAAGCTTGTATTGAAACGATCCAGCGTGGAGTCCGCAAAGTCCACATCATTGACGGAAGTTTGCGGCATTCTTTACTCCTGGAAATTTACACAAGCAGCGGCATTGGTACCGTAATTTGCGAGTCGCGTTAGTTGACGTCGGCGACGCATTTTGGCTCGCTTGCTTTTACCAACGTCGAAGCAGGCATCACAATCAACGATCAAGTTTTGAAAATAAAGGGCGTGCAATGAGACACGTTTTATCACTTTTCGATTTATCAACGGATGAAATTCGTCGTGTCCTGGAAATCTCTGCGGACCTTAAGTCAAGAATCGCCACTGGAGAGCGGCCCGCAATCCTGGAACGAAATGTTCTGGGCCTGCTGTTTGAAAAACCCTCGCTGCGAACGCGGGTAAGTTTTGAAACGCTGATCAGTCAGCTTGGTGGTTCAAGCCTGTTTCTTGGCCAAGACGTTGGTTGGGGGAAACGGGAACCGCTTCGCGATTTCATTCCGATCTTAACCAGTTACATCGATGTCCTGGTCATTCGTGCCAAGAGCCACCAACAAGTCGAAGAAGCGACTCAGTTCAGCCAATGTCCGATCATCAACGGCTTGACTGACGTTTCTCATCCGTGCCAAGCGTTGGCCGATATTTTGACAGCCCAGGAACTTAGCGGCGGACTCGACGGTGTGAAGATGGCCTACCTTGGTGATGGCAACAATGTTGCTTATAGCTTGGCAGTTGTCTGTAGCAAACTTGGTGTTCCTTTGCGTATCGGAGCACCTGAAAAATATCAGTTCGAGCAATCGTTTCTCGATGACCTCAATAAGGCTTCCGGATCTGAATTGATCGTACAAACGGCTGACCCGCGCCAAGCCGTCGATGGGGCGACGGCGGTTTACACGGACGTGTGGACAAGCATGGGCCAGGAAGCTGAGTCAAAGCAGCGACTGGCTGACTTGGCAGGTTACCAGGTCAATCAGGAACTGATGAACTGCGCTGCCGATGGCGCAAAGTTCTTGCATTGCTTGCCGGCGCGTCGCGGCGAAGAGGTTGCTGCGGAGGTAATCGACAGCCCGGCAAGTGCGATTATCCAGCAGGCAAACAACCGGCTCCACGCCCAAAAGGGATTGGTAGTTTGGTTGTTAACCGAGGCTCAAAAATCCACCTAGGAACTGTTTAACAAACAGTGCCCAGACTTTTTTCCGACTTAAACGAACCAACTAACCTAACCAACTCACAATAAATATGGCTCGCAAAGCAAATCAAATTCGCCCCGTAAAAGTGAAACGAAAATACACCAACAAGACTCCGGGAAGCGTTCTCTATCAATCGGGTGATACCGTCGTACTTTGTACCGCAAGTGTTTCGACCGACGTCCCTCCCTGGATGCGTGATTCGGAAAAAGGTTGGATCACTGCGGAGTACAATATGCTGCCCGGCAGCACGAGTCCCAGAAAGCGGCGTGATCGCAATAAGGTCGATGGCAGAACGACTGAAATCCAGCGATTGATCGGTCGTAGCCTCAGAGCGGTTGCGGATCTGGAAGCGCTTGGAGCACGGCAGATTACGGTTGACTGTGACGTCCTTCAAGCCGACGGTGGTACGCGAACAGCCAGCATTACTGGCGGGATGATCGCCTTGGTTGACGCGATCAACTCGATCAAGAAAGAACTTCCTGACCCCAAAGTCTATCCACTGCGTGATTCAATCGCGGCGATCAGCGTTGGGGTGGTCGACGGCAAACCGGTGACGGACCTCGACTATCCAATGGACTTCGCGGCTGCGGTTGACATGAACGTGGTCATGACTGGCAAAGGACAATTCGTTGAGATTCAAGGGACGGGGGAAGAAGCCACATTCAGCGAGAAAGAACTTGCTGAACTTTTGAAGCTTGCCAAGAAAAGCATCAAAGAGCTGACGGCGATTCAGAAATCAGCCGTCGGAAAGCAGTGGCCGAAGTTCTAGTGGTCCTTCAATCCTGAAATGAATAGCCAAACGGGTGCCATGCTTCACGCTTGCGTGAGCATGCTTAGGCGAGCGTAAACATGGCACCCGTCAATTCAGATCTGACAGGCCACTAGGCGTTGTCCCTTGAGGTGCCTGGTTCCAAGCGTTTGCTCTACTGCACAACGTCGCAGAACGGATCGAGCCCCATTTCAAAATGACGCTCCTGCCGTTCTTTGTCTTGCTTAAGCAAAATCATCCGGTCGACCAAATGCCGCCGTTCCAGATTTGCTTGAGCCGTTTTGAAATACTTCAACAGCGATCTGGAAAGAAGTTTGCCCGCGAACTTTGGAGCAGAAAATCGCTTTTGCAAATCGCTTGATCTCTTGGGGCCCAGACCGTGCAAAAGAATTTCATCGTCCATCGCGACAAAAATTCGATAGCTCCCCGGATCACCTTGGCGTGATCCACGTCCGATCAACTGCCAGTCGATTCGTTGGCTTTCGTGAAGCTCAGTTATAATGACGTGGAGCCCTCCCGATTTTCGGACTGAATCTTCGAGCTTGATATCGGTGCCTCGCCCGGCCATGTTGGTCGCAACGGTGACGCGCCCTGGCTGTCCGGCTTTGGCGACGATTTCGGCTTCGGACTCGTTGTTGTTAGCGTTAAGGACTTCGTGTTCGATTTCCAAGTCGGTCATCAAACGGGAAAGCCATTCTGATTTTTCGACACTACGAGTTCCAATCAACACTGCTCGGCCTTGCGACTCCATTGCCTCAACTTCTTTGACCACGGCCGCCATTTTGGACTCAAAGTCACCGTAGATTTTGAAAGGCATTTGCTCGCGATCCACCGGACGGTTGGTCGGAATACGAACGACCTTTTTCCCGTAGACTTTCTTGAACTCGCGGCGACTGGTCCAGATCGTTCCTGACATCCCACCGAAAAACTCATAGCGACGAAAGAATGTTTGCAGCGTGATCGTCGCACCCTGCCGAGTCGCTGGCGTGATGTCCAGCTTCTCTTTAGCCTCAACCGATTGATGAATTCCTCTTTGCCATTGCCGCCCCTCAGCAACTCGACCGGTAAACTCATCAACGATCGCGATCTTTCCATCTCGCACGACATATTGTTGATCAAGTTGAAAATCTCGCCGCACCTTGATTGCGTTCTCGACATACTCGTACAACTGCCCGATTGGAATCTTACGTGTCGAGTCGACTTGCGGGAGCCCGCGAACTCTCTCGATTCCTGGAAAGTTAAGACTAACCTTGCGACGATCATGATCGTATTCAAAATCAATGTCTTCGGTAAACTTGGGCGCATGCTGAGCGGCCCACCTGAAGCAATCCTGTTTTTGCTTTTCCTCTTCGGCATCGGTGATTCCGATAATCAGCGGCGTTCTGGCCTCATCGACCAAAACACTATCGACTTCGTCGACTAGAACAAACCGCAGGCCGCGCATGACTAAATCCGCTCGCGATGCCAAACGCGAACTTGACGTGGATAGCTTCATTCGATCCCGAAGAAAATCAAAACCAAATTCCTTGGCGGTTCCATAAGTGATGTCACAGCGGTAGGCCGCAGAGCGACTCGGTGGGTCCAGTTCAGACTTGACGATTCCCACGCTCATGCCCAACCTCTGGTAGATCGGTCCCATTATTTCGACATCACGTTGGGCAAGATAATCATTGACGGTGACAACATGTGCACCACGATCAAACAGCGAGTGGAGGAATGTTGGGAGGGTCGCAGTTAGAGTTTTACCTTCGCCAGTTTTCATTTCCGCAACTCGCCCCTTGGCAATTTGGATCGCACCATAAAGTTGAACTTTGTAGGGAACCATGTTCACCGTGCGGCGTGCTGATTCGCACACTAAAGCAAAAGCTGGAGGGATAAGATTTTGGAGCTTAGCTCCGGTGCTGGCTTGGTACTTGAGCGAGAGTCCTTTTTGCTTCAGTTCTTCGTCCGAGCAATTGCGTAATTTTCTCGATAACTTGAGAATTCGTTGAGTAAGCGAGAATTCATACGAGTTCAATGGAATTTCCCAAGCTGAAGGGCACGATTGCTGGATGTTGCCGTCATATTCGGACTGATTGGTTAAAATTTCGAATATTGGAAGGTATCCCGTACCCGCTAACACTCATCCATAATCCGAGTTCGATTATAGTAGCTTCAATGGACTTTTGTATCCGCTTTGGAGCAGGCCGAAGCTTCTGATGGCGACGCAATCTGATTAAAACGATTCCATGGAAAGTACAACTCAAGATTCAATTCGACAACTGGCTGCTGCAGCGCCGGACAGGAACTCGTTCTATCAGCAGTTTCTTCCGATGGTGGCAAGCCAGACCAATGCGATCAGCGGTATTGCCTGGAGCTGTCGGTCTGAACCATTTCTTCCCATCTGCCAGACACGATCAAACGGCTTGGACAACCTCCAACTGGGCGTCAGTGAAAGCGAACATGCCGCGCTGCTTAGTCGAGCGGCGGAGGAATTGGATCAGCGCCAGCAATCGCTATTGATCCGAAGAAACGCTGCTTCCAACTCAGCTCCCAACCATAACCCCGTGATCGTTCTATCGGTCGTCCGACAAGGCGATTCAATCGAGCTGGTCGAGATGTTTTATCCTCAAGGTTTGGAAGAAAGTACCTACCAGCAACATGCTAAGTCAATCGGTTTCCTCTGTCGGGCAGCGACTTCGTGCGAGCTTCCCCCGTTGAAGACTTCTGCTGCCAACGGCGAGCTATCGGCATCATTGGCTGCCAGCGCGACGGGCGTTGGTGCTGGTGCGTTAGCGATGGGACTGGGCAATCGACAATCAAGCGTCAAAAATATCGGTACTGCGGAGCTTGACGAGTACGTTCATCAGATCCACGGTTCACTGGATCCGTCGGAGACGGCCAAAGAAGTGGCCAATGAGATGCGACGAGTTTTAGACTGCGATCGAGTTACCGTAGTTCAGGCACTTGGGCGCAGGTATAAAATCGTTGCTGTCAGTGGTCAGCCTTCGGTCAACCAACGTAGCAATATTGTTTACCTACTGCGCCGACTTGTCCGGCGAGTCCTACCTACCAAACAAACATTTTGGTATCCCAGCCAGAATCTTCTGCCTCAGGAAATCGACAAACCGCTTCAAGCCTACCTTGGCGTTTCCGCGACGCGATCGCTGGTGGTCGCTCCGATATTCGATCGCAGCAAACAATTGTCAGAATCGCCCAACGCGGCACCAGTCAAGCAGCGAATTATTGGTGGTGTGGTGATTGAGCATTGTAGCGAGCAGTGGAACCGTGCTGAGGTCGAGAATGCGGTCGAAGTTGTCACGCGTCATGCCGGCGACGCATTTAGAAACTCGTACAACCATCGCCAGTTGCTCTTCTATCCGATTTGGAAGTGGCTTGGCAAATCCAAGGTAGTTCTGGCGGCAAGAAACTTACCCAAAACGATTGCGGCAGCATTGGCGCTGCTAGGGATTGGTCTACTGCTGACCCTTTGTCCGGCGAACCTCAAAGTCACCTGCGACGGGATCCTGGTTCCTGAACATCGCAGCAAGGTTTTTGTTCCGCTTAACGGGACGGTATCTGAAATCAAAGTTAAACATGGAGAGAAAGTCGAATCGGGCGACCTACTTTTGACGCTCATCAATAACGATCTCGAAAACGAAGCCACCGAATTGGCCGGGCGAATTGATGAGCTAAATTCGCGAATCAAGAACACTGAAACGATGTTGCTGTCACCCAACCTCGACGATCAAGAGCTTGGCGAACAAAACTTGAATGCGCAAAAAGCCCAACTGGACAGCCTCCAACGCCAACAGACGTTGGTGAAGCAGAAGCTTGGCAATCTCAGTATCTTCAGCCCACACGCTGGTCAGGTGGTAACGTGGAATCTCGAGAATCGACTCAAGAGTCGCCCCGTCTCGCGCGGCGAAGAGCTGATGGAGATCGTCGACGTCGATCGAGAGTGGCAACTGGAGCTGGATGTTCCCAGCCGAAGCATCGGCCATATTCAAAAGGCGTTTAAAGACAGAGCTGATAATGATGGTGATTCGGTTGAAGTGGAGTTTATTCTCGCGGCCGATCCTGAAAACGTCTTTAATGGCAAGCTGGTCGAGATTGGCAAGGCAACGGTGCTCAAATCTGAAATTGGCCCGTCGGTCAACTTGAAAATAAAAATCGACGACCAACAAAAGTTGGACATCAGGCAAATCAAATCAAGCGTTAGTGCCAAGGTGATTTGCCGTAAAACGACGCTTGGCTATTCGATGTTCCACGGCGTCTCCGAGTTCATCCAGAAACACTGGTTTCGCTTTTTTTAGTTTTTGCAGGAATGCCGAAGGCGACTATCCCGGTAGCCAAAGTCGACCTTCCGCAAGTACTTCTGTTTCCAAACTCGTGAGTTTCTTAAATGGCCATCATGGATCGCTCAGCAATGTCAGCCGACAAGCGACCGATCCAGCTGCGCACTCGGTCCGATCTCGTGATTCAGGAAACTGTGTACCAAGGTGAGACCTCATGGATAGTCAAAGATCCGGTCGCGTTAAAATACTTCCGCGTCAGGAAGCCCGAGAAAATCGTCCTCAAGATGATCGACGGCCAGCGCAGCTATCAGGAAATCAAAGACAAATTACAAAGCGATTTTCCAGAGGAGAAGATCCGCGTCCAGGACGTGCACATGCTCGTCAGTTCGTTTCACAAGAGCGGGCTTTTGATCTCTAATGCGTCGGGCCAGTCAGCTCCGCTGCAGATTAAGCGGAACAAAGAGTTAAGGCAAAAATCGACCCAACTACTGATGAGCGCGATGTCGCTCCGATTTCCTGGCGTTGATCCGGAACGTTTTCTGAGTTGGCTTTATCCGAAAGTCAGTTGGTTCTTTTCCAAAACCGCATTTGCGATTTGCCTGGTGATTTGCGCAGCGGCGGCGACGTTGGTGCTTTCAAACTTTGAAGAGTTCTTTCGTCGCCTGCCTGAGTTTCAACAGTTCTTTAACTTGAGAAACATCTTCTTCATGGCTTCGATTCTGATCGTGACCAAGTCGATTCACGAACTCGGCCACGGACTGATGTGTAAACATTTCGGCGGTGAATGTCACGAAATCGGGTTCATGCTGCTGGTGATGACGCCTGCGATGTATTGCAACACTTCAGATTCGTGGTTGCTTCCCAACAAGTGGCACCGGATCGCAATCGGAGCTGCCGGAATGTACATCGAAATGGTCATGGCGGCGATCTGCACATTTATCTGGTGGAACACTCAACCAGGAGTGATTCACTACATGGCGCTCAATGTGATTTTTCTGTGTAGCGTGACCACGTTGCTGTTCAACGCCAATCCGCTACTGCGTTATGACGGCTACTACATGCTGTCTGACTATTTGGAGATTCCCAACATGGGACAAAAATCCAAGACAGCGATGTTGAGCAAACTTCGAGAATGGTGTTTGGGAATGAAGCCCGTCAATTCGCGATTGTTGCCCAAACGGAATCAGGTTTCGTTCGCGATCTATAGCGTTGCTTCTTTTGTTTATCGCTGGTTCATCATGATCGTGATCTTCTGGTTCATCGCTCAAATCTTTGAACCTTATGGGCTGGCAGCGATCGGGCATCTGATGATCGCGATATCGTTAGTTGGAATGATCGGGATTCCGGTCTACAAGTTGGTTAAGTTTTTTCTGTATCCAGGTAGGTTTCGTGAAGTGAAAATGATTCGATTGGCAACATCGGTTGCCCTGTGTTTATTGTTCGGCTGGTGCCTGTTTCTAATTCCGGTTCCTCACAATGTGCGAGCAAACTTTGTTGTGCAACCAGTCGACGCGCAGAAAGTTTATGTGACGCAGCCGGGAGCGCTGACAAAAGTTCACTTCCAACCCGGCGAACGAGTTAAACAAGGCGACTTGTTGGCCGAACTCGAGAGTGTTGATCGAGAGATTGAGCTGGAACGCTTGCGCGGAGAGTTGGCTCGATACGAATCTCAGATTGCGGCTTATCGTATCGATGCCGAAAACGTTGAAGATGCTTCGCGGCTAATCGAAGCCGCGATTGCCAATCGTGACGCAATTGCGAAACAGATTTCTGTAGTGGAGCGGATTGCCAAAGAGCTTAAACTCGTCGCCAAGCGAGATGGTCTTGTCATCCCGCCGCCCAATATCGGATCAGCACCCGGCCGGGACGAGGCGGGATCTTCGCTTGCTCTTTGGTCAGGCACGCCGTTTGATCGTGAGAACCGAAATGCTTTTCTCCAGCCTCAGACGCTTTTCTGCGTTGTAGGAGACCCCGATTCAATGAAAGCGATGCTTGTTGTCGATCAGGCTGATGCCAAGTTTGTAGCCCCCGGCCAGGAAGTAACTCTAATGCTCGAAGGTCAAGCAGGAAATAAAATCAACGGCGAGATCGAATTCGTTTCTCGAAACGTGCTGACGGAGCTTCCACGCGAGCTCTCGATCACCAACGGAGGGCCAATCGCGGCCAAACCAGGCCCCGGTGGACAGGAAACGACGTTGTTGCCTCAATACGAGGCTACCGTTGGTCTGGAAGATGTAGAGTCGATTGAATTGCTGCCAGGCTTTCGTGGCTTTGCAAAAATTCATGTGGGCACCGCTCCGCTGGGTAAGCGATTCATCAGGTACCTTAAGACCGTAATTAATTTTCGCTAGAAGCCATTTCAATACGTGAGTTTGACGTAAAATCAAACATTCTCGATTCCTTCAGAGTTTGAATTGGCGTCATGGATCAGTGGTATTCAATCGGTGGCTTTAACGATCCAATGAGCAGCCTGTCCCATCTTGTGGGTACAGTGATCTTCTTTGTGTTTTCCATTTTTCTGCTTTGGAGTGCACGAAGGTCTCACAAGACGTTTTGGTTGTGCTTGCTCTTTGCCGTTGCGACATTGCTAATGCTGACCATGAGTTTTGTGTACCACATGATGGCAGTCGACAGCACCGCCCGAGATGTGATGCTACGTTTGGATGTCGCGGCTATCTTTATCATGATCGCCAGTACGTTTACGGTCATTCACGGCATTCTATTTGTCGGTTGGAAGCGTTGGGGCATCATTGGCTTGATTTGGACGATTGCGGTTACCGGGGTCACAATCCGAACCATTTTCTTTCATAGCATTCCTTCAATTCTTGGCGATGGAATATTTCTGCTGATGGGTTGGGTTGGTGCTTTTTCGAGCTATTTACTGTGGCAAAAGTACCAGTGGGCAGCAGTCGGCCCAGTTGTTCTCGGGGGTATTTTTTACACCGTAGGCGCGGCGATCAACGCGCTCAACTGGCCGATTTTTATCGACAAAGTCTGGGGACCGCACGAAACGTTCCATTTGTTTGTATTGGCGGGCGCAGCAACGCACTGGTCGCTGGTTTGGAGAATCGCCGATGGTTCCTTTCAGCGCTTCAATGCCCAGAATAAGTGCCGGGAATAAGACGGTTAGGCGTTCGCAGGAATTGCTCAGCAGAAGTCTTCTGGCGACTGCCCTTAAATTGATTCCCAAACCGTGTTATACCGTTAGGTTCAAATTTCTGACACATTCGACTGATCGCTATGCCAAAATTCTCAAAACGCTCGCAACAACTTCCCGCTTCTCCGATTCGCAAACTCGTTCCGTTTTCTGACGCAGCCAAGGAAAGAGGCGTCAAAGTTTATCATTTGAACATCGGTCAGCCGGACCTCGAAACACCTCAACAGTTTTTCGATACGATCAGCCAAGCCGACATGTCAGTTCTTTCCTATAGCCCTTCTGCCGGCTACGAATCATTGCGTCAGGAGATCGCCAACTACTACGATCGGCTGGGCGTGTCATTAAGCACCGATGATGTTCTGGTAACGTGTGGTGCATCAGAAGCGATTAGCTTTACGCTCACGGCCGTAATGGACCCAGGCGACGAGGTCTTGATTCCCGAGCCGTTTTACGCCAACTATCTTTCGTTCGCCTGTGGCAATGATGGAGTAGTGGTTCCGGTGACATCGAGCATCGATGATGATTTCAACCTTCCATCTGTTGAAGATTTTGAAGCCAAAATCACACCCAGGACACGAGCAATATTGATTTGTAATCCCGGGAACCCAACCGGCAAGCTCTACCCGCGCCAGGCGCTCCAACAGCTTGCTGAGATTGCCAAAAAGCACGATCTGTTTTTGATCGCTGACGAGGTTTATCGCGAGTTTGCCTATGATGGTCACGAGCACCATTCGGCTTTGTTGCTTGAGGGGCTTGAGCAAAACGCGGTTGTGATCGATTCGATTTCAAAACGTTTTTCAGCTTGCGGAGCAAGGATCGGTTGCATTGTTTCACGTAACCAGGAGCTAGTCGAAGCGGTATTAAAAATGGCTCAGGCTCGGCTGTCACCGCCAACCTTTGGTCAACTTGGAGCGGAGGCAGTTTACAAGCTGCCTGCGACGTACTACCAAAGCGTTGTTGCTGAGTACAGTCGACGTCGCGATCTGCTAAAGTCCCGTTTAGACAAAATTGAGGGTGTTAAGTGTCCAAATATCGATGGTGCGTTTTATGCTCTGGTCAGACTGCCGGTTGACGACTCGGAACACTTTTGTCGTTGGATGTTGGAGGAGTTTTCGCACGAAGGTGCAACGGTAATGATGGCTCCCGGCGGTGGTTTCTACGCTACGCCTGGGCTTGGCAGCGACGAAGTCCGAATCGCCTATGTGCTCAACTGTGAAGACCTCTCCGCAGCGATGGATTGCTTGGAGCAAGGCTTGGTCGCTTATGCAGCGCGGTAAACGGAACAGTCGCCTTTGCTCCGCGAAAGTAGCACGTTGGGTGCTGATGCTTCGTTGACAAAACGCCCTCAACCTATTCCGTCTCGGTCATCTCTTTGTTTCCAGCTCACGCTCTACGTACGCATCGTGGAGCGATTCGTGGGCGAAAGGCGACTTGTGTGCCTAGTTGGAAGCAAGGATGACGATAAACGGAGAGATATCCGAAAAGCTCACAACACCGTCCTGGTTGCAATCCGCCTGAGCCAGAAAAGTACCATTTGAAAGAATGACTATCATGGGAGAAATATCGTTAAAGTTCACGATACCATCCCCATTACAATCTCCCAGCAGTACGTCATCAACCTCCACGCAGCTATTCCAATTCCGGATGATATCTCTCACTAACAGTCCTGAAGTAGTCAAATCAGAATCGGACCATCCGCCGACGGCGCTCGCATTGGGCCGAAGCGACGAAGCGCCTTCCATTTTGTCATTCAATGCCCAATTCAAGTGCGAAATATTGTTTTGATCAAGAAACGACATCCACTGTTGAGTCGAGAATTCATCAACTGCGCCGTCGCCGTCCGCGTTAACCGTTCCCCATTCGGTCACCATCAGCGCGATTCCATTGTCGATTGCCGTTTGCGCTTTTTGGCGAAGACTGGCTCCATGAGTTCCTGCGTAAAAGTGCAGTGTGTAAGCGATATTGTCGTATCCCAGAATAGGATCTTGCGAAGCCACATCGACGTCTTGTGAAAAGAACGGAGTTCCAACGATGATCAAGTTGTCAGGATCAATGGCACGAATTTCTTCAATGACGGCTTCTGCATAAGGTTTGATTGTGTTGGACCACGAAACGCTCAACGGCTCGTTGTAAATTTCGTAAATGACGTTTGGAGTATCGCCATATCGCTGGGCCATTTCTCTAAAGAAGTCAATCGCATCGTCGCGGTAGTCTTCGGCATGATGCGAGTGCCAGTCAATAATCACGTACATGCCATTGGCAATGGCCGCGTCCACAACCGTTGTGACCCGATTTTCATTCCCTGCTGGATCAGACAGATAGCCTCCGTATTCATCAACTCCCATCGCGGCGCGCACGATCGTTGAGTTCCAGTCTTGTTGAATCCAGTCAACCACATTTTCGTTGTAAAATTCCTCAGCACCAAAACCCGTGTTTGACCAAAACAAGCTACTTCCTGCGAAACTTACCGGGCTTCCACTCTCGTCGACGATTTGAGTTCCACTGACACTCAATGCACCGTGAACTGAAACTGGCTCGACACAGTCTTGCCCTTCTGTTTGACCATCTCCTTCATCCTCAGCAGGTCCGCTCAGGAAGTTAACACTTTGAACGGTGTAGTGGTGAGCAGCGGTGCCGTTGAATGGGGATTGAACACCCGTGTCATTAAGTTGACCGTTGAGGACACCGTCAGTATGGTCGCCGTTGAAGCCACTGGCGGGGTCAACGGTGACAGTTACAAATCCGCCTCCAACTGGAAAACTTTCGGCGGCAATGGTGTACGAAAAGAACTCTCCGATCGTTCCTCCATTGGGACTTTCTCGAATCGAGATTATTAAATCGCTCGCATTTCCGGCATCGGCTCGAGCGGTGACTTCTATTGTCGTAGTTCCCGTAAGATCCACAGCCGAGCTGGATGGAGCTACGCCAAGACCGCCAAAGGAGTCGGAGCTGGCTGGAATGTTGGTAGAAACTCCTGATGACGAGAACGACGTGGCGGTCGGATCAGTAGCAAGTGCAAACGCTCCAAAATCATACAAAAGAGTTTGATTACTCGTGAAATCCTCCAGGTAAAGGCTGTTGGTTTGCGCAATGGCCAGATCCACTGGACAGAGAAATGCCAGCAGGAACAGGAAGAAGTACTTGAGTTTGAAGCACATACGAATCTCATCTCAACGAAATCATGAAAGAGCAAAAGTCAAACTGTTGCTCTGGTATCCAAGCATGACAGGTTTAGATTCAAATGTACTCAATAAAGGTATTCGTTTGGTTTGGAGACCGCGACAAAAAGCAAAAAATCAGAAGATGGCCACATGAAGTCGAATTTTGCTGGGCCAACAAACTAAGAATAACACTGAACCTACAGTTAGAAATTCCGATTTGCCTATTGGTCGACCAATTCGCCGTTGGAATCCTCTTCAACGGCCTCTTTCTTGTCTGATCCTTCGACAGGTTCGGCCGGCTCAGAAACCACTTCGTCAACATCTTTTTGCATGTCCTCGGATTGGACCTCAGCCTCTTCAGGCATGTCCTCGGATTGGACCTCAACCTCTTCAGGCATTTCGGCTGATTGTTTTAAGTCAGTTGGCTCATCCGTTTCGGATTCCTCTTCCTCTTCCTCTTCCTCTTCTTCAGACTCGCGTGCTGACTTAAACGCT
>CAYSQZ010000007.1:0-21758 GCA_964433035.1 uncultured Pirellulaceae bacterium | reverse complement strand
TTCCTCTTCCTCTTCCTCTTCCTCTTCTTCAGACTCGCGTGCTGACTTAAACGCTTCAATGGCTTCTGATGTGGGCAAACCATCCTGGTCGCCATCGGCGGCTCGTTCGTCGATCAACCATTGAAGCGGAAAATCGTCTGGCCACTCACGATTGGTGATCTCAAGCATGTCCCAATAGGTTTGACTTTTCCCCATCAAATCCCGCATGAACACGCCTTCCTTGAGTACAGGATACTTCTTCAGAACATCACTCCATTTGGCAAACGCATCCTCGTAGAGCGTGATTGCCCCGCGCTTGGTTATCGTTTTCTCTTTTGTTTTGTAGTCGAAATCGTACTCGTCATCGTAGATCGACTGCCTCCACGTTTCGTCAGCGTCGTACAGCGCCCGGTGGGCATCAAGTGTTTCAGTTTCTGACTCAGACGCGGTGCGCTCCCGCCAATATGCATAGTTGACTGTATTGGAACTGGAGCCGATGGTCCTCATTTTCGCGTGAAGCAATCGAATCTCATCCACAAACTTCTTGGCTTCAAACCGGTCTTCGTCTCGGGTTTCGAGCAAGAGCCGTGGATCAAGCTCAAGACTTAATTTAGCCAGTTGTTTTTTTAGCCGGCTGACGACGCGCGATTGCTCGTCGTTGAGCTGATCACCTGGAACCTCGACCAGTGCCAAGTCCTCAGGCGAGATGTTTTGGTCGCTGATCAAATCCTTCATCCTCTGCTGGCGGATCTCACCAACGGTTGCTTCATCCGAACCCTCTCTGGGCTGAAGCGCATCGAGCTTTTCCCTCCAAGCGACAACGTCAGCCTCGTACTTAGCCATCTCTTCGAGGGTAATGGTAATGCCGAGCGTGTTGGAGATCTTTTGATTGCCGTAGTCAATCCACTCAGAATCAGCTCGTTCCCAAATTTCCTGAATCTCTGCTCCTGGCCGTTCCTCTTCAAGCAAACCTAACGCCTGATTGCGAAGCTGAGCAGGCCGCCACATGTAAAAAAGCAAATCACTCCGCCTCTGCCGACAACTCTTTTCTTCAACCAGCGTTCGGGAATAATCGTACCACTGATATGCCATCTTCCAGTTGTCGTAACCGTAGGCAGCTGATTGATAGTAGTCATCCGGGTCAATGTAATCGGACATCTCGTAGTGATACTCTTCGTCGTTTCGGAACATGCGCCGAAAGGAGAGCTTTTCGTCCGACTTGCCGATCTTGTTACCGGTGAAGAATCCGAGTTGATCGGTAATTCGATGATCGCGTTTGTTGTATGGGATCCCTTGTTTTAGAAACCCAATTCCCTTTTTGACCCATTGGTAGCGATACTCGTAGTCGTCGAACTCCATCGAGACGTTGTAAGCAAGATTGTGTGCCTGGTGCTCCCAGACTTTGACGAAACTCGGTTGGATCTTGGTTAACGCTTGAAGCGTCGAAGCAAGCTGGTCGAAGTTCTCTTTCTTCCTGTGCTCGGTCGCTTGCATCCAAAGCATATTGACCGCAACACCACGCAAACCCAGCGAAGCCAGCTTCATTGTTTCGCTGGCCGGATCAATCTCGGACATTTTCGCCTGGGAGAGGTCGTGCTCTTCGCGCAGTATCGACAGCTGTCCCCCCGCGTCGGCAATCTTGCCATCTGGGCCTCTTGTCTCAGGACGAGAGATCATTGAAAGCGGAATTAGCAAAGCGCCAATGATCGCGATGTAGATAATTTTTCGAATGAAAGGTTTAGAATTCATTTGGCGATCTCTCGAGTTTTGAGCGCGAAGTAACCGAGGATAGTCAGTCCCACACAGAACGCTAACGTAATCAGAACGGCAATAAAAATTCGCTGATTGTCGACAGCAAAACCGTAGGTCAGATAGTTCGAAAAGTTCAACTGTGAGAAGTTGGGAGCTAAATAGGTCAACGCATTTAGAATGGCAAGAATCAGTCTGTCAACGTTTTCAATGACCGTCGTCACGACACCAGTATCGAGGTCGACCATCATGTTTTTCTGAGTCACGACGCGAATGCAAGATTCAATTGGCCCGCCGCCATCATGATTAACGTCGGTCAATTCTCTGATGAATGGCGTGTTGAATCCAATGATGATCATCACCAGTGTGCCCAACATGGTGATTGGAGCACTGAGGAAGGTACTGAAGGCAACTCCCATGGCGATAATAATTATCATCTGGCACCAAATTCCAACGTAACCTTTGAAGAAGTTGGCCCAATAAACTTTGTCGCTGGCCCGGAAATACAAATCGGCTTTGGCGACTCCAAGGTACTGGTTAATATCGCGACAGCTCAGGCTCAAGTGGAGCTTTTGGTTCTTCCCGGCAAAGTCGTCGAATAGATCGAATTCACCTTTATCAAGTAACTTACCGTCGGGCGATACAAGTTTCCCAACGATCTTTCTCGAGATCGGTAACGTCTGCACCGAGTACTCGTTGGTCTCGAAGTCGATCATGTCGGAGATAAAAACAGGATCAAGCTCAGATTCGGGAACGCTCTCAATCTGAATCCCTCCAGTAACTCGCTTTTCGACGTCACCCTTATAGGTTCGGAAAACACCCAGCGTCATCTCCAGTGGCAAAATATCAGCGTCGCGAAAATCGGACTCAACAAAGTTTTCGAATCTGAACTCGGCTTTGGAAAGCGAAGTCCGGTTCCTCGGATTACCACCGTCGACGTATCCACGATACTCCCATTCCTTACCAATATTGGTGCCTTTGTCGGCTTTGTTTCCCTGTCGGTCATAAAACTGAAGAAACGCTGCGTAGATCGGAACCCGAGCCCGGAAGTAACCAACGGCAGGGCCAAGCGAAATTTTCGCATCCTTTCCTTGGCCGTCGACAAACACTTGATGCGTGTGACCTCCCACGGGCGCGCAGACAATCCGTTGATAGGTAACCGTCCCATCAGTTTCGTTGACAATCTTGTTGACGATATTGGTTTTGAGTCGCGGCTCAGGTTTGGCAATGTCTCGGGTATCGTTGATCAACTCAAGCCGATGACGATGCCCCTTGTCGTTGCTGGTTTGGGCTTCCATGATCGCGTCTTCGGATGCCCGCCGTCTGGTGAAACTGGAAAATCCATCGGCGGGAATGTCGACAAAAGAAGCCAGTGTTTGAGTGTCACCAACGATCTGATGTTCATGTGCCAAGCCACGCCAAACAAACAGAAAGCTGATCAACGCCATCAACGCCAACAATCCTGTGCCCAGAAGCCCAAACCCAAGGATTCGCCCAATCACAATTTCCGTAGGACGGACTGGTTTGGTGACGACCGTGTAAATCGTCTTGTTCTTAATGTCTTCGGGGAGACTGAACGAACTGATCAACATGCCCATCAGCAAGACCAGCAACTGAGTTCCCCAGAGTACAAAGTTGATATAGATTCGCTCGGGGTGCTCTGTGTTCCCGTTCATAAACCAGCCACCAAAGAGTAACGTGGTCGCGAAAATACCAAACGTCACCAGAATGACTTTGCGGCGGAAGGCTTCTTTGATCGCCAAGCGGGCGATCGCCCAGACTCGGCGAGGCGAGGTAAAGAGAAAATCAGGAACCGCTTGACCGATCACCTGCGACACAACGTAGAACGCTTCGAAGGGACCATGGCGAAACGAAGCCACTAGATATCCGAAGAATACGCCCAGGACGATCGCGGCCAGAGCAATGCCTCCAAACAAAAGCAGGCCACTGCCGATCCAGTCAGAGAATTCAATAAAATCTTCGACAACCATTATTAATCAGTCCGTCGTCTTTTTTGTGGGAATGGAAAGCAGGACAAGCGTTCAAAAAACAAAGCAACAGGGCAAAAAACTGTGTCTATTCTTTTTTGTCTGCACCTGAAGAACGATGTCCCGGACGTTCCTGGCTTTCCCGAACGATGCCCAGAAACAAATCTTCCAACGTCGAGCGCGGGTTCTCAACTGAAACGACATTGCCACCGTGCTTTTTGATGACTTCCAGAATTTCATTCTGTGCTGCTTCGCTTAACCCGGAAGTACGAATCTGGGTTTCGTCGCTAACCTGAAGCAAATTGTCGACCCGGCCAAGCTCTTTCAAGTCGCCTTGGTAAAGGATCGCGATTCGATCACAAACATCCTGAACATCAGCCAGCAGGTGACTGCACATCACGACCGTCTTTCCCTGATCCCGAAGCTTCAGGATCATGTCTTTCATCTCCCGAGTACCCATGGGGTCCAGTCCCGAAGTCGGCTCGTCCAGCAGAATCAATTCCGGGTCGTTGATTAAGGCCTGAGCCAAACCGATCCGGCGGGTCATACCTTTGGAGTATTCTTTGAGCTGTCGACGCTTGGCAAACGTCAAGCCGACTTGTTCGATCAGATCGTTGACGCGTTCTTTGCGAATCCTGGCCGGCATGTCAAACAAGCGACCATAGAAGTCCAACGTTTCTTCGGCCGTAAGGTACTTATAAAGATACGATTCTTCGGGAAGGTAGCCGATGCGTTCGTTCTTGGTGACCTCCGAAGCGTCCTGACCAAAAACCAAAGCTCTGCCCTGAGTCGGAAACAACAGCCCAAGCAACAATTTGATCGTGGTCGATTTCCCGGATCCGTTTGGCCCCAGCAGCCCGAAGATCTCGCCTTTGCGGATTTCGAGATCAAGCGCGTTGAGCGCCCGAACTTTTTGGCGGCCCCAAAAGTCACGATAGATTTTGGTCAGGTTCTGGGTCTCAACCACAACGTTAGGGTCGTAATCCGGATTGGTTTGTTCCAGTCGCCCGGTTTTGGGTTGGTCTTGCGCGGTAGTCTCAGAAACCATGTTTAACGGTAACTCCGTGAATGATTCGTCTTGAAAAATCTGGATTTAATTGATTCTTGAATGGCCGGTTTGAATTCGCTTCAGTCACCTCAAAACCTACGTGGCGAAGCTCTTCTTAAACCATCGCTTAGGCCAAATTGTCGTCCTCTGGCCTGTTCACATTCGACCAAATAATTTGGTCCTTTTGATATACGCCCGACATTACAATTAGTTCTGTTTTTCTTCGGCTTTAAGAGCCAATTTGCTGAGGTTGTTTGGCGGCAAATTCAGGGCATATCCAAGCTTAATTTAGCTCTACGGGCGAAACTCCAAACTGGCCAGCTATAGCCCTTCTCATCTTAATCCCGTCAAAAGCCAAACACTATGGTAGATGTGGAGAAATAGCTGTTCAACCTGCCTCAGCCTTCTAATAATTGCCCCAACTGGCTATCAATTAGTGAGACAGTTGACGGACTCGGCTAACCGGTCCAAGCTGTGGGTTTCGCTTCGGCGTTTTGATTGATCTGTTTGTCTTCAACCTTCATTCAGGCGATTCTCAGATTACCGCCCCGGCCACCAGCATGTCACATTGCCCCAACTCGAACCAGTCTTGCCGCGCTCGACGCGGCCAAGCGCATGAATAAGCTAAAGTCTGAACTACCACGCTCGATCGAAGAACATCTAGCCACACTTTACGGACGCATCAACTACGAGCGGCAGTTAAAGGTTACGCCACGTCACTTCAAATTGAAGAACATGCGGGAAATGCTCCGCCGGCTGGACGATCCACATTTGAAGTATCCAGTGATTCATGTCGCTGGAACCAAGGGCAAGGGATCGACCTGTACGATGCTTGGCCAAGTGCTGACGGCGTCCGGCAGGCGGACCGGTGTGTACACTTCGCCGCACTTGGAGACGATTCACCAACGCATGGCAATCGATGGTAGTTTGATCACTGATGACCAGTTGGCAAACACGCTCGCTAAACTCTGGCCGGTTGTTGATGCGATGGACGCTGAATCGGACACCGCTGGTTTTCGACCACTTACTTTTTTTGAGATAGCGACTGCCGCGGCGCTACTGCATTTTGCGTCCCAGAAATGCGATGCAGTGGTATTGGAAGTTGGGCTTGGTGGCAGGCTCGATTCGACTAACGTTTGCCAGCCGACAACTTGTATCATTACCAATATCAGTGTTGATCACACACGGCAACTCGGCTCGACGGTCGACAAGATCGCTTTTGAAAAAGCCGGCATCATCAAAGATACAATCCCTGTTGTCAGTGGCGCAGTAGACCCCCTGGCTGCCGCTGTCATCGCCGAAGTCGCGAACCAACGCAACGCTCAACTGTTTTTGTTGGATCGGGATTTTGAGATAAACGATCAAGAGCCATCGGACTCACATGAGTTTGATTTTTCAGGGCGCATTAACTTAATCGTCGATCCGCAGGAGGCGGGGCCAGACCTTGTCGAAGCTCAGGATTTCAAGCTCCACGATTTGAAGCTGGGGATGCTCGGTCATCACCAACGGATCAATGCCGCGATCACAATTGCAGCGATCAAAACATTGAACGACCGGGGCTGGGATATTTCGGAAGAAGCGATCAGGACCGGCTTGGGCCGAGCAAGCCTTTGTGGGCGGACTGAGTTGTTAAGCCAATCACCAACGATTGTGATCGACATGGCTCACAATGGCGCTTCGATCAACGCGTTGGTGGATACGCTGCGAGATGACTTGCCTGGCTGGAAATCGAGTTCCAAGCGAACATTGATTCTCGCTCTGAGTCGCGAGAAAGAAGCTGTCGAAATCCTCACGCCGCTGGTGGCTGCGTTCGATGAAATCGTGTTGACCAAGTATCAGGATAACCCGCGCGGCCGCTGCGAAAACGAGTTGCTTGAACTAGCTCAAGCGATTCAATCCAACCTGAATTCCGAATCCAAGCCGGCTGCTGAACTTCGAACTTCGCCCGATCCGCTGACGGCATGGCAAAGTGTATCGGGCGAATTGGCGCCCGACCAAAGCGTCTGCATCACGGGGTCGGCGTTTCTGGTAGCCGAGCTAAGAGACGTCGTGCTGGCGTCGATCGAAGCGCATTGAAACAAAATCGGTATTGTTGGGCACCACTGCATGTCGGCGGGGCATGTGTGAGTTCAACCTTCGAGCCTCGAGTAGAAGTACCACACCACCAACCCAACATGTAGTGCCGCAGCTGCCCACGTCATCACCTTGAATCCGGTCTTTTGAGTCTTGTGCCGAAAGTAATTCTGGCCCAACATCGCTCCAGGCCATCCGCCCAAAAGGGCGAGAGTGTGAAGCCGTTTTTCGGGCACTCGCCAACCTTCGGTTTTGGCTTGACGTTTATCCCACCCGTACATCAAAAACGCGGCGACACTCGTGACAACAACCAGAATCGGATAGCCAAGGATTGGATTGGCAGTCAAAAAATTGAGCAAGTCTTCGAAGGACACCGAGCGAACCTCACTGAGAATATTGAACTGGATTATTGTTTCAGGATTGAGTTGCGAAGCGGCCGAGAAGCTGAACAGATTGAGCGGTTTAACGAAACAAAGTTACCCTGCCAAGATTGGGAGGGTCGAGAAAAGACGATGAAATCGACTTTTATCGGGGAGGGTTGATGTGCTCCTCTTGCAGACCTTTCTACTTTTTCCCAGCACGCTTAGGGCGTTTGGATTTTGAATTGAGCTTCAAGATCGCCGCTTGCTCTGCGGCTTCATCAAACTCTGGATTAGCAGCTTGCGGAATCGCGGCACCTGTTTGAGTTTGCCAAATTTTAACCTCCGAGAACAACTCGTCCACGGTGGCCGGATTGCTTTGGGCCACGTTAGTCGTCTCGGCTAGATCGTTTTTTAAATCATAAAGTTCCAGGTCACCCGTTTCGAAAAACTGAATCAACTTCCACCTGCCTTTGCGAATCACACTGCAAGGTCGAGAGCGAAAAAGGGGATCACGTTGTTCATCGTAAACCCTCCCATAGGACTGAAGGTAAGCAGGAAAGTGCCAATGAAGCGAACGAGGCTGGCCGCTTTGATTTAGATTGGCAACGTCGTTTTTGAACAACCCAACCAAGCTCACGCCATCGCCAACCTGGTTTTCTGGAAGAGCCGCCCCGCCGATCTCACACAAAGTCGGAAAGAGATCCACGCCGCTGATCGGCTCTTCGTTTTGCTGGCCGGGCCGAACGGCTCCGGGCCAATTTACAAAAAACGGGACCCGGATCCCTCCTTCGTAGTACGTTCCTTTGTAGCCCTTGAGCGGATCCATGTCCGTTGCTGGTCCGTATCCACCGTTGTCCGAGAAAAACAGGATCACTGTTTTGTCGCGGATGCCAAGCTCCTCCAGCTTCGCCACGATTTTACCGACGCCGTCGTCGACGGCTTGGATCATCGTCGCCATTTTTACGTTATTGTGCAGAGTACCGGGCTGCTTGGACTCGTACTTGGCCAACAGTTCTTTCTTGGCCTGGATCGGAGTGTGAACGGCAAAGTGAGTCAGGTACAACATCCATGGCTTGGCTTGATTAGCCGTAATGAACTTGCAGGCTTCTTGGCTGAGTCGGTCGGTGACGTATTCGTTCGAGGGCGCGTCGTTTAGCCCCGGTGCCTTTCCATGCGGCGGATAATATCCGCTGGGCGGTCCACCCGCGTGAGTCCCTCCAACGTTAAGATGAAAACCATAGGGGATCGGATCATCGCTCAAATGCCACTTACCCATTGTCGCGGTTTGGTATCCGGCTGATTGAAGTTGATGGGCCCAAGTTTTGATACCTTTGTCCAGTGTTGCTACTCCGGGGATATGTTCGAGCCTGCGATGCGCAGAATTCCCACGGGGCTTGGTTCCAACATTGTAAATTTGATGCCGCGGTGTGTATTGCCCCGAAAGAAGACTCGCTCGTGCGGGAGCACAATTGGCAGCGTTTGAATAGGCATTGCTGAACACCATCCCAGCGGCGGCCAGCTTGTCGATGTGGGGCGTCTCGTAGAAGTCTGATCCCATGAAGCCGGCGTCTTTCCAACCAAAATCATCGAGATAGACAAGTAGTATGTTCGGTTTTTCAGCCGTATTGAAATGCTCGTCAACATCGGCAACCGCAGGCTCATTGGCCCAAGCCTTCCCCTGACCACTGCCAACCAAACTATTTATCAACGGCAAAAGACACAAAAAAGCGAGCAACTGCGTGAGTAGCCTTTTGTCGAACATGAATCTATCGTGAAAAAAATTAAGGTATGCGACTTCGCGCGTGAGTTCCGATAATCCGATTCTCTCTACTGGTCCCGCAATTCAGAGATCACAGAGACCTTTCTCCGGTTGCAACAAGCGGTCATTAGCGGTTACTTTCATAGTACTGTGCGTTGGTGTCGCTGATAGGCCAAACTTCCCAATCGAGACCGATTGCTATCCTTGTTTGACTTTACCAATTTCCAAGAAATACGATGAAATCAAAAAAAGTAGAAGACGCGATCAACGCGCAAATCAACGAAGAAATTTTTTCGGCTTATCTCTATCTCGCGATGTCGGCCCGAGCCGACGCGATGGGCCTGCCGGGATTCGCCAACTGGTTCAAGCTACAGTATGGCGAAGAGCTTGCCCACGCGGACCGTTTCTTCACTTATCTACTGGAGCGCGATGGAGAAGTATGCCTTGAAGCGATCGGCAAGCCGGAATTGTCCGATGAAACGGCGCTGAGTCTCTTTGAAAAATCCCTCGCTCACGAGCAACATATCACCGAGTGTATCTTTAAACTCAAAGACCTCGCCAGAAGCGAATCTGACCATGCGACAGACGTTTTTCTCGAATGGTTCGTCAACGAACAAGTGGAAGAAGAAGCCAGTACACGGGCGGTGATCGACCAGCTGAAAATGGTCGACGGCAACCCTAATGGCTTGTTCATGATCGACCGCGAATTAGCAGCAAGACAACCAGACGCCGCGGAGTAATACAACTTGGCATTGCGATTGGAGTAGATACGTCGGATCTGCTAACATTGACGCCGTCGGATCGCCGACTCAAGTTGACTCAGAGGGTTGATTGACACTGGATTGGTTATGCTGCAATTTACCTGGAAATTCTACTCGCCCTACCGCGCTTTTGTTTTAAAGCGATTTGGCAGTTCGAATTGGGCTGGCGCTTTGCTGATGGTCGCCCTGACCGTAAGTTTGATTATTTGTCTGGGCGGATGTTCTGGCGAATCAGCAGCGACTAGCCAGAAGATTGCTTACATTCCAATGACCACGTCGGGGCCTAACTCACTCGATCCGGTTCACGGTTCCAGCACCTACGACAACCGAGGTTGCAGCTTTGTCTACCAACCGCTGATGCAGTACGACTACCTCGCTCGACCTCTCAAGTTGAAGCCGTTGTTGTTGGCTGAAATGCCCAAGATCAGTGAAGACGGCAAGGTATTCAATTTCAAACTCAGGGACGACGTTTACTTTCACGACAATAAATGTTTTTCAGACGGCAAAGGGCGGAAAATAAAACCCGCAGACGTTTTCTATTCGTTGAAGCGAATGGCAGATGTGTCTAACGAACCCAAAGCCTGGTGGTTGTTGGCCGACACCATTGTGGGATTCGATGAATTCAAAAAGGAACAGAACAGCGCCGCCGATTCCGGTGGCAAGTTCGACTATGACGCGCCAGTCGAAGGTATGAAAGTCGTTTCCGACACGGAATTTCAAGTCATCCTCAAAGAACCGCTAAGCCGATTCAGCTACGTCATGGCGATGTTTCAAACGTCCATCGTATCGCGGGAAGCAGTCGAATTTTACAAATCCAAATTCTCAAAAAACCCGGTCGGCACCGGCCCGTTCCTCCTGGAGGATTGGGAGTACGGTAGTCATATGAACTTCGTTCGCAACCCCAACTATTTCGCAGAGTACTATCCTGACGATCCGGGGCTTAACGAAGACGGAAGTGAACCTTACCAAGGTTACAATAGAAATGTTGAGCTTGGCTTCTATCAAGACGCGGGGAAGCGACTGCCCATTTTGGATGCGGTTGAGATCAAAATGTACACCGAGTCCCAGCCGCAGTGGCTTCGGTTTAAGAACAGAGAGCTGGACTACACTGGCGTTCCTAAAGCCAACTACGATGCGGTGTTCATCAAGCGCACTCGAACGTTGAGAAAAGAACTTGAGGATTCTGGCGTGGTTTACCATCCGGTTCCGTTGATGGACATGATCTACAATGGTTTCAACATGGAGGACCCGGACTTTGGCGGCTATACCGAGGAAAAGAAAAAGATCCGCCAGGCGATTTGTTTGTGTAACGACCTCGATGAAAAGAATCGCACCTTTTACAACGATGACAATGTGATTTATGACGGTCCCATTCCTCCGGGCATGGATGGTCATCCGGAGAATCATATTCAAGAACATACCTATCGCGGTCCCAACATCGCCAAGGCCAAACGATTGCTCGAAGAAGCAGGGCACCCGGGAGGCAAAGGGCTTCCACCTCTGGTCTATTACACCAGCAAGTCAGCCGACAGTGCCGAATTGGCCGAGATGTTGGAGCGGCAGTTGAACAAGATCGGAATTAAGCTTGACACACGGCTGGTCGACTTCTCTGAGCTCAGCGAAAAACTACGTAAACGAGAAGCTCCCTTTTTCGGGTTGGCTTGGGGGAGTGACTATCCTGATGCCGAGAACAACCTTGCTCTCTTTTACGGCCCAAATAAGTCGCCGGGGTCCAACAACTTCAATTACCAACGCGACGAGTTCGACAAAATGTACGAACAGATTCGTGTAATGAAGCCATCGCCAGAACGGACCGCGATTTACGAAAAAATGCGAGACATGATTATTGAAGATTGTCCGATCGTTGGCTCGATGGCTCGGGTAAGGAAGTATCTAGTCAACCCGCGACTCAAGAATTTTAAACCAGTGGAAGCGTTCTATAACTACGCCAAATATTTCAACGTCGAGGAATATTGATTGTGCTCTCTGTCTTGCCAGTCACTGGCTGACGTTTGACAATGGACCGAGCTGGTCATGGCGCTTATCCCGGCCGAGGGTAGGGAAGTGCCGTAGCAGTTACCAAATATCCAGAATTTTAATTTGCAGTGAAAATCTATGTGGGCCTACATCATTCGACGAATCGTGTACAACATCCCGGTCTATCTGGCGATCGTCTTTATCGTGATGGCATTGCTGCGTGTCAAAGACCCAATCGCCGGGCAACTTGGTAAAAACGCAACTGAAGAAGCTTATCAGGAATTGCGTATTCAGCGTGGATTGCACGAACCATTTCTGGTCCAGTATTTTAAGCAGCTCAAATCAATCGTGACGCTGAACTTTGAACGACAGCTATGGACCGAGAAAGGTGTCACCGTCGGCGAGAAACTTCGCAAAGCCGTCGTTCCCTCAGTGATGCTGACACTGCCGGCTTTGGTGCTCACCAGCCTCATCTCGGTCGTGATCGGGATGATCTCAGCGTTCGCCCGAGGCAGACTGCTTGACAAGACGCTGGTCTTTTTCGCGGTGCTGGGAATGAGCATTAGTTTCCTGGTCTACATTATTTTAGGCCAGTACTTTGGCGCTTATCAGTTAGGCAATCTGGTTGGTCATCCAGTGTTTGCGATTCACGGATATAAACCGGGACTGCAGTATTGGCCGTATTATATGCTCTTGCCTGTGTTGATCAGCGTGATCGTTTCAATGGGATATGACACACGTTTTTACCGGGCTGTCATGGTTGAGGAAGTCGGGAACGACTACATTACCACCGCCAAATCCAAAGGCGCGTCTCGAAACAAAATCATGTTCGTCCACATGTTGCGTAACGCCATGATTCCGATCATTACCCGAATCATGATCTCGTTGCCGTTCCTGGTTACAGGCTCAATCTTGCTGGAAAAGTTTTTTGGTATTCCCGGGATGGGCTATGTGCTGCTCAACGCGATCGTAAATAATGACTTCCCGGTAGTTGAAGTCTTCACGTCCATTTTCGCGGGACTGTTTATCCTTAGTATTATCGCCACCGATGTACTGTACGCACTAGCCGATCCTCGGGTCCGATTGCAATAGAAACCTCAAATGCTAAAACGACTTTGGAATTCTCGAGAATCAAGAAAGTTTCGCCGCAATAAGTTGGCGGTCCTTTCGCTATTGGTGATTGGTCTGTACCTTGCAACCGGCTTGGCAGTCATGTTCGATGCCGTCACCAAAGACAATTGCTCTAACGTAATCGCTTCTCGTAGCCTGCCGGGATTTTACCAGTCTGAAGTTCCTGAAAAGCGGTACGACTCAGCCGTCACTGGCATTTTTGCTCAAGTAGAACGTGCGCTTAAACGGAAAGACGTCGAAGCGGCTCTCAAAGAGATCCAACTGGGGGCGTACCGTGTTCGTCCTGCCGATCCGGATGAGAAGGAGGCTTCGGGCGACACCGAGAATCAAAAGGCCGTTGAGATACAAGAAGCCGATAGTTCCGACTCCGAGCCTGGCTCCGCTGGAAAATCCGTTGAAGAGCTTCAGCAGATCGTTGATGAGGTTAACGCGATCCGTAAAGAAATTGAATCCTGTCCCAATCTGGACGAAGATCCTTCCATGTTGCCGACACTCGTTCGACTGGAAGAAAAAGTCGACGAGCTGATCATCCCGTTGACGCCCCAACAAAAATTCTCTCGCAACGTTGGACTCTGTCTGGGAACTGATACTCAAGGTCGCTCGATTTTTTACCGCGCGGTCTATTCAATCAAAATCGCGCTCCTGATTGGTTTGGTTACTGCCACGATCTCGGTATTGCTGGGTGCATTCCTGGGCGCGATCGCGGGTTACTTCGGTGGCTGGGTGGATCACTTGATCGTTTGGCTCTACACCACTTTCTCTTCGATTCCCGGATTGGTACTGTTGGTCGTGATCGCTTACGCTTTTACTGATTTAGACGTTGAAATTCCGTTCACCAGCGGAGGTAAAGGCGAAAATGGCGGAGTATTGATTAAGGATTCGCTGCTTCCGGTCTACATCGCGTTTTGCGCGACGTTTTGGATTGGAACTTGTCGTGTGATTCGAGGTGAGACAATGAAGCTTCGGCAACTCGAGTATGTTCAAGCGGCCAGAACCAGTGGGTTTGGCAGTCTTTACATTTTGATTCGCCATGTGCTTCCCAACACTGCCCATTTGATGTTGATCAACTTTTCGCTGCTGCTGATCGGGGCGATTAAATCCGAAGTTATCCTGAGCTTCCTTGGGCTGGGGGTCAAATCTCAGCCGAGCTGGGGCATTATGATCAGAGATGCCAATACCAACAGCGAAGTCATGAACGGCTTTTTCTGGCAGATCGGAACGGCAACCGCGTTTATGTTTGTCCTGGTGCTTGCGTTCAATATCTTGTCCGACGCACTGCAAGACGCGCTGGATCCAAAACACATATAACTTTCGGAGTCGATGCTTTTTCGATCATCAGTCCAAATTAAACAAAACTTAAAATAAGCCGCATGTCCCAATCAGAACCGTTAGTCCAAGTCAAAAACCTCAGTGTCGGTTTCCATACCGACCGAGGTGACGTGACTGCGATTGAAAACGTCTCCTTCAATCTGCATCCCGGTGAAATTCTCGGAATCGTTGGTGAGTCGGGCTGTGGTAAATCGGTAACGGCTCGTAGCATCATGCGATTGTTGCCCGAGCATAATAGTTTTGTTTCACCCCAAAGCGAAATAAATTTCGAAGGCCAGAACCTTTGCAAAGCGACCGATAAAGAGATGCGGCAGATTCGCGGCAATCGCATCGCGATGATTTTTCAAGAGCCAATGACGGCGCTCAATCCGGTCTTCAGTATCGGCTGGCAACTCGACGAAGCCCTCAAGTATCACACGTCGCTAAGCAAGTCCCAACGTCGCCAGCGGGCGATCGAGATGCTGCGGCAAGTCGAAATCCCCAATCCGGAACAACGTTACAAAGAGTATCCGCATCAGCTTTCCGGTGGGATGCGGCAACGCGTCGTGATTGCAATGGCGTTATGCTGCGATCCAGAAGTCCTGATCGCTGACGAGCCAACGACTGCGTTGGACGTCACGATCCAGGCTCAGATTCTGCGGCTGATGGATCAACTGCGCAAGAAGACCGAGACTGCGGTCGTGTTGATCACGCATAACCTCGGTGTCGTCGCTCAAATTTGCGATCGTGTGATCGTGATGTACGCCGGTCAGATCGTCGAAACTGCTGATGTCTTCACGCTTTTCAAAAGTCCCCAGCACCCGTACACCAAGGCCTTGCTTCAGTCGATTCCTCAACCTGGTCGCGACCAGCACCAGACCAAGCTACCTACCATTGAGGGAATCGTTCCGAGTCTGTTCGAGCTTCCCGACGGCTGCCGGTTTCAGGATCGTTGCTCGCTCAGAACCGACAAGTGCGTTGCCGAGGAACCGCAACTGACGGACGAAGTCAACAATCAGCGAGTTCGTTGTTTTTACCCATTGAACGAGTCTTAATTCATGTCACTGCTGCTGCAAGTTCAAAATTTGGTAAAGCACTTTCCCGTTCGCGGTGGGCTGTTCAATCAAGTGATTCGCAAAGTCCACGCGGTCAACGATGTAAGCTTCAACATCAACAAAGGCGAAATCCTCGGCGTGGTTGGCGAGTCGGGATGTGGGAAATCTACACTTGGGAAAGTCATCGTTCGACTACTCAATGCGACGGCAGGGGAAGTGATTTTCCAGGACCAGAACATCACTCATCTTGGCCGAGCAGAGCTTCGTCCATTCCGGCGGCAGATGCAAATGATTTTTCAGGACCCGCATTCTTCGCTTAATCCTCGGATGAGTGTTGGTGGCGCGGTTCGCGAGGTTCTCAAGTTTCACGGGATCGTCCGGCGAGGCGAGCTTAAAGACGAGGTCAAACGGCTGTTTGAAACCGTTGGCTTGCATCCTGGTTCGATCAACAAGTTTCCGCACGAATTTTCCGGTGGTCAGAAACAACGGGTGGGAATCGCCAGGGCACTGGCGGTAAAACCAGAGTTCATCATTGCTGACGAGCCCGTTTCGGCTCTCGATGTTTCAATCCAGGCTCAGGTGCTTAACCTGATGATGGATCTCAAAGAGCAATTCGATTTGACGATGCTGTTCATCTCTCACGACCTTAAAGTTGTGGATCACTTTTGCGATCGAATGCTGGTGATGTACTTGGGGACGATTCTTGAAGAAATGCCCTGTCAGGATATCGCTGCCGACGCCAAGCATCCGTATACGCGTGCGTTGCTGGGAGCCAATCCGATCACTGATCCTTCCCAGCGTAGTGAACTGACGGTGCTTCAGGGAGAAGTTCCCAGCCCTTTTAATCCGCCGCCAGGCTGTCCCTTTGCTTCTCGTTGCCCTTTGGCTACGGACAAGTGTCGATCCGAGATGCCGCCGCTAGTCGACCATGGCGACGGCCATCGGGTCGCGTGCTGGGAAGTCAGCGCCTAAGAGCCGTTCGATACGCGTCCGATGTGGTTCTGAAAAAGTCCCGTGAGCATGTTTTTTGCGGGGGTTTCTAGATCTGAATTGCCAGGTGCCATGTTTACGCTCGCGTAAGCATGCTCACGCAAGCGTGAAGCATGGCACCCGTTTTGCTATTCATTTCAGGATTGAAGGGCCACTAGTGCGAGCCCGGTTAGACTCTCTCGGTGAATTCTGGGCGAACGAATGTCCTTCTCTCAGGTTGGCATTTGGTAAGCGGGTTTCGAATTCACTGGAAAAGCAACTGTTTGAAATCATGGGCGTAAAGCGATTCTAAGTTGGCGATTTCGTATGCTGCGGCACATGTTAATACATTGAACGAAGTCGTTATGAAAAACTCTAAAGCCGCAAATGCTTAGCGAAGACGGAAATGGCGAACGGGTCAGGTTTCAGTCGCTATTTCTTTATTTGTTTTACCGCATTCAAATGTCATAATGTGTCGCTCTTACAGGCCGTCTCGCGATCAACGAGTCCACTGAGATTTGTTGTTTGAGATAACACTAATCTTTTCTCTACATCACATTTTTGGAGCAAGCTATCGATGAGTTTTATGAATTTTCGCACCGCGATTCTTTGCTGTGCCTATTGTCTTTGTGCCTGCAGCATGTCTGCAACTGCGCAAGAAATTACCGTCGACTTGTCAACAGTCGATGGAGCAACAGGTACCCAGTTTGCTACTACTTTCAATCAAAGTCCAGAGCGTTTCACCGGTACACCCAATGACGATGGCATCACCACCAGCAATGTGCTTACAGTGCCAATATCGGTCGATGTTTTTGAAGCTGGATCGACTGGACTGGAACTTACCCTTGTCAATGCTACTGCTACTACTGGAGTTGATGATCCCGGCGGTGAAAATAGAACCAATATAAGCATGTCCGGCCTGGGGATTGCGCTCCGAGGAACAAACCGACGTGCTGACCCAGCCGTTCCCGCCTTTGAGACCGAAAGCGCCTCGGTTCGTCAAGGCATATTACGTTTGGATTTAAACCACGAAGAATTCTTGACGTTTGCTTTCAATCAAGGTGTTACTGTCTCTGCGATTGTGTTAAACGGTCTTGATCCAGAAGAGAGGTTTCAGTTCGGTTCTGCAACTGACATCACTGATCTTGGCAATATGACTCTTGCTGATTTGACACCGGGTACTTTCGAAGAAATTCCCGGCACTAACTTACAGCAGTTTACTTTTGAGACCCCTATGGAGTTCGCTGCTGGAGAAGAAATTGTTGTTGGACAAACTGGTTTCAATCCAGCGCTTGACGGTAGTCCTGGCGTTGGTTTTGAACAAATTATTCTGACAGTGGACGAAGGAGCATCACCACTGCTAGGTGATGTAAATCTGGACAATACCGTTAACTTTTTCGACATTGCGCCATTTATTGCGGTTTTGGCCGCTGAAGGAACTCAAGCCGAAGCGGATACTAACCAGGATGGCATCGTTAATTTTTTTGATATTGCAAGCTTTATCGATATCTTAGCCGCCACTCCATAAGGCGTGGGGCCGGTCGGGATGACGGTCGAAACCGAAACCTTAATTTATACTTAGGCCCTACAAAAAGGCTGGCTCGATTGAGTCAGCCTTTTTTCGTGCAACGATAAGGCTGTGCGCATTTCAATTATCCTTTCCTCCGATTCAATCGGTCGTCTCGCCACAACCGTCAGCTCATCCCAAAAAACTGACGCTTCACGGAAGAAAAATCCGTGCAATTCTTAGCCACAGCCTAAGTTACTTAGGACGTTGTGCGCACGGACTGTGCAACCGTCGATTTCAACTTAAGAATCAAAAATTGCTTAGGCCAGAATACGGATATCAGTATGCCCATTCCTACTTCGCGCAATAGCGTATCTTTGTCTCCAGTCGGTGCTAATTTCCGGGACATCGATCCAACCAGGCATTTAGACACCATCTCCGAGGCAATCTCGACTGATGATAGTCAAGCCACCCAGCCCACGTCGCGTGGTTTCAGAGATAATGCTTTGGAAACAGACCGAGGATTTCGGGTCGGAACCGAATCTTTCGCAAATTTAAATGAGATCGCCGTTACCCCCAAAAGCCAGAAAGGCGTTTCGAGTCGTGTCTACCAAAACACGGCGACGGCCAACAACGGTACGATCTCAATCGATCTTCACTTAACCTTGATCGATACCTTTGATGAAAACGGCAATAAAACGACTGGAACCAGCCGACAACTTCCAGTTACATTCTCCGATTTCTTCGGCGGACCGATTCTCCTGGCACGCAACGTTGGATCTTCAGCAGCTGGATTTGAAGGTCATACCGCGCACATCCAAGTAGAATTCTTTGATAGCGGATGCGGCAAGCCACTCGATGTGATTGGCGATTTCACGTTTCGCGACATCGACTTTATCGCTCCCGGTGGCACCAGCACTGGAACAGGCTCCGAAGCCGTAACTGCCGTTTCGGCTGAAATTGACTCGTACCAACTCTCCTCCGAACCAGCGACCTGCATCACCACTGAAGAGGAAAATGGCAACACCAGGTTTATCAACTATCGGACCAATGGCAGCCCTGACGACGAGCAGCATTGGGCTCGGATCAGGTTCCATGGTAACAAGTCCCTTAACCTGACCTTCCGCGCCCGCAATGCCAACACCGGCTACGGCCTTTCCACAGCGGACTTTTCCAGTATTCGACGGGAATCCCCAACTGACCAAGGCATTCACACCATAATCAATTTGTCTCAATCGGCGATCGGCCGATCAGGAAATGCCGGAGTTACTCAAAACGGTCGCTTCGGTGACATTGTTATCAATAGCGATGGGCAATATACCTACAAACTCCACAGCAACGCTGACTCCACGGACTTACCTCCCGGGCAGACGCGCGAAGAAACCTTCGACTACACCGTCAGCCACGCCAAAGGCGGATTCTCCTCAGCAACGTTGACAATCAAACTCCCTCATACCAATCTCGCTGAAATTTCCGGTGGTACTGTTCCGCCGCAGGCAAACATCGACCGTGACTCGATCAACGCACTCAACATCTCAACCTACTTCTCTGCTCCCCAGGGCCAGTTGCTGAGCTACAGTGCCACCAATCTGCCAACTGGACTGTCGATCAATCCGTCAACGGGAGAGATCACTGGGCAGTTGGACAACAACGCTTCGCAAGATGCACCCGGAGGCATTTTTAATGTCGAAGCAACCGCGTCGGCAACCGATGGCCGCTGTGTTTCGACAACATTCGATTGGAAGATCGCCAACTTTCTCGCCAATCAATCCAGTCGGCAGGCAACCGGTGAAGCTTCGATATTGGAGCCACTGGTTGACAACAATGCGAACAACCAAGGTGATGCGGTATCGTTTAAGCAGATTTCCAACGCTGCCAGAGGAGTGGCTTCGCCTCGCTCAGACGGCTCATTCATCTATACGGCCAGCCCAAATTTCCCTGGCACCGATTCGTTCGAGTACGAAATCGAAGATGATAACGGAGCGACTTCGACGGCAACGGTTACAGTGACTGTCGAACCAGCCACCAACCCACCCGTCGTTAGCACTGCGATCCCAGATCAATCGCACTTGGACGCTGACACCATCAATGTTGATATCTCGAACAATTTCTCTGGAGAAGGTCGTGAGCCGTTGGCGTTCGAAGCAATTGGGTTGCCGCCGGGGCTGAGCATCGACTCAGCCGGATCCATCTCTGGAACCATCGATTCAACTGCTTCCCAGCGAGCCCCTTATACCGTCGTAATCACAGCTTCAGATAGAATTGGACGCAAAATTACTGACACGTTCAGGTGGCGGATTTCGAGCCAACAGGAAAAGAACTCCAATGTCAGTAAAGCCAAAATAGCAGCCGCCAATGGATCACCAACGGTAAACACAAACATTCCTGATCAAACGCATACCGATGGCTGTGCTATTAATGTCGACATCAGTCCCAACTTCAGTGCCCGTAACCGTGAGGCATTAGCGTTCTCAGCCACAGGCCTGCCGCCAGGATTGACAATTGATTCGACTGGAAAAATTTCTGGAAAGATCGTTGCCAACGCTCCGCATGTTGCTGCTTACGCGGCCGTGATTAGAGCCGAAGACGCCGACGGAGCGTCTGTTACCGATACATTTAGTTGGCTCGTTTCAGCCGCGACACCTGTCGCTGGCAACGACTGCGATTCAGGCAATAAGGTTACTTTCGAGAAGCTGACTAATCCAAGCAACGGCTCGGTCGTATTCAACAACGGCGGCTGTTTCACTTATACTCCAGCGCCAGGATGCAGCGGTTGCGACAAGTTCGCCTATCTGGCAATCGACGCCAGCGGAGCCGCTTCGCCTGTGGCGGTGAGAATTGAGACTAATCCAACCAGCCAAGCCAACACAAACTCAGTCACACGAGGCATGGAGACCGACGCTGGCGTGGCAATTCAGGGTGATTACGGAACCGTCCAGATCAACACCGATGGCTCGTACACCTACGCACTCGACTCCAGCAACCCGGCCGTCGAAAGCCTCGCCTCAGAGGAGTCGCTCAATGCATTAACCGAGGCGTTTCAATACACTGTCGAGGGCGAAGGCGGCGAAAGTGTAACGACGGCTATTGCCATCACGGTTAATCGTGTCAATCGTGCTTCGGAGGTCGAATCGCTACCTGGTCAGTCGAACCAGAGTTCAGATACACTCGCAATTGATTTGACTCCCTTTTCCGCTGGCTTGGATACTGACAGCCTTAGTTTTGCCGTCACCGGACTTCCGCCGGGGCTTTCTGTTTCCCGAGGGTTCGTGACTGGAAAGATCGATCCAAGCGTATCTGCAGAGACGTATGTAGTTAACGTTTCGGTGAGCGACGCAAAAGGCGGCATCGTAATGGACAGATTCGACTGGAACATCGGAGGTCCCGAAGCAGCTGGCGACTCTTTCACAACGTTCCAGGGAAGACGGATTTCACGCAGCGTCGTGGCTAGGGATTCTGCTGAGCCAGCCGGCGAGCAGCTCCCGGCTTCGCTGATTACGACCGCTCCGACCAACGGCGCCGTATTCGTCAGTCATGACGGCAGCGTAACCTACACGCCTAACGGTGGTTTTCCAGAGATCGATTCATACGAGTATGAAGTCTATCAACAAGATGAAGCCTTACCCTATGCCGTGGTAACTGTAACTGCCGCGCCGGTCTCCAAACCAAATTCTGTTTCAGATTTCGTTGAACACAAAGCCTTCAGCGGACTGGGAATAAGTCAGAAAATATTTTCACTTTCCAAGAGTCCTTTTTTCACCGGACAAGCTCCTCCAAGGTCTCGAATTTCCGGACGGATCTTCGATGCCATGGGAAGCCTTGTGGCAGAGAGTTTGGCTAAATCTGATCCAGACGGGAATTGGAGCATGCAATTCAACAAGACGGCTGGACATGAATTTTACCAAGTCGAGTTCAAAACCGACTCAATTGATGAAAGCGAAGTAAACTTTGGGCTGCATCCAGGCGGCAACTCGTACCAGCCAATGTCTCCGGTGGCCAGTTTAGGCGAACCTGCCCTCAAGTGAATAATTTGAGTGAGTCGGAGGCTTCAACCATGGAGGCTTAGTGGGCCGGCAGAATGTGCCGAAATGG
>CAYSQZ010000006.1:24579-56559 GCA_964433035.1 uncultured Pirellulaceae bacterium | reverse complement strand
CCTCAGTAGTCCGAGAGCGATTGGAAGAAGGTCGATCTCAGCTTCCATGCGTCGACCGGCTCCGTGTTTTGCTGTAGCTAAATCTCGAACCAGACATCCGTGTCATAACGCGAGATAATTGAATGTTGATAGAACGTAAATTTCAGTCAACACTCGATACAACAAAACAAATCCTTTTGTTTTCTCTCATCAAATTAGCGTCGCGATTGCTTCACTCACTTGATGGTTAGGAAGTTATTGAAACATGAATTATGGGTCAATAGATATTTCCAATCGACTTGAAAAATCTTTTGCGGATACCATCAGAATTTTGAAAACACTTAAATTGCCTTGCAAAGAGCTGCTTTTAACTTTACCAAGCTGCTCAACTCGGCATGCAAGTTTGCTATCAAGTCGAATTTGAGATGGCCGGAGGTTTCCCTATTTTCAAATTTCAAAAATCAGAAACTCCTATTGCTGCGAATGGCAATTTGCAGTCAGGCGATAGTTTGATTGGGGCGGCTCGTTGGACGTGAAGCGGCCGGAGAGGGTTTACAAGTGGAGCATGTCAAAGCGCCCGAGGTTCGAATTAGCGCTTTCGATGATCGCGAGGACTGAGCGTCATCGCTACACGATCAAAGCCGATTTCATCGTCTTTTCTCGACCCTCCCAATCTTGGCCAATCTTGGGAGGGTGGCCGAACTCGACGGCAGTGACACCGAACCGCCCATCTGCCTTTGTTTCGTTAAACCGCTCAATTTGAGTAGCTGCTCAAATCAGGTCTGCCAGACTTTTAGAGTCATTGCAACTCTAGATCACCGTCCACGATCCAAGCTGTGTGCCAGATTCCTTAAACTGCCGTCGAACATAGCCCATCGCAATAACAGTCTCAGACTTTGAGATTGAAGTTGGCAATTTGGCGACCGAAGTAATCCTACCCGCGGGCTTTTCGTCTTGAACAATTTCGCCCTTCAATGGCTCGCCGTTTCCTGAAAACTTAAGCCCGACAAGCAACTGATTGACTCGCCCTCGGGCGTCGATTCGTGCGACTGTTTCCTGCCCGAGATAGCAGCCCTTTTCAAAGGAGATTGCGATGTTGTCACGTTGCAGTTCTTGCGGGAGGTTCGAATCATCAGCATCGATACCAAACCAGGGCGTCTTGGCCTCGACTCTGACAACGTGCAACGCTTCGAGCGAACATTGAGCGATGTTAGACTTGGTCAACGCAGATTTAAGTTCCGTGACCGAGGATGCATTGCAAATTAACAG
This sequence comes from uncultured Pirellulaceae bacterium, assembly GCA_964433035.1. Lineage (GTDB taxonomy): Bacteria > Planctomycetota > Planctomycetia > Pirellulales > Pirellulaceae > Mariniblastus. Next base: position 55,311 of record CAYSQZ010000006.1, on the reverse strand, counting down.
AAAGCCTACGCCCGCCAGTTCGGTCTGCACAACTTTTACTTGAAGCGAATCAATTTGGCATACGGAGGATCGATTAAGCCCAGGCAATTCACCGAAAAGTTCAGCCAGGCATTGAGTCGCTTGGTCGCCGCATACAAAGACCGCCCTCAGCTCATCAGTCCGATCGCTCAGTTCAACATCTTCTCGAATGATATACTTGTCGAGGTGTTGGATGAGAACTTGAGATTGCTGGCCGTGACCGGTCAGCAGCAACTCTGTGTCGTTGGCGACTACGTGAACGTAACCTAGCAGTTTGCCTTTTTCGTTGAGCACGAATGCTTCACATGCATTGCCGTCGGCAAGCTCTTTGATATCGTTAGTGCAGAAGCTATGCAGAAACTTCCGTCGATCTTCGCCGTTGATCGAAACGAAGCTTCGTTCGGACAGCTCAACGTAACCACTGGACTTGGTCAGTGAATCGTACTGCTGATCCAGCGTCGAGTCGGCGGCTGGATGGTTGGATTCGCTCATCTCACTGGGCTTTCAGTTGGGCGGCTGTTGCACTTGTCTGGCACCTGTGTGCGTCACGAATCAACAATCCGCTTTCTCGTGATTCAGAAATTCGCACAACCTCACTTGCATCCTGCACAAATCCAAGTCCCAATTCTTCAACTCCGTTTTGAGCCAAACCGCAGCGAAGGTAAACGGGCCGCTCGTTGACGATCGCGGCGACATGCTGCATCGTCTTGTCAAGCTTGGTGCTGATTCCGTCTTCGAATTGTGACATCAACGCCCTGCGGATTTGTCGGCTGGCTGGAACCGAGATGTCTGACCAGATCACGATCGGGCCATCAGAGCAGGTGAAACGACTGGCAGTGATCAAGGCGTTGGCAAAGTCATCCCAGTTTTGATCATCGGCTTCGGACTCGATAGTCGCGACGGTCATTTCGACATCGCCCTGATCCCATTGGAAGGCCCAAAGCTGGTTGGTTCTCTCTCGCGCCAGCTTGATGACTTCATTCCTTGAGCCTGCGATCACACTGTGGATTGAATCACCTGGCCCGCACACGAGCTGGATCGTAAAGAAAGCCCCCAGCGTATCGTTGGCCAGCTGGATCTCATTCCAACGGGTCAAAAATGGGCTCTTTCGACTGCGATACCTCGCCAAAGTGCTTTCGTTACTGAAGTCCGGGTAAATGCAGTCGGTCTGCTGACTCGCTTCGCCAGCCGATGGCCAGCCGATGGGAAGCACGACATCGGCATCCACGAGCAGTCGATTGACATGCACGGGTAACGCGTCTGCGTTGGCGGCCAAGTACGAATGACCGGCTTGGTTCTCAGCATCGTGAACCTGAAAGTTGATCGACTCTTTTCCAAGGTCGTGACTGAACGTTCCTGGCTGAGTTCCTTCGGCTAGTTGCTCTTTTTCGGATTCAATTAGCCTTGAATCGATTCCCAGCTGAGCCGCAGTCTTGGCGGTAATAATAACAACGATGTCGGCGGGCTCAATCTTTAGACGGTAAAGCTGTTCCAGCAGGCTTTCCAGGACCAGTTTTGAACGCGGCAAATCAGTCTGCAAAACGATTGCAATGTCGTCACCCGGAAAGACGCTTTGCTCCAAAGGTGGATATAGCAACGGCTGCTTCAAAGCCGACTCAAACGCAGCCGCGACATCGACGTTAGGCCGATCCTCAACTTCGAGTTGGGGTTTGGCGAATTTGCCGTCAGGCAGCTGGTCAAACAACTCAGCGAAAATTTCGATTTGATTAGGGTTAGTGTTCAAGCGTAGACTTCATTTTCAAAAGTTTAAACGGGCAAGCGAACTTCACTTCGTTGCCTGGGGCTTAGATCATATCTGGCCTGCCAGTTTGAGCAAAGGAGTGGGCGTCAGCGCGGGATCGAATTCGTTATCGATCGGTGCATAGTGGTTATTAAATGCCTCGCTCTACCGCTTCAGTTGTTTGCCATGAGGTCAGCTTGGTTTGTTTGTTTGCAATTGACAGAGTACCTGTTTGAATGTTTTCTTCGCACAGTTTTTCCGGTTGTTCGGATTGCGAAGCCGGCCGAAAAGTTCGCTTACATTAACCCGCTCTTAACTCTCTCAATCTCCTGAAACTAATGTAAGCTTTAGTACTTTTCTTTTCTATCTTTTTAGTTCCTGCCAATTCTGGTCTTGGGCTGAAAGAAAAACAACTCTTCGCAACTTATCACTCATCGGGAGAAAGCTATGTCGCGCTCCAAGTCCTCTTTGCGCAAACGCATCTACATCAACTCGGAAATTCAATTCGGTTTGATCCGCAGAACACTTCTTCACTGGGGGCTGTACATGACCGCAGTCCTGTTAGCCGTGATGCTCTGGTTTACCTATCGCAATCATGAAGCCTCTCTGGGCACTGCAATTCAAGAATCGCTCATTAACTTTGCTCCGGCACTTTTCGCTGGCCTCTTCCTGCTGCCTCTTTTTCTTTATGACCAACTGAAATTCAGTCATCGAATGGTCGGGCCGATCTACCGAATGCGGCGAGAAATGCGAAAGCTAAGCCGTGGCGAAGGAATTCAAAAGCTTAGTTTTCGTGATCGCGATCATTGGCATCAACTTGCCGAGGATTTTAATCACTTGGCCGAGACGGTAATTCGAAACCGCAGGTCGCTTCGCCACACCGAAGACAAGTTCGAGGCACTAAAGCAAAAGCAGGTTGGCGAGGACGTCTTGCCTGTCAAGCTTGAACGCCACGAGACGAACCTTTTTCGCAGATGATGCGAAAATATGTCTGAGATTCCAACTAGCTCTGCCTGGCGCGCATAGCGCCTGGTCGAGCTGGGAGGGTTTTAAGAATCTTGGTGTTTCAATTTGATTAACGATCGTACCCTCCCCGAACTGCGCCATCATGAATGATGGCGAGTTCGATCCTTCCAGAGGGAGGGTAACTTTCTTCTAGTGCAACTTCAAACTCACGCGTGGGTTGCCAATAATGTCACAACCTCCCCGCGAAAGAAGCGTAATGCGCTACGATCGTGGAACCATAGACGACAATACACGACTATATTTTCGCTACGATTAAAACCACAAGCCCCAGTAAAATCGCGGTAACGCTATCTCCCAGTCGTGTGACAGCAAGTGATTCATCTTTACCCAATTTTTCGGTTCCGGTTTAATGAGAGCCTGATAGCAATCACGGGAATTGCCACTAAATTTCGCCAGCAGGACGCTGACTCTCGGATAACTCATGAATGGAATTCTTGCTTTGATATTATGTCCGACTTGTTTGGGCTACTCTCGAAAACTCGGTTTGTTGGCAGTTTGTATTTGCCTCGCTCTGTCGACAGGGTGTCGAAAAAGCTCCGACGTTTCTCAAGGAGGCTCAGTTGGCCATGCTAATTCTTCAGGCCAAGGCGGTGGCGTCCAAACGGGCCCGGGCGCAGAGACGATCGTTCGGGACTTGATCGCACGATACAGCTCAGCCAATTCTTACAGCGACAATGCCGTACTTTATTTGACTTACCTTATCCACGGGCAACGGATTCAAGAGCCGCAGCCTTGGTCGACTTCTTTTGTCCGCGCGTCTTCTCCGGGTACCACCGGCGGGCAATCGCGATTGGCATCGAAGTTGTTCAATGGCCAAGTCGTTTGTGACCGCAATTTACTAAGCTGTTACGTTTACGATATCGAATCCGCCAACCTCAACAATCAACATCTGTTGATTCCGTATGAGAACCAGCTGCCGATCAGTCAGCTGTACCGCGATTCGATCGCTCGGCATTTTATTGCCGGCTACTCCGAGCTGCCGCTTGACGAAACCGATCTGGTCTCAACTCCGAAGCTCATTCCTGCACCGATTTCTTTACTTACTAATCAAGTCCGCAATGGCTGGCTACAGAATCCGACTCAAGTCCAACGTCTTGCTGATCAGACTGTGGATGAAAAAGCCTGCTATGTGGTCCGATGCCTGGCTCAGGGTATGACGGCTGACATTTGGGTTGAAAAGCGAAGTTCGACGCTGGTTCAAATGTCGCTTCCGCTCAAACTGTTGGATCCTGCTGTGATCGTGGCTCCGGAAATTACCGATGTCGTTTTGCTGGCGCGGTTTCACGAGGCGAAGCTTGACACTCAAGTCGCTCCAGATAAGTTTGCGCTTCGCACGTACAACGATGCTACACCGGTACGCAAGTTTGTACAGCTGCCCGAAAATTTTCCCTCCGATTTAATTGGAGAAGTTGCGCCCGATTTTGAAGTGCTTACCCAAGAGAAAAAATCACTAAGGCGTTTGTCGTTTGACGGAAAGGTGACCGCATTGCTTTGGGTTAGCGGTAGAGACTCCTACCACGCGATTCCCATGCTGAGCAAAGTAGCAAATGATTTCTCTGAAGATCGTTTCCACTTTGCGTCGATCTATACCGATTCAGATTTGATGCCAACTCGATCTGGTGATCCTGAGCCCGGGCCGGAGCTGAAACGAATTATTGGTCAAGCCGCGATTCCAACGTACTACGACCCACAGCTTAAGGCCAGCGTTAAGCTGGGAGCAAAGCTGATTCCGTCAGTCATTGTGCTCGATGGTGATTCTAAAATCCAATATGCCCGTGCGCTGGGTGACAAGAAATGGCCCGGCGAGCTGGCTGCCGTAATGAAGCGAGTCGCCAAAGGTGAAGACGTGGCAGGCGAGATGCAAGATGATTACGTCCGATATCTCGAATCCTACCACCAGCAGCTGGTCACTGTTAGCGCGGCCGATTTGATAGGTAAGCCCAAACCTGGAACAGCAGCCACTGTGTCGACGAACTACAAGCGAAGCGCAATTCGGATGCGTCCGGCAAAGACCTGGGTCAATTCAAATTTTAAAAAGCCCGGCAACATCGCCGTGATCGGTGCGACTGATCGCAGGGAGATTCAATCGGGGCCTGCTTATGTGATTTTTGACGGATGGCGGACGGTAGCTCAGCTCGACGCCAAAGGAAAAACGCTTGACCGAGTTGAACTCAAGCTTCCCGATGGAGAAGCCGCAAATTTGATTCGCGTCGGACGCCGGCAAGATACCGGCAACCCGATGTTTGCCGTTTTCTCAGCGCTTGGCAAACGAGTCTTTCTGTTCGACCACCGCTGGGATCCAATCACAAGTTACCCCAACTCGAATCTCGATCACGCCGGGGTTCGCGATTGTCGTTTGACCGACCTCGATGGCGATGGCAAAACCGAGTTGATTGTGGCGTTCGACGACGAAAATGGAATCCATAAGGTGGATCCGGAAACTGGCAAAGGAGATCAAGCTTCAAAAGCGATTGCGATGTCGGTTGTGTCGCTTGGCGCCGAAGTCGTCGTTGCTGGGCAAGGGAAAATCGGGATGCTCAAAAATGGGCTGACCAATGTCGAAGAGACCGAACTGGATTTTCAACGAGTGGCGTCGCTGGGAACTCAGAATCTTTGCGGGCTCGGTGTAACCAACACCGGGAATTGGAATGCGGTTGGTTTCGACACTGAGCTAAAAAGGTCGTGGACGTTGTCGGTTGGCTCGCAGTTTTTCGAAACGGACCTCGAACCGATCTCCGTTTCACCAATTGTGTCGCGGACCGGCAGTAGCTCCGAAGTGTTGTGGGCAATCGCTGATACCCAGGACATCATTCACCTCGTTTCTGGGGCCGGAAAGTGGCTGGGAGACTTTCAGTCTCAAAGTCGTCTGCATGGTTTGGCGCTTGAGTCCCGCAACGGCAGCACCAACCTGATCGTCTGCAACCAGGACGGTATTGAGTGCTGGAATTTGAACCTGCAATCAGGTTCCGGTGTGCCCGTCAGGCCCGCTTCATCGCAGAAGTGATTGGTGTGGAAAAGAACGGTTTCTCGTAAGGTAGGAAAGCTCGTAAAACTTTGCGGGCTTGGTCGTCCAGAATATCCGTAGAATCCGCAAATTTTTACAAACTGGGCACGACTGGAGTCACCAGCAAAGACGATTTTTTGGATAGCGAGGGTTCCCGAAAGCTTCCATTGAGGATGAGCTTCCTTGCGTCGACCCAAGATCGTTTTATGCCGTACTGGCCAAGTAATCGCTTCATTTTGCGTTGGTCGCTAACGTTTATGTCGTTGGTGATCATGTTGTGCTGCGCAAACGGATGCAGTCGATATGCGTATCGTAAAGCCGCCGATCGCCAAGCGTATCAACTGATCCAATCACGTCAGTTCGATCATCGCTGGGATATTCCTGATCGAACTGTCGAGCCTGACTCTCGTTCCCGTCTGGCGGATCTTCATGATCCCGATTGCGGTCCTGTTCCGCCCGACGACCCGGCGTCTGAATGTTATATGCGTTATTCTTTCAATTCACGCAAGCGAGTTGACTACTGGGACAAGCGCGGACTAGCGGCTACGATCGACAATCAACAATGGCTTCAACACCTTCCCCACAACGAGGATGGGGAGATCGTGCTCGACAAAGAACTCGCGGTCGAGTTGGCGCTGATGCACAGTCGCGAGTTTCAAACGCAAGTCGAACAGCTATATTTTCAGGCTCTTGACCTATCGTCAAACCGGTTCGAATTTATGCTCAACTGGTTCGGTGGCTCTGATTTTGGTTTTCAGGCAACCCAGGACGGGTTCGATGCTCAGCGGGATCTGTCCAACGCCAACGAGTTAGGGTTCAGTCGCGAGCTGGCAACCGGCGGGCAGTTTGCTGCTAATCTGCTCAACATGTTTACCTGGAGCTTCGATGGGAGTGGGCAATCGAATTTCTCGGCAGGTAGTTTGGCTTTTTCACTTACCCAGCCACTGCTCAGAGGGGCGTTTCGACACGTTCGAACTGAATCACTGACTCAATCTGAACGCGACATGCTCTACGCGGTGCGTAACTTTGCTCGGTTCCGGCGTCAATTCTACTTTGATACCGTCAGCCAATACCTGTTGCTGTTGACTCAGATCGAAGCCGTCAATATCGCAGAAGACAATGTTGCGTTAAACCAGCTCAGTGTCGAAGAGCACGAAGTGCGGTTGCAGAATGAATTGGTGTCGCCAATCGCCGCCGATCAAGTTTTTCAAAACTTCCAGTTGGCCCGGCTTCAGTTGATCAATGCGCAGCAGAATTTGCAGACGTCACTCGACCAATTCAAATTTCAACTAGGCTTGCCTGCACGAGTCAAGATTCGAATCGACCGTTCACTCCTGGATCCTTTTGAGCTTAACTCATCCGAAATTCAACAGCTTGATCAGGAGGTGCGGGATTTTAAAAACTCGATCAACCAATACTTGCCGCCTGAAGAGGCCCCGCCAGAATTTCTTGATCAAGCCGTTGAGAAATTGCGATCTTTGTCTCAACAGGTTGAGAAGCTCAAACCTGGACTCGACGCCGAGCTGAAGCAGTGGCTTGACCAGCTCGAAGAATCCAAGCCTACCGAATCTGATCCGGAAAACAAAAAGATTAACCATCGGCAGCAAGTTTCATTGTCGAGTCAGATCGAGAAATTGCTCGACGGGTTGGATGAGGAAATAGAAACCGCCAACGAGACGTTTGAAGAATACTTTGGTGAAGAATCTGAAACCAGTGGCCAGAATGAAGAAGAAGCCGAAGTCGAGGAAGGTCAGGACGAAAAAGAAAAGGACGTATTGGGTGACGCGGTCGACTCAAAGGGGGTTAAGAAATGGAAGAAGATTCAGGATATGTTGGCGTTGCCCGGAGGCTTGAATGATCGAGTCTCAACGTTATTGATTTCGCAGACTCAGGTACGGCTGTTTCTAATCCAGATCAAACCGTTGAAAATTGAGGAAGAGCGGGCTATCCAAATCGCGCTCGAAAATCGGCTCGATCTAATGAACAGCAAGGGAGCGGTCGTCGATGCTTATCGTCAAGTCGAAATTGCAGCCGACCAGTTGGAAAGCGATCTAAATGTCAGCGCCTCGGCGAATCTTAACACCGATCCGACGGTCGACAATGCGTTTCGGTTCGACGGTGACGAGAATGTGTACACTTTGGGAGTCAGTTTCGACGGCCCATTGAACCGGCTGAACGAACGCAATGCTTATCGCGCCGCTCAGATCGGCTATCAGCAGCAGCGACGCGCATACATGGCTGACGAAGATTCGATCGTCAACAGTGTCCGGTTTAACCTTCGCCAGCTGCAAACTAATCGTTTCAGTTTTCAAATTCAACAACAACAGTTGATCACCGCTGCACGACAGGTTCGAGAAGCACAGTTGAATCTTCGGCGTGGAGCGGGCGATTCAAGTTCGACCCAAGATCTGTTACAAGCCTTCAATATTCTCCGTGATACTAAAAATAGTCTGGTTTCGAGTTGGATCGCTTACGAAACTTCTCGCATCGCTCTTTTCGTCGATATAGAATCGCTATTATTGGACGAGTCGGGTAAATGGGTCAATGAGCAGGAAGACTTTGGAGTAAATCCAGTCGGGAGTAGCTTTGATGGATCAGGAAACATCGAACAGCCGCGCGGACATTTTGTCGAGCAGCCGGGCGAACAATTCAACGGACAGCCAGTCGACGACGGGCTCGACGACGGACTCAACGGAGCAGAAGACATCGAGCCAATCCAGCACCGCCCTGAATTCAACGAGTCCATCGAGCCCCCGACGCCCGAGCCGGAAGCGCCGATCCTGGATGCGCTTGATTCTGACGCTCGCAGCAATCGCCGCGGTTTCGGTGGGGATCTACTGGGCCGTCGATAAATTTGATTCCAGAAGCGCCCAAGGCAACAAGGATGTCTATACCGCGGTCGCCGTCACGATGACGTTGCGCGACAAAGTTATCGAAGGCGGCGAGCTGGAGAGCCAGAGCACGATCACTGCGAACTGCGAGATCGATAGTTGGGATAACAAGCTGATCTTTTTGGCTCCCGAAGGTTCGATCGTCGAAAAAGGACAGGTGGTTGCTCGCTTTGATAGGTCGGAGGCAGATGAGTCGGTTGCCCGACAAGAAGCTGAAGTCAATGAAGAGCAGACCGATGTCGACAACGCTGAGCAGGAGCTGAAGGTTCAAAAGTCGGAGAATGAAAAATCAATTCTCGCGGCCGAAAAAGCGGAGGAGACTGCAAAGCTTGATTTGGAAAAATATCTCAAAGGAGACTATGTCGTTCAGCTTTCGGACCTCAAAGGTGCGATCTCTGAATCGTCGACCGCTGTCGAAAAAGCTCGGCGCGACCTTGAAGTAGCAAAGGCTCTGGTCAAAGGTGGTTTTACTGATTACGGGAGCTTGAGAGAAGCGGAGCAGGTCGTCAAGAGTGCTCAGTTGCGCTACCAACGCGACGTTCAGAAACTCGATACCCTGGAAAAGTACGAGCATGTAAAGAGTAAGGCTGAGTTCGAAGGTAAGTATGAAAGTGCCAAGAGTGACAATGAACTTGCCAAAACGACTGCCAAGGCAAAACTGAAACAAGCCGAGAGTCGTCTGCAGAACGAGAAGGAAGGTTTGAGAATTGACAAGCGTCGATTGAAAGAGGCAAAACTAAATCAGAAACGACACACGATGCACGCACCGCGAAAAGGGACGTTGCTGTACGCTAAAGATAGATATAGCAGCGGTGAAAAGCTTCATGAAGGTTCGGTGCTTTATAAAAACCAGCCAGTGTTTGTGTTGCCTGACATGACGCGGATGCAGGTCAAAGTCGGTGTGCACGAGTCGTTGGTGGGCAAGATTAAAAAAGGCCAGCCGGCGTTGGTTCGGGTCGATGCTTATTCAGCCGACACGCTTAAGGGGAAGGTTGAGTCGGTGGCTTTGTTGTCCGATTCGCGTGGTTCCGATCCTTCCAACACCTATTCTGTAATCGTGAAGATTGAGAGCTTTCCCAAGGAGGCGAAGCTCAAGCCAGGAATGTCAGCCAATGTTGAGATTTTGGTCGGTACCTATCCCGATGTTTTGGGCGTCCCGATTCAAGCGATCACAAGTTTTGGCCGCAAGAAGTTCGTGTTTGTAAAGAACGAGGATAATGAATTTGAACGTCGCGAAGTTACCCTTGGCGAGTCCAATACTTCGTTCGTTGCGATTGAGACAGGGTTGGAAGCTGACGAAGTCGTCGCGCTGGACGCCTATCAACGCGGGCTGACTGAGTTTGGTGATGAAGATCCCGAAGAGGAGGAAGAAGACGAGCTGGCCGCGTTAGCGGACGAGGGAGAGGAGGAAGAGGCTTCGAACGAGTCGCTCGACGACGAACCACCGACGCCTCGTGATTCGGAGGATAGCGATGCGCCTTCTGCTGATGAGCAAGCCGAAGGTGGTTCCGAAGATGCGAGTGAGGGAGGTCTTCAGCCTGGGGAAGATTCGGAGAAGATGACTGAGGAAACGCCGCAGCCTGAAGAAGATACTCAGGCGGTTGCAGAAGAATCAGAAGAATTGACTCAACAGAAGGCAGAAGAACCTGCGAAAGAGAGCGTGGAGGATCAGGCAGAAGAAACGCAACAGGAAGTACCCGACAGCGTTTCGGATTCAACGATGGCCGCTACTACGTCGTCGTATCTGGATTTTCTTTTAGAACTCAAACGGAAACCCGAAGCGTTAGCGAGGGCGAAGTCAGTTGCCGCTTCTTCCTCGCTGACGCTTCGGGTTACCATTTCCTCGCTGACGTGCCGAGTTGCCATTTTCCCACTGACGCGCCGAGTTGCCATTTTCCCGCTGACGCCCCCGGTTGCCATTTTCCCGCTAACGCGTCGGGTTACCGCTGTTACGGTTTATCCAAGCGCCAAACTGAAGCAGAGTGCTGCTCATGTTTGATCGCTGGAAGAAGATTTCCGCAATGGTGCGGATGTCGCTGCGCTCGCTGATGCTTCACAAGCTTCGTTCGTTTTTGACGATTCTGGGACTGGTGTTTGGTGTCGCGTCGGTCATCATCATGCTTTCGATCGCCGAAGGAGCTGGGCGGGATGCGCTTCGTCGAATTGAGTCCCTTGGGATCAACAATGTCATCGTTCGATCCATCAAACCCACGGGCGAAGATCGACAAGAGCGGTCTGGCATTTTGGAGTACGGACTCACGTTTGTTGATATGAAACGGATCGAAGAAACTCTGAATTCGGTCGAGGCGATCGCTCCGTTTCGTGAATTCAACTATGAAGCTCGCCACTTTGCTCAGATGCTTGAGGTTCGCTTGGTTGGTTTGGAGCCAAGTTACGCCAAGACCAACCGTCTCGAACTCGCCAGCGGCAGGTTTATCAGGCAATCCGACCTCGATGCTTCCCGCAACGTTTGCGTACTGGGGTCAGAGGTCGCTCAGCGACTTTTTCCGGGTGAAACGGCGGACAAAAAAACGATTCTTATCGCCGATCGAATTCGCTTCGAAGTCGTGGGCGTCATCGCACACAAGCAATCTTCCGGCGGAATCGGTTCGAGTTTGACCGCTGCCGACTACAACCGCGACATCTATATTCCTTTGACGACTGATCACGATCGGTTTGGCAAAGTGCTTCGTCAGTCTAAGGAAGGAGAGAGCAAATCTGAAAAAGTCGAACTGACTCAGCTGACGGTACGCGTCAACCACCCGGATGACGTTCGTAAAACGGCAGCATCGATTGAAAGTCTGCTGCTGGCAACGCATGATGATGAAGACTTTCGCGTTACCGTACCGCTGGACCTGCTTGAACAGCGCAAGGCGTCCGAGCGAACCTTCAATTTCCTGCTTGGCAGTATTGCCGCGATCTCGTTGTTGGTAGGCGGAATTGGGATCATGAATATCATGTTGGCGACCGTCAGCGAGAGAACCGGCGAGATCGGAATTCGCCGAGCGTTGGGCGCTACACAAGGTGACATTACGTTTCAGTTTCTTGTTGAAACGCTGGTATTGTCGGCATCGGGAGCAATTATCGGCGCACTGGTTGGGCTTTCGGCTCCCCCATTGATCAGCATTTTGACAGGGCGTGAAACAGCACTGACTTTCTGGGGGCCGTTCATCGCAGTAACGGTCGCGCTGTTGACCGGGTTGGTGTTTGGAATCTATCCAGCCAAACGCGCAGCTTCATTGGATCCAATCGAGGCGTTGCGAAGACTGTAAAAAGAGTAAGTCGAGAATTGCACGCGGAGCGGATCAACCCTCCCCGATCAAAGCCGATTTCATGGTCTTTCTCGACCCTCCCAATCTTGGCCAATCTTGGGAGGGTGACTTTGTTGTTAATCGGCACGGTTGAGTCACTCAGTCTTGGCACTAGCCTCGGACACAATGCGTAGTGGACTATTTCTTCCGACCGATCAGAACGCTTTGCATGTACCCGTGAGCTTTTCCCTGGATCTCAAGAATATCAAAGAAACGCCCCCACGTCTTTTTTAGGTAAGCGTTGCTGTGAACGACCAATGCCCGATACGGCCCCAAGTCGGTATAGCGGAAGCACTTTCGCTCGACTGGAATGTCATGCTTGAGCAATTCATTAAAATTCGGATACACGGTTCGGAATCGCTTTAGTAAACCGTTGTTATCGTCAGCTTCCTGAAGCATCTTCCAGGTATCGTCATTGTGGATGGTGAGATAGCAAAGCCCTCCAGGTTTGAGAACTCGGTAGAGCTCAGCCAGCCACGCAGTTTCGAATGTGTCGATATGAGTGAAGACCGAGAACGCGCTGACCACGTCCATGGAGTTGTCGGCGATCGGGATCTGAGGCACACAGTTGTTGTGAACGACCTTCAGTCGCGGTGGTAGATAGTCATTAAGCCAGCGAATGTGTCGACCGTTGATGTCGGTACCCCAAAGATTGGGAATCTCGGACTGGGCACAAAAGTGACGCAGCACTCTACCGGACGCACAACCAAAATCCAAATACGATTCGATGTTGACTTCGTACTTCTTGGCAGCCGCGAGGATCTTTAAGTGGTCCGCCAGACCGGTAATAAAGAAACGAGCGTTGAAATTCGGGTTGTAACCTTCGCGATCACTGGCAGCCGGAATCGGATACGTATCGCGAGCAATAAATTCTTCCAACGGTCGACCACCTAGAAGCTCGATCGGCAACACATCACCGGTTTTGAACTCCTCAATCGGAATTTCGGTTGGCGGTGGCGAGTTGTCGAATGGCTCCAGCGAATCGTGGTTAAGTGAAATATCTTCTTCCCACGTTGGCATCCGAAATTTTGAAAAGTCCGGTGTTTCACTCATTTTGCTTCTTTTCGATTTGGTGAACATTCTGAAGCTCCATTTCTTTGGACGCTATCGGTCTGGGGTAGCAATGTAAGAATCAATTTAGCGTGTCCAAGTAAGATGTCCCAGCAAACTACCATCGTATGTATACTCCGCTTAAGGGTTTCAATGCAATGTTGGCTGGGTTAAATGGCCGAAGTTAATCTTATAAGTAAAAAAAGCCTTGGTTTAAGCCGACTCAGTCGCGAGTTTGCACATCGAACAATTTCGACAGCCCGATTTGGCCGCTGCCGAACAAGCCGACTTGTTGGCCGTTGCAACGGTCGCTTTAAGTGAATCAAGAACCTTAAGCGAACGTGATTTTTTAGCCGCTTGGTTGGCTGTCGTCTGGGGCGAATGGGACGCTAGACCTGAGTTGTTTGGGATTGGCGCTTCGGCAGTGATAGCGGAAGTCGCTGGCAGCTTGGCCACTGGAGATTGGACCGCCGGGGCCACCTTTGGGGATTTTGATTTTCTCTTTTTTAGCGGCTTCGAGTCGCGTCGGTTCTCTCGTTTAGGTGCAATGCCAGTTGTTGCTTGGACAAACCACTCAAGTTTTCGCCAAAAATTGACTCGCTCCAAGACCGAGTTGAGCAACGACGTCATTACGCAGTAGGATTGATTATGTGGTTGCTTGTGGTGCAGCGAGTGCTGTTTTTGAATCTGGATCAGCCCGGTGTCTTTAATGAACGTCACAAAGCCGCTTGTCTTTAACATGTGATTCCAGCGATGAAACTCGTTGCCGAAAGACGCCATCAACAAAATCGTGAATGTTAAGATGCCGCCCAGCCCGAGAAGCCAAAGCAGCAAGTCAACTCCGCCGCAGAGAGTCCACTGTAATATGTTTCGTGAAAAGAAAGTGCCCTCGCGGACCATTAGCTGAGGGTCGACATGATGTTCAATGTTGGGTTCGCAGATGAAGCTTCCGATCAACGGATAGTTTTCGAGGCAGTAAGTGTCTTCAAGCCAATGGGCCATGCCTGTTACGAAATCTGCAGCCCACAAACAAACAAAAAATCCGCCGATTAATTTTAAGATCATCATTTCACCGTCCATCGCACTTCGCAGGCGACCCTTTTAGAAAAAAACTTGCAACTCAAACCCGGCTCAGTCACTTTTCCGGGTTCGTAACGGAGAAGCCATTAAGCAGAAGCAGTGCCAATCAAAAAAGAATCTGATCGATAGAAGAAATGGCGAAAAACACGGGGATTTCACGAAGAGGATGATCTAACTGATGGTCAGTTATGTACATTGGATGTACATCGAATGTCTGTTTGTTGCCATGGTAGTTTGATTGTATATTTAGCTTTAAAGCGGATGTTCTTTTGGCGCTGATTTCGGTGAATCTGAATGTCGATAGTACTGAAGCACCTACAGTTTGAAGGAACTAAAATACGATGGACAAACCAAAAATTGCAGCCACTGAACCCAAAGCGGTAGAGCTTGAAGAAGGCAAGAAGTACGCGTACTGCACGTGTGGTCTCTCAGCGACCCAGCCTTTCTGCGACGGAGCTCATAAAGGCACTGATTTCACACCACTGGTATTTACCGCCGAAGAATCCAAGACGGCACATCTATGCCAGTGCAAGCAAACCAAGAACGCGCCGCTCTGCGACGGCTCGCACTCAAAAATCGGCAGGCCTGGCTGATAGTTTCATCTACCGACCGTGTGTCGGTAACGCACAAATAAATTAAATCGCTGCACCTTGGTCGCTTTGGCTCGTAGGTTGTGATTTTTGGGAACATGGCCCAGCAATACCAGCCGTTTTGGCGCTAGCCTCGAATAGTCGCGGTTCATCCGTGGCTAGCGCCAAACGGCTGGGAAAATCACAGTCTCTCCGCGAAATGCTTAAGCCGCGCTACTTTCGCGGAGCCAAGGGCGCTCTTTAGAGGCAAGCCCTAGCCAGTCAGTTTCGAATCAGGTTTCGATAGATTTCGACAAACTCGTCTTTGTTGACTTGAATACCTGATTTTACCAACGCCCAAGATTCGTTGTTGACAATCTGCTCCCGAATCCGAGTCAGGTGATTGTTGATTACGATGCTTCCTCTTTTAATCGGAATTGATTTTGCGGAAGCCTTGTCGGGGACGATCAAGTAGTCGATCTCAGCGCTTGCCTCGCTAACCAATTCAGAGATTTTGGCTTCATCTGTCTCCCCCGCCAGCTGTGCCCAGTCTGATTCGGCAGGCCTTGAGAATGTCTGTAGCCGCTGAACATGGATCCCATTGACAATAACGCCATCGAGCTGCGGTTGGCTGTTGGTACGATCGAAGAGAAGGACAGAGTAGAGGACGTTGGAGTCAAAGTCGGTTATTTGCACGGTTCCATATCTTAATTCCTTCTTGTTCCTTAGCTGAGCGTTGTTGACCATCGTGTCAATCACCAAATGGTTGGCTTTCATCCTGCAAAAATCGTCTGGCGCGTGACGATGCCAGCCTCGGCCACACGCGATACCCACGCAGATTAGTAGGATAACCCAGCTGAAAAAAGTCAGGCGAGAGTCTTTTAGCTTGTCGAATTGCTTCAGGCAGGGAAGTGCTAAAAACAGAACCATGCCAAAGACGGCTGGCATGCTGACGAACGGATTGAGGCCCGCACGTCGTGCTACCAACATCGAGACAGCCGCGATCGCCAGCCAACCGATACGGAAATCAATGTCGCGATCTCGAATCAGGCTGCCAATCCAGCCAATCAACGATTGTGTCTTGCCGACTCGCATTAAAATTCCGACCCACCAACAGGCCAGCAGCAACAAAATCGGTTCGCCAACATTTTGATGAGCTCGCTTAAAATGCTTGAGCGCACTGGAAAGCGGAAGCTTGGCGTTGGCGTCGGTGTTCCAGTCGACGTAGTAGTATCGCAAATACTCAAAATTGAGAATGTAAAACCACCCAGATAAGACCACGGCAATGGTTGTCGCGATGACGATTCCTCGTAGCTTGGTCGCTCGACTGGAGGAAGTAAAAAGGCAGACTGCAATTAAAGGACAGAACGAAATTATCAGATAGACCGGAGCGGTGGCGCGAAACAGGCAACAAAGTGTTGCCGAAGTGCCCAGGAGAACGAATTTCCAGTCAGCTGGACGGTCCATGCTGCTGAGGTACCAAACAGCAGTCAAACCAAATCCAAAAAACAGTGACAGGTCCATGCGAAAATCGGAAAGCCCACCGTTCTCGAAGTAGATGCAACTGGCAGCTAAATAGACAATACAACCAGCCAGCGCTGACGATGTTGAGAGTTTTCGAATTGTCGATAGATAATGGAAGAGACTTGCCAGGAAGAGTAGCAGCAGCGCGGTTTGGATCCAGATCCCAACCATTCTGCTCGGTTCGACCAAAGGCGCAACAATCGCGGCGATCACGAACGGCAGGCAGTTGGTATTGCCTGAGAAACAAGCATCTTTCATCGATTCAGCCAGCCCTTGGCTCCGGGAGATCGTCATCACGCGGAATAGCTTTTCGTTATAGCTGAGCGAGTCGTAGGTTGGGCTTTGGTGCTGGTACAGTTGCCTGTTCAATTCGCAGCAATACATTCCCAGAAAATAACAGGAGAGTAGCAAAATAGCGTAGGGCAACAGGCGTTGAATCAACGATCGGCGATTCCCATTTGAGTCGACTGACTTGTTTGGTTCGAATTGGGCCACGGAATCGCTGTCAGATCGGTTCGATTATCAAGATGCAAACGATTAAAAGGCTGCTGTGAAGAGACTCTTAACCAGCTAGTCGGCGCGATTGGTCAAGGCTCTCCGAGTTACTGTTCTCGGTATCGGAATTGGTTTGGCGTAGAACGAGGTATTGAGGTCGGCGTTTTACTTCATCGTAAATACGGCCAATATACTCTCCAAGAATGCCCATGCCGATCAACTGAAAACCGCACAGACCCAGTATCGCGCAACTAAGTGTTGTGAAGCCAAGCGATGCTGACTCCCAGCCGAAAACTCGTTTGAAGACCAGCCAGGCGGCCAATAGAAAAGAGAAAGTGCAAACCGAGCACCCAATTCCCGTTAACAGCCGCAACGGTTTGTACGAAAATCCAAACACGGCGTCCAGCGCGTACGAGAACAGACGGAAGAATGTCTGTTTGGGCTCGCCGCCGGCACGCGGGGGACGCTGGAATTTTACCATTGATTGTTGATAGCCAACCCAGGCTCGCAGCCCAGGAAAGAAGCGGTGGGATTCTGGAAGTTCGCAGATCGAGTCTACCGCGATACGATCAAGCAAACAAAAGGTACCAGCATTGGCAGGAATACTGGAATCCGAGAGGAGGGCAAAGCACTTGTGAAATGCCTTGAAAGCCAGACCCCGGAGGAACGTTTCTTTTCGTCCAGTTCGTTGGGCAATGACGACTTGATCTCCGGATTGCCAACGGTTGAACATTTCAGGGATCAGTTCTGGTGGGTCCTGAAGATCCCCGTCCATCAGCACGACACAATCGGCTTTGCTTTGCTCAAGCCCCGCCAAGATCGCCGCCGGTTGGCCAAAGTTTCTTGAGAGTTCGATTAACGTGACGTGCCCACGTTGGGAATCAATCGTTATTGTTTCGGGCTGCGAATCGGTCGCACGAAAATCCATTGCATTCGATTTGAGCCATTGGGCGGTTTCATCTCTACTGCCGTCGTCGACATAGATGATTCTGTAGGCTGCGCCGATCTTTTCGCAAGCTGCGGTGACTCGTTGGTGCAGTTGCTCAATGATGGCGATTTCATTGAACACCGGAATGACGACGTCAAGTTTTGTCTTGGCCATGCTCCCGACTTTCAAATTCGTGCTATGAAGAGGGCCGCTAAATCCAAACGAAGGAACCGTCTCTGCTTCGTTTATCCAGCAATAGACTGTTGCTGGAGCGTAACCTCTGAGCCTATCCTCTTTTAGAAAGATTGCACGAACTGGACAAGAGCGAAGCGTCGATGCCCGTTGACCCAAAGAATTCGCTAGCGTGCGTTGCAGCGGGTGGAGGAGCGATTACAAGCGAGGGTTTGAGTTAAAAATCGAACTTACGTGCTCGACACCAACACCGAAGCTTGCGCACGGCAATCGATTTAAACTGCCGTCTCAAAGAGTTCTATGAGAATTCTATGGACTCAGCGTTTCGAGGATGATTTTCGCTTGCTCTTTTTTTTGCCAAGGTTGCGAAACCAGAAGCGTGGGTTGAGCCAGTTGCGACACCAGAATCGGTAGTTTCCGCAGCATACGCAGGTAAAGGGGCCGATGAAAGTGAGTAAGCCAAAGGTCATTCCAAGGAGGTACGAGTAAATGCGGCCCTTCTTCGCTTTCAAGGAATGATATTCGGGGCGATTGCAAGAAAAGCAGAACATCTTGAAACGCTTTTTCTTTTTCCGCCCAGAGTCATGTGAGAAATTGTCATCCTCATAATTCTCATCCGAATCAGCCAAAAGCTGGTCGTCGTTTGGCAAAATGTGATCGCCGCGATGCCGAGCATCATCTTGGTACTGAAAATCGGTTTCCATGGTAAACGCTCTCAGGTAGGATCCATCAGCAATCCCAAATTGCAGAATTGACTGAATTGCAACGAGAGTTGCTGTATCTGGAGTTGTTATGACAAGACTTGAAAGTGATCAAGCATCATAATCGAGTTGTTATTCAATTCTATCACAAATGAAGTTCAGTCCAAAGTCAAACACCAAATTCGACGCTTCTCCCATCAAAAACCCACCAAACTGTACAGGCGGTTTGGTTGGAAATGTGGCTCAACACAGAGAATTGACTTCTGGCGAATCTTTACGCAGCAAGCATCATAGCAGGTCGCGTAAGACGGTCTGGAGAATTCCACCGTTTCGGTAGTAGTCCATTTCTACAGGAGTATCGATCCTGACAACGGCATCGAACTCAATCTTGGTCCCATCAGGTTTAGTCGCTGCAACCTTGATGGTTGAACGCGGCTTGAGGTCGTCATCCAAGTCTGCGATGTCAAACTTCTCGTCGCCCTCAAGGCCGACTGATTTCCAGTTTTGACCTTCGGCAAACTCAAGCGGCAAAATTCCCATGCCGACCAGGTTGCTGCGATGGATTCGCTCGTAGGTAGCCGCAATCACGGCTTTGACACCCAGCATCATTGTTCCCTTGGCAGCCCAGTCGCGGCTACTGCCGGTTCCGTATTCGGTACCAGCAAGCACAACCAATGGGATTCCGTCGGCTTGGTATTTCATCGAAGCATCGTAGATCGACATTTGCTCTCCCGAAGGAATGTGGGTCGTGACGCCACCTTCGGTCCCGGGGGCAAGTTGATTTCGAATTCGAATATTGGCAAACGTTCCACGCATCATTACCCGGTCGTTACCGCGCCGGGAACCGTAACTATTGAACTCACGCGGATCGACGTTGTTTTCCTGAAGATACTTTCCAGCCGGACTGTCTTTGGCGATCGAGCCAGCAGGTGAAATGTGATCCGTCGTTACACTGTCACCAAGCAACGCCAGGCACATCGCACCCTCAATCGGCACAATGGGGGTAACTTCAGGAGCCATTTGGGCAAGGAATGGCGGTTCTTGAATGTAAGTACTCTCACCCGACCATTCGTACAGATCGCCTTCACCAGTTTTGATCTTGTTCCACATCTCGTTAGAGTCGAACGCGTTTGAATATTGATTCTGGAACATCTCGGCGGTCACGCTGGACTCCATCACATCGTCAACTTCTTCTTTGGTTGGCCAGATGTCTTTGAGGAACGCGTCCTTGCCGTCGGCGGTCTGACCGATCGGATCACTGGTCAAGTCGATGTCAGTTGTCCCGGCCAGAGCATAGGCGACCACCAAAGGCGGGCTCGCCAGATAGTTGGCTTTGGTCATCGGGTTGATACGGCCTTCGAAGTTTCGGTTACCACTGCTGACCGACGAAGCTACTAATTCGCCTTTGGTGATCGCGGCCGAAACAGGTTCCGGTAGCGGCCCGCTGTTGCCAATACATGATGTGCAGCCGTAGCCGACGGTGTGGAAGCCAAGCTTCTCAAAGGACTCGGTCAAACCGGACTTGTCCAGGTAGTCGGTGACGACACGCGATCCCGGAGCGAGGCTTGTTTTTACATGTTGCGGAACGGTCAGCCCCATTTCAGAAGCTTTCTTGGCCAACAGACCAGCGGCGATCATTACCGACGGGTTGCTGGTGTTGGTGCAGCTGGTGATCGCGGCGATCACGACGCTTCCGTGAGCAATTTCGCTCGAATGTCCGTTGTTCTCAACCGTTGCGGTACTGTCCAGAGCTGACTTTTCCAAGCCAAAGCCACTGAATCCAATCGGCGCTGAAAGGGAATCGTTAAACGCTTTTTGCATTGCTGAAAGCGCGATACGATCCTGCGGCCGTTTGGGGCCAGCAAGCGATGGTTCGACGGTGCCGATGTCAAGCTTAAGAGTTCGAGTGTAGGTTGGCGTCGGGGCATCGGCGCTCCAAAACGTCCCTTGCTCTTTAGTGAACGCTTCGACCAACGCGACTTCGTCTTTGGTCCGTCCGGTACGACTAAGGTAGTCGAGAGTGATTTCGTCGATTGGGAAGTAGCCCATCGTCGCACC
The DNA here is from genome assembly GCA_964433035.1 of uncultured Pirellulaceae bacterium. Taxonomy (GTDB): domain Bacteria; phylum Planctomycetota; class Planctomycetia; order Pirellulales; family Pirellulaceae; genus Mariniblastus. The sequence continues at coordinate 34,723 of CAYSQZ010000006.1, read as the reverse complement.
GTATTCTGGAGCCATGTTGGCCAGGGTCGCTCGATCAGCTAACGACATCGACTTGACGCCTTCTCCGAAGAACTCGACAAATTTGCCAACCACGCCTGCGGCGCGAAGTTGCTGAGTGGCGGTTAGTACCAGATCGGTTGCCGTGGTTCCCGGTTGTAGCTTTCCAACGAGCTCGAAACCGACGACCTCCGGCAGAAGCATATAGATAGGCTGACCCAGCATTGCTGCTTCGGCTTCGATCCCGCCAACGCCCCAGCCCAAAACGCCAAGACCGTTGATCATCGTCGTGTGACTGTCGGTGCCAACAAGCGTATCAGGGACAGCAACCGGGCCCGCTTCGTCTTCGCGGACGAAAACGCATTTGGCCAGATATTCCAAATTGACTTGATGGACGATACCCACGTTAGGTGGAACAACGCGGAAGTTATCAAACGACTTTTGGCCCCAGCGGAGAAACTCATATCGCTCACGGTTCCGTTTAAATTCCAACTCGACATTGAGCGCCAGCGCTGAGTTGCTGCCGAATTTGTCGACTTGAACCGAGTGATCGATGACCAAATCGACAGGGATCAGCGGATTGATCTTCTTCGGCTCACCGCCCAGACGGGCCATCGCCGAACGCATCGCAGCGAGATCAACAACAGCAGGGACACCCGTAAAATCTTGCAGCACAACGCGGGCTGGCTTGTAGGGAATCTCGACTTTGGCAGGCGCGCTCGCATTCCAGGTCGCCAGGCTTTTAACGTCTTCCTCAGTGACGGTGTGGCCATCGCAGTTTCTCAACACCGACTCAAGCAAAATTCGGATCGAGTAGGGGAGGCGGTCGATTTGACCGAGCCCACTCTTCTGAAGTTCAGAAAGCCGAAACAGCCCGATGTCTTGCCCGGAAGCCTTAAAGGTATCGCGGGCGCCGAATGAATTGAATTTTGAGCTCATTGATTTGCTTTGTGCTAGAGAATAGCTGTCGTTATTGCGTAGGAGTCACGTCGATCCACTGAAACCTGTCCAGCAAACGGCGGACTTCCATTGTCCGTTTCTAAGATTTACTGTCAACACGGCGGCGGTTTGGGCCGGCTGTGTAGGGACCAAGCGGCGTTTTATTTCACTGGTCAGTCATGTCGCTTAACTCTAAGAATCGGTTGAAGGCTGAGCTAGTTTGAGTTTCTTTTGACTTAGGCGATGCGATGGCCAACGAAGGAGTATTAACGCGCTAGGCTGCAATCTGATTTTTGCTTTTGGCAAGTGATTCAAAATAATCGATCGCCCGCTGTAAGGCTTTGTCGACATATGGCCCCTTTGGCGAGTCTTTGTCATCGATATTTTGTTCAGGAGTATCCTGCTCTTGGACCGTATTGCCGTCAGATTCTGGCTCAGTGGTTTGCTCTGGTGTTTCCCGGTCACCGTTTTCATCATCAGTGGGTGGTTCATAGACGCGCAGGCGGCTGATCATCTCAGACTCCTCGTCGGTCAGAAGTCCTCGCAAGTCCCGCAAGTTTCTCTGACGCATGTTCTCGAATACTTCTTCCTCTTCTATCTCAATTTCAAACCCAGGGTCGGGTTGAATGCCCCAAACCTTTGTCTGCTTGGCAAGCTCGTCATAGCGATCGATACCCTTGCCGCTTGGTCGCCAATAACTGGCCGTGGTCAATTTAAGTGCACTTTCTCCGCGTCGAATTGGAATGACATTTTGCACCGTTCCTTTGCCCCAGGATTGCTCACCAATCAGAACCGCGCGACCGTGGTCCTGCAGGCATCCGCCGAGGATCTCGCTGGCACTGGCGGAGTTGCGATTGATCAAAATGCAGATCGGAACGCTGGGATTGAGAGACATCTCAGCAGTTGAAAAGAACTCTTGCAAAACCAGCTTTCCCCGACCCTTGGTGCTGACGATTTGCAGGTCTTGTGGAAGGAACATGTCACAAATATCGATCGCCACATTGAGCAGACCTCCAGTGTTGTTGCGGAGGTCGATGATGAGTCCATCGATATCGCCCCGAGTCCGGTCGAGCGCTTCCTGAAATTCTTCGGTCGATTTTTCACCAAACTGTATTAGGCGGATGTAGCCGATTCTGGGTTGCTCTTTGAGAACGTATTTCCAACCACCTTCTGATGTCCGATAATCTCCGTGAGCACTGGCCACGGGAATGATCGAACGGGTCAAAGCTCGGCTAAACTTTTCTTCACCTCGCGAAAGAGTCAGTTCCACGGGTTCGTTGATCGGCCCACGAAGCATTTTGACAGCTTCGCGGCGCGGTTTGCCCTGGGTAGTGACGCCGTCGATCGTGAGGATCTGGTCACCAGGCTTCAACCCGGCTTCGAAGGCGGGAGTCCCGGGCATCGGTGCCAGGACGATCAAGTTCTCAGTCTCAGGGTCTTTCTCGACAAACATGCCCACGCCGCCAAATTCCTGTTTCATGTCTTCGTCAAAGACTTTGAACATGTCGCCCGAAATGTAGATCGAGTGTTCGTCGAGGTCTTCGAGCATTCCTTCCATTGCGGTTACGAATAACTTTTCAGGAGGAATTTCGCGCAGTGATTGTTTGTCGATCACGTCCATCGCTTCGGCGAACAAGTTAGCGTATTTGTTCTTTGAGGCTGCGGAGTAGCAGGCAATCGAAACAACGGCAGTCAAAGCAATGATGAGGAGGTTTCTGGGTGGCATTTGTTGTCTCGAGTGTTTGGGCCGAGCCGTCGAACGGCGTACCTAAAATCTGGGACTCAATTTTAACAGCTAAGTTGTGGAGAACCCAGTCTAGGTCTGGCAAAGGGTCTGGCAAAGCTGAAGGTGGCCATGTTTACTTCTACCTAAGCATTCATAGGCATGCGTGAGAATGGCCCGTCGAAAATGGTCAAACTACCCGATAATGTTTTGAATCAAAAAGCTCTACTGTTTTAATTTCCTTCGCTTTGTTTCCCACTGGCATCGGACGATGCCGAACTTCGGATACACCGGAGAAAGAAAGCCCTGAACGAAAAAAGCGACGCAGATGCGCCGCTTTTAGATCATTCAGTTTTTCTTAGAGAGCTTACTAACGGCGACGTCGGGGGAAACTGTAAGCTGGATTGTTGGCATCAAAATCGAGATCTGTCAGACCAACATTTACGTTAATGTTGTAGTAAGTGTACTCTTCGATCAGTGGCAACTCTCCCCCCGGGACCTGCGGCCAGTCATAGGCTACATAACGAACCGGCACGTTAAGTTCATCGTCGATGAACACTTGAGCTTTGTGAAACTCGAAAGGTGCTCGACGTTCAGGATGGATCAATTCGATGCAAGAGCAGGATCGCTTGTTGATGTTGGCTCCCTCTCGATAATCGCAAACGCAGGGTCCGGCGGCTCGGTCACGCTCAGCTTTTTCAATCAGGTTGGTGATCAAGTTTTCCACGCCGGCTTTGTAAATCGGGTATCGCTGTCCCTTCATCGCCATAAAGCCAGTTGGCGAGAGCGAAAATGTTCGATTTCCGACCAGCGGCGTTCCTTTGGGTTCGTGTACGAGCAAGTTGTTTTTGTTCTGTCCGTCGACCCAGATGACTTCCCGACCAGCGTTCGATTTGGGCTTAAGGAATTTCATGTAGATGCTCAATGGCACAACGGTTCCGTCAGCGAGTTGACGAGGGTTCCTGAATTTTACTTTCATGTAAGACGGGCCGCCCAAGACTCCGTCGACGGCCTCTCGCTTGGCCAGGATAGCCGTGTAGTCCAAAATTCCAGCTTGCATTTGGTTGAGGGATGAGCGAGCCATCTCAACAGCCTGATCCAAGGGATGGGGAGCGGGCCCAGCGGTTTTTGGGGGACGTACGACAGCTGGGGGGGTTAGCACCGGAGAGGCGATGGCTCCAATGCCCGCAGCCATTTCGCTGGCTTCACGAGGCAAGACCGTTTTGGTCGGCATGATATTATTAGCATTAGCAAGAAGCAGATTTTTGGGACTCGATGCTACACCAGGGGTATCCCTCGCCGACGACATAGAATTGGAGTTGGCAACCCGGTGGTTATCGTCTGCGTTTGGCCACTGTATCTGATCTGCGCCAGCGGTATTCTGCTCAACAGAGCGTTGTTGAGGTTCCTCTTCTCCAGCGAGTTTAGAAACCCGGAAAACCGGTTCTTTGGTCACTTTCTTGGAGGTGTCGGAAGAGGCAGATTCTTGAGCTGTCAAAACCGATGTGTGGAAGGAGGGAGCACCGATCGCTATCAAAGCGACAAGCCCAAACCCAGAGAGTGATTTCCAAAATCTTTGCAGCATCCGATCCTCCATGACCTCAAAATGACCTGAGTTTTAGATCAGACCAGATCATTTCATCCTAAAATGTATCTTGGTGATTCAGGCGACGCGATTGTATCTATGAAGCCTTAATCTTTCAATCGAACCGTTAGTTCGACTTTTACGCTAGCTAATCAGATTGACCGTTTCGGGATGTAAGCCCTAATGCTTGCGGGAGGTCGGACGCATTGCGACCGGAGAGGGCTCCAACACCAGATCAACCTTGCCCAGTTGAGACCGATTTTCCCATCGACTCAATCAAGGGTGATAACGTTTCTGAAAACCGCTCAACCTATTGGTTGTGGATAGTTGTCTTCTTCGCTAAGAGTTCTATCGCCTAAAACGCAAGCTTAGGATAGCTGAATCATTGGCTCAGTTAGCAATTCAGGAATTGGTGACAAAGCTTCTCATGGTTGATCGTCAAATTTTGCCGTTCGTCCGCACAAACGCCCGAGTCCGCAACTAAACTTTTTAAGAAATTTTCAAAGTCAACAGCTCAGAGCGGCAGGCGGTTTGGGTCATGAGTGGCTGGTTACTGTTGCGGATCGAATAAGAACTCGGGATTGGAGAAATTAGTCAGTGACCGCAGTGAGTTTCGGCCAGCTGACGCAGAGATGGCAAATGCGCACGATGAGGCCAAGTTTTCCGGCAACAAGAATCGAGCCTGCCAGTTTCAGTTTGTTTCCAGTGGGAAACTAAGGACTACCTCGCTCCGGCGTACGGTATCATTGCCCGGCTCCGCAGGGCAAGATTCAGCGGACGTCGTGGCTGCTCCGACCGCCAATTTACCGTCAAGAGCCGCAACAACCTTTTCAAGTACAAGCCCTGCAATTCCACAGTAGTCAGATTCAATATCGGCTTCTGAATTTGGGGAGATTTGAATTGGATGCCCAGGATAGCGGACGGCTATATGAAACATCTGTTCATCTTGAAGAATCGAAAACTCAACTAACGCCCGTTCTCCACCGGTTGCATCAGCAACAAGGCGAAGCACGTATCTCAAGCAAGTTTGGATTGAGCGGTAATCAACCGAAGCAAGGTTCTGATCTGTGGGCGGAAATTGAAAGTTCAGATTAGCGAATTTTGGCTTTAGAGAATCGACTGCATTGGCAATCGTCTTTGCCAGGTCACACAATTTGGGCTCTGGAGTCAATTGGCTGTTAAGCGTCATAAAATCGCGAACCAGTTCTGTGACCCTGATCTGATTCGCTTTTGTGATCCCCCAGCCTTTTTTGGATAGATCAATATCACCGGAATCCAAGCCGGTTTGCACCAGATGTGCACCTCCGCTGAGTCCTTGCAGGATGTTGTTGATTCGGTGCTCGGTGAACGTGGAAATTTGGCCGCTTTTGATGCGAGCTGATTCAATGTCATGGGCGGAATTCTTTCGCCCAGCAGAATTCTTGTTGACCCTGGTTGGCGAAACAGTCAATGGTGAAAAGTCCTCTTGATCAAGCGAAATCTGTAAGACACTGTTGAACTCCAGTTGGGTATTGCCGACCCGAATCTTGTCGCCTTTGCGGACTTGGGCGCGGGCGATTGCCAAACCGTTTAAGAAAGTACCATTGGAGCTTTCCTCGTCAACAAGAAAGACTTTTGAAGACTCGGCAGACAGCGTACAGTGTAACCGCGAAACTTCTTCGTCTTCCAGAAGAACCGAGCTATTTTGATCGCGACCGATTGTAACCGTTTGCTCGTTCAAAACAAACGACTTGCCGTAGTCGTTTCCGCAAGTTACGAAGAGTGAATAAAGCATCGGAGCACCTGAATCGGGGGGAATCCGAGGAAGGACGGGAAAGAAAAGACTCTCAATGAGAGTCCTTGCTTATCTCAGCGGTGGGGAAGCATCTTGCTAGACTGCGGTTTTACCACATCTGTCTAAAGTTCCCATAGAATTTCCCAATAGCTCACAACAGTTTTTCGGTTTCTTGCGATCTTACGGGGTTGGTTCAGCAGTTGAATCGGGGATCACGATATCCAGATCCGTTTCAATCGCATTATTGGTTTGAGATTCTCGAGCGTCGGTCTGGGGTTTACCACATCCTGGTGAGCTAGCGAGGCCAATAACTGTGATCAAAATAATAAAAAGACGACTCTTGTTCATTAAAAGCGTTCCTAATTTAATTAAGTCCAAAAAATTTGCTTCTGAAAATCGACGGGATCGACAACAATTCCTGCAATCTCGGTAATTTAAACTAACAATCGTCTCAGAAATTTGGCAACTAAGCCAATTGGCAGCAAGGTCAGAATAATAGCATTATAACTCCTCTTCCAATCGTACCCCCAAAGTAGCGTCGAGGCGCGAAAGTTTGCAGTATTTAGATGCCAAAATATTGATTATTACCCCCGAACTGGGTTATGTTTTTCAGGTAGAGTTCACGTACCTACCAATCGACAAGTCTTTGAGGCAAAACATGGGAATTTTCAAGAAACTGGTTTTGAACAATTCGGAATTCGGTCAAGACGATGATTTGCTTCAGTTTGTCTTTGGTGCCTCGTTCGGATTGCTGTTTCTTTGCTGGACCGTTTTGACTTGGAAACTGTTCGTCCTTGGCTAACTTTGATAGCCTCCTCCTTGATAGCCTGCTCTATCGCTTTTTTATGTCATGCATTTCACGAAGGGCGCTGGTGCGGCCTAGGCTGCCCTTTATTCCTTCGGTTTTCCTTCAGTTTGGATTGAAGGCAGAGCCAGAAGTGAAAATCTCTCAAATCTCTGAAGTAGGGTCGTCCCGGCTTGCGGAGCTTTGAATTATGATATGACGATGATTTGCGCTATCGGATTCTTCTAAAAAACCTGAACTGGTAGTGAACCGGTAGTCTAGGGGCTCAGATGTACACTCATCTTTGCCTTGTCTTTAAAAACATGCGTGTTGAGGAATTGAGCGGTCCATTATGAATCTTCACAAAACACTTTTATCATCTGTAGGCGTTTGGCTGTTGGCCATGATACTGACTATCGGTTTCTACACCAGCAATCAAGCGTTGGCACAAACCACAGCTGAACAAGTTGCGGTTGACGAGGAAAAACAGGCTGCAATCGATGCGGCAATCGCCAAAGTTTACCCGGCCTTGGTTCGCATTCATGTCGTCGCCGAACGACCTCGCGCAGGTCGCATGGAAAAGTACGGTGGAACTGGCAGCGGTACGATTGTGCATCCCGATGGCTACGTGCTGACCAATCACCATGTCGCGGGTAATGGAACACGTATCTGGTGCCGTATGGCAGACAAGTCGCGAGTCGATGCCACTTTGATTGGCACCGATCCGCAAACGGATCTCTGTATCATAAAATTGAATATGGACCAAATTCCAGAATCGTCCAAACCGCTGCCAACGGCCCAGTTCGGTGAATTCAATTCGCTGGAAGTGGGAGACACCGTGCTGGCGATGGGGAGTCCGGCTGGCGTATCTCAGTCGGTGACACTGGGTGTTGTTGCAAACCTGGAAATGATCATGCCCAATAACACTGGTGGTTTGCGGCAGGACGGGGAAAAAGTAGGTGATCTGGTTCGCTGGATTGGCCACGATGCGATTATCTATTTTGGTAACAGCGGTGGGCCATTGGTTAACTTGCAAGGGCAGATTATTGGCGTCAACGAAATTGGATTGGGTTCGCTGGGCGGTGCTATACCAGCCGATATTGCAGAGTCCGTGAGTAAAAATTTGATTGACAGCTACTCCGTTGGCCGATCATGGACTGGCTTTTATGCTCAACCTTTATTGAAGTCAGCCGATGAAGACATGTCGGGTGTTCTGGTGTCTGGCGTTATCGAGGATTCGCCGGCGACTAAGGCTGGAATCTTGCCAGGGGACATTGTCACGAAATTTGACGGCATTGAGGTTTCGGCGACCGCCCCGGAACATTTGCCGCTGTTCAACCGAGTCGTTTTAGGAACCCCGGTAGGCAAAGAAGTTAGCATCGATATCGTTCGCGATGGCAAGCAACAGGTGATTAAGCTGACCACCGAATTACGTTCCAAGGCCAAAGGCAAAGACAACGAGTTGAGCAACTGGGGCGTCACTGTCACCGATTTGACTCGTCGCAGCGCAATATCTTTGGGCTTGGAGAGTACCGCTGGGGTTCGCGTAACCAGTTTGGCGCCTGGAGGACCTGCCGCAGAAGCCAAACCACCGCTTGCCGTTGGCGATATTATCGTTTCCGTGGGGGGGCAGTCTGTCGAGACGTTGGAGCAATTGGTAGCCGCCTCGGACAGTGAAACTACCGATAAAGGTAAAGATTCCGTTGAGACATTGATTGAGTTTCGACGCAAGACCGCTCTTTATGCCACGGTTGTCGATATTGGCAAAGAGCCAAAGCCCTCGAAATCTGCTGCCGCTGAACGCGCTTGGGTTGGGGTGCGAACACAAGTATTAACTCGCAAGCTCGCCGAAGCTTTAGATTTAAAGGGCACCAAGGGCGTCCGCGTGACAATGGTGCTGCCAAAAACTGCAGCTGAAGAAGCGGGCATCGAGCAAGGTGACGTGCTAATCAAAATTGACGACAGCGCGATCCGTGCCGAACGTGAAAAAGACAAAAAGGTATTCGACAGCATGATTCGTGAATATCCAGTCGGCGAAACCGTCAAGTTTACTGCGGTTCGTGGCGGAGAGCAGCTTACGATCGAATGCTTGCTCGAAGCCGCGCCACAGGACGCCGCTGAATTTGATTCTTATGAGGATGAAAGCCTGGAGTTCAAGGTCCGGAAGCTTTCTAAATCGACTGTAGCCGAGCTAGAAGCCCAGCGAGGGCTCATTGTTACAAGAGTCCAGCGCGCCGGTTGGGCGGCATTGGCCGGCTTGGCCAGCGGTGATGTGATTCAAGAAGTCAACGACACTCAGATCGACTCTTTGGATGATCTAAAGACACAGATGACTGCGATTGCCGAGCGGAAGGACGAGTTTGTCGTATTGTTTGTACGTCGCGGCAAGAAAACACAATATATTGAAATCCATCCTGTATGGTAGCTACCATCTGGTTTGTTTAAGCCGAGCATCTGCCTGAAAATGAATGGGCACATTTGCTTGTCGATCCTCCACCTTTTTTCACGATGAGAAAAAAAGCATGTCACGTCTAACATTCAAAACGGCAACTTTTATTGCTTGCTCGTTGGTTCTTTTTTGTCAGTCATTGGTTGCCCAAGATGCAACAACCAGAAGCAAAGCCCGTGCGGTTTTCGAGGCTGACAATGGCAAAATCTATGTCGTTAAAGCCCTGGTAGACGTTGAGATTTCAGCCAATGGAACCCAGGCAGGAAACCGCGAGGTGACCGTTTGGACCAATGGCCCGGTGGTCTCCGATGGCATCGTCTTGATCGCTTACAGCGGAATCAAACCACGGCTGCCTGCAAATATTCGCCAACGTGGCGTGGAAATGAAATTGACTCCTGTGAAGGTACAATTGGTAAACCAGTCAGGGGAAGAGTTTGACGGTCGGCTTGTGCTGCACGATGAAGACTTGGACCTCGCTTTCATTGCACTTGATCGAACTGCCGACAATGCTGGCGACTGGAAGGGCACTCCTATTGACGTCTCCAAGGATGCTGAATTTCAACATTTAGACACGGCCGTTGTTATGAGTCGCGCTGGCGAATCGCAACGGTTTCAACCGACGGTCCGATTAGGGGAAGTAAATACGATTATCCCGCGTCCGCGTCGAATGTATAGTTGCAGCGGGCTGACTACCAGCTCGGCGGTGTTTAATTTGGACGGTGAATTTGTTGGCTTGAGTGTTCGGAAGACTCCGGCTACCGGAGCTGCTTTTAGTGCTGTCTTACCGAGTAAGTACATTCGAAAATTACTGCCACAAGCAATTGAAAAAGCCGCAGAAGAGGCAACTGCAGAGGAGGCAACTGCAGAGGAGACAGGAGAAGAAGCGGAGGCAG
>CAYSQZ010000006.1:0-24479 GCA_964433035.1 uncultured Pirellulaceae bacterium | reverse complement strand
GAGGCAACTGCAGAGGAGGCAACTGCAGAGGAGACAGGAGAAGAAGCGGAGGCAGGTGAAGGGGAAGTAGATTCAAACAAAGAAACCGATGCAGACAAAGATCCAAAGTCGGACGACGCTGATCAGTGAACCGCCGACTGGCGAGTAGAAGGTAAGCAGGATTTGGACAGGATTGACAGGATCTTGTCTTGTGGCTGCCGAGAGCGAAATCTGTTCATCCTGTGATCCCGTCTTTCATACGAGCGCGCGGATTTAGGACAGAAGAATCACAGGGTTGACAGGATATTCCTAGTCGACCTCTTCTTCAGGAGGCTCAAATTTGGATACCGTAGGCTCGTCGTTATCCATGTCGATGTCGCTGTAATCAGGTAGCAGATCAACTGTACTCTTGACTGAATCCATGTCTTCTTTAATAGAAGACTGGATGTCCGAGAGCCCTTTTCGAAATTGCTGATAGGAACCTCCCAGCGATCGAGCCACTTCGGGAAGTTTGCTTCCAAACAACAGAACCGCAAGTACCCCAATTACGACTACTTCGGTGACCCCCATTGATCCGAAAAAGAATCCGAGAATCAGTGTTTCATGAAATTCCAATTCGTTCATATCAAACGCGCAACAAAGATGGTTGGGTAAGGGCACGGGTACTGATTAACTGTTATCGATTTCCCGATGTTTTACAGGCAACGACTTCACACAGAAATTCACTTTTCCAGGCGCCAATACAGGTGGTCAACTCTGGAGCTTGATTGAATTTTCAAAACGTCGAGCAATCGATCGGACGAAAATCTATATGCTCTCGTCGCTGGATTCGTTTTCAATCGACCGGTCGGCGGGGGTCTCTTTGATTCCGGTTTTGAATTCGTTGACACTGCGTCCCATATTTCGCATTAGAGCCGGAAGTTTGGCGCCACCGAACATGAGCAAGAATACGGCGCCAATGATTAGCAACTCTGTGGTGCCAGGCATACCGATACCCAGGAGCGACGTATGTGAGAAGGCTTGCGAACTAAGAAACTCAACCATGATTTGACTCAACATTAAATTGAATGGGAACAGATTTGTGTTTTGAGCAACCAAGTAAAAAAGTGGTGCTGCCACTCATTGCGGGTGCGAAAACTTCATGGGACCATGCCCAAATTGCTTGAAGTTACCCAAAACTAAGAAACGCCGTAATGTCGAGCTGGGCAATGTTTCTTGCCAGAACGCTTCGATCTTCAAACCCTTTCGACGCAACTCTATTTTAGATTCAGGGCAACACGTGTCAAACCCATCTTTTGCCTCGTGGTTCCAAGCTTCTAATCGCAAGAGCTGGTCGGATTTATCGGGCGATCTCGTAAGAGAAGGTAAATATGAAGCAAAAAGCGTATATGCAATAAAAAAGCAGCCGATGCATCGTGCTTCGGCTGCTTGAAATTGGACCATTGCCTTGGCCTCGGTCAACGCTTGGGGCCTTAATTAAACTACGGTTTCATTACCGGCGTTTGATCTCGACTTTAAGCGTCCTTTGGGTGGATTTGGGGGGACAGTACGCCTGGGTGTGGCAGAAGATGGCCCTGAGCCATACTTGTATCCACCATAGCCATACTGGCCAGAGTACTCATATGTCTTTTGGTCTTTACGACGCAGACCATTGATGATGATACCACCTACCTCAACTCCCATGGAGTCAATCATTTCCTTAGCACGCAAGGCACTTGTGCGAACTCCGTTACGAATCCTCATTACCATGTAAAGTAAATCAGCGTGCCCGCAAATGATACTTGGGTCGGTCACCGCGAGTACAGGAGGCGTATCAATGAGAACAAAATCAAACTCATTGCGATAGACTTCCAGAATGGCGGCGAAGCGAGTTGAAGTCAGCAACTCAGCTGGGTTACTTGGGATAGGACCTGAAGTCACAATCGAGAAGTACTCTGGTTGAATTACCTGAACCGCATCCAAGGGGTTCATCTCTCCAGAAACCACCGAGCTGAGCCCATACTCGTTGGTGGCGCCAAATAGCTTGTGCTGAACCGGCTTTCTCATATCCGCGTCGATCAATAGAACCCGTCGACCTGACTGAGCGATAGAAGACGCCAAGTTGGAGACCGTTGTTGATTTACCGTCGCCGGGAGCGGGGCTGGTAATCTGAATAACCTTAGCTCCGGATTCCTGAGTCTTAAAGAAGATCGCTGTCCGCATTGCACGATACGATTCGCTTGCCTGAGCTGCAGGCGTGTGAATCGCAACGACTTCTGGTAGAATATTGGGATACTGTTTGTTCCGCTTGTTGCGAGATTTTTGGAACTTGGCGACGTGACCGATAACACGAGTGTTTAGCATTTCAGCAACATCGTCAGAGGACCGGAACGTCTTTTCAGCCATGTCTTTGACGATTGCAAAGAGCAATCCCATCAAGCTTCCAAGGAAAAGGCCGGCAGCCAAACTGATTGGAAGACTTGGGGCAACTTGCCGGCCGATCGATGGCGGATCGATAACTTGAAGGTTTCGCCACAAGTGTTCCTTGTAAGCATTGATCTCAGACAGTCTTTCCATGATGGTGTTGTAAGCCATCTCGTGCCGTTCGCGTTGACGCTCCAGTCCGCTCAAGTTTTCTACTACAGCGGCTACCTGACTGGTGTTGGCTTGTTGTTCCTTGATCGACTTGAGCAAGCTTCGCTCTTCCGAAGCGATCAGTTCAACTCGCTGCCTCATTTGATTCAGAAAGTCACCCACGAGGTCAATCTGACCGAACTCATTGGGTGATCCAGAGCCCATTGGGGTGGCTTCGCGGACCTTCATCGCTTCAACCATTTGGATCTGGTTGCGGATCTTTTTTACGTCCGGATGATCTGGACCGAATTGGTTTAGCAAATCCTGTTCTTGGATTCGGAGCTGAACCAATTGCGTATGCGTTGTTGCATAGGCGCCGCCTCCGCTGGAGGGATCTTGCTCGCGGAGAATCTCGCTAACCAAGTCGTCCATGTTTTTACCAGCGGCACGATCGGCCCGAATATTCTCGGTTCGAGCTTCAATTTTGATACGCTCACGTCTCAGATCGTGCAAATCCTGATGCATCAATGCCATTTGCATTTGATGCGGGTCAACGACTCGACCATCCACGATCAGAATGTCTGGCAACCCCTTGATTCTGGTAATTTCTTCTTCGACATCCTTAAGCTGCTTGGCAATACTGTCGTGGACCTCGGTTACAAGCTGTGCAGTTTCTCCACCGATATTCTTGGTGGTGGAGCGAATGTGAGTGTCGAATGATTCAACAAGTTCTTCAAGAACTTTCTGGCACTCATCCGGGTCGGGGCCACGGAAAGCGAGTTTCATGACGCCCGAGCTACCTTTGGTGTCAGCCGGTTTGACTGCGAGCGATTTTGATTCCCGGAGCGTTCGAAGAATGTCGTCGCAATCGGCAAACGTGTCAAGTTGGTGGAACTTTCCAGCTTCAATCGCAGGCTTGATGATTTGCGTACTCTTGATCGTGACCAAGTACTTTTCAATCGAAGCGTCGTTTACAAACGAATCACCATCACCTGAGTTAATAACTGACGCGCTTTTCTCGTCGACGTAGATCCGAGCAGTTGACTCGAACGTTTTCGGCGCTTTGAGGAAGTACAGCATGGTCGCTGCGATACCAAGGAGCACAAAGAAAACGATCAGCCAGAACTTTCGTTTGATCAGATCGAAGATGTCCAACGAGTAGGCATCCGATTTCGAAGCAGGTGTAACTGAAGGCCCGCCCTGCTGTTGTCCCAATGTGTTAGGGTAATCAACGTTGATGAGTGACATTGGATTCTGCTCCGTGACTTATTTTAGCTCGGGTGAGTGAATGGCTCATGCCTTCGCATGATCAATTTTTCGGCTTGGTCGAAATAGAATGTTTCGTAAATCTATAATGATGTGTAAATCTGGAATGTTATGCATATCTTAAAACCGCGCGTTCAAGATCGTACACATATCGCAAACGATTTTTATCTAATCGCTAAACTCAATCAGTTGTTTGCCCTGTCTCTGTGTATTTTCTTCAAAAGCGGTTTGATGTTACGTTGGATTTTGCTGGGTTCAAGCTCGCAAATTTTTAGCTGACGAATCGCTTCATCATATTGTTTTGATTGGTGAAGACACTTCGCGTAATCATACCGCCATAAAACTCGCGAAGGATCCAGTTCCAGAGCCTCGCGATAAAACTTGGCAGCAGGTTCGAATTCTTCGCTGAGACGACAGGCTTCAGCCATAAAGAAATTGCGTTCCAACTCAGAGAGTTCTGTGGCAGCTATGACTCTTTTAGTATGAACGAGCAAAAGCTTCTTGGGAAGCATTAAGTCAGCGCCGTGGAAAAATTTGTGAGCCACTTTGATAAGCTTTGCAGGTTCTTGAGGTAAGACTTTTTCGAAGAACAAGTTCATCGGTAACTCAGCTTGAGATATTTCAACAATAGGGCGGAGATAAGGGCGTGAATTCGGGTTTGCGAGGCATTTAGACCAAAGATCGACCGCTTTTTTCTGGTTACCGGAATGAAGTGCCAAAAGTCCGCAGCTAAACATCAAACGCGTGTTAGACAACGTTCGGGAAAGCGCTAGTTCAATATGTGACTCTTCTGAACCAGGATCAAAGAAGGCGCTCAACTCGGCCAAACGGTACTGTGTTTTCGGCAGATAGGGAGAATTTTTCTCGGCGTCTTTAAAATTCTGCCACGCAATGGGGAAGTATTGGTTGATTCGTGGGTCGGTGGTTATTGTTTTAACCATTTCTTTGTTATTACGTTGTGCAAACCTAAGTTGCCGATGAATTGCCGTTGGTGCCGTCGCCGCCCACAGTGCGTCCATCTGGATTTCGGGACGTTGCCCGTTGTCTGGAAGGTTGTTGAGTTCTACAATGGCTTGTTCAAACAATTCGCTGGCAAACTCGGCGCGATAACGGGTGATGTTGTATTCGCCCATTTCAAAATGGGCTTCCATATCATCGGGGCGAACTTTGATTGCGTGTTCAAGCTGCTGCTTCACTCGATTAAGTGACCGATTAGAAGTAAGCCGGTTGTGGGGGCGTTTGTATTTCTTGATCAGCGCAATGGTGCGTTTGGCCCGTTTGCGAGACTCTATGGCGTACGACTCATAGGCTGCCCATACGCAAGTAACCAATGCGGCAACGAGCAAAAGTTTGATTCCTATGATTGGCAGAGTACTTGGGGCTTTCTCACTCGACTGATTTGTTTTGGTGATATCGGTTGCGGCGCGCCCGACGACGCAGCCAGTCATGATTGCAACAATCGTTGTATTTGCCGGTTGATAGATCCCGAAATCAAAAAGCGACGCGAACGTTTGTCCCACAAGGCAAGTTAGTCCCACCACTCCCAATGCACGATCGAACGTTTCTTTGCGCCGAATTAGTTTGATCGAGCAGTAGAAACAATAGGCGATAACAAGCAGCAGCAACACAACCGCTCCAACTCCCATTTCAATCAGCGTTTCCAAAAAGACATTTTCCGCGTGCGCATAAGTCTTCTGGAAAAAGAAGGTTTGGAAGGAGTTGGATACGTAGCGATATGTTCCAGCACCACATCCGAGTGCCAAGTGCTGACTGGCGAACGGCACCGCGTCTTGCCAATGCAGTAGCCGCGGAGCTGCAGCGTTATCGATGTCGGAAAGTGTTTCCAGTTTTGCTGAGATGTCAGATGACTGTTCAGAATAGATTACAAACCCAGTCCCCACCGTTAACAGCGCGATCGTCGCCAAAGTAACAATCCACTTATTGGTTCTTGAGAGAATTGCAAAAGCGACCAGGCAAGTTGCGGCCAGAGCAACTATGCCGCCCCGGGAAAGCGTTGCCAGGACTCCTGCGAAAATAATGGTTATAGCGGCATAGCAATACAGCTGCTTTGGTTGAAGCTCGGCAAACGTCTCAATGGCAGTTGAAACCATCGACTTCTTGTAGTTTGAATCGCTCTCCCAATGATCTTCGGCCAGGATCAGTCCTTGGGGCAGATGCTTTCGACTCCAGACAAACAGCTGCTGGCTTACAAAGAAGAGCGCTGCACTAAACGTCGCCAGAAGAAAGCCCGCAGCATTGTTCTTGTTCACAAAGGTGCCAAACGGGACTCCACCATTCAACAGTTCATACTTCCAGAAAACCTTTCCGCTCCAGGAAAGGTTTTGCACGATACCAAAGAAGCTCATTGCGGTTCCGACAATCACCGCGGCCGAAAGCACTACGATAATCGAGCGTCGGTCTCTCAGCAGGACAGTGCTGGCAAAGAAAGCCCCGATGCCGAAAAGAACTTCGACCAACTTGGCTCGAGTTGCCGCCGGATAGATTGAGATGGCTCCTTCGTTAACGCTAGATTGCTGGTACGGTCGGGGACCGCCATACATTTGGTTCAAAGCTTCGCTTGCGCCGCTGGATTGTAAAAAAATGTAGGCTGCTCCTAGCGTCAGGGCGAGCCAAGCCCAAGGGAAGCGAACGATCGGACGCTTTGCACCTTTGTCAATTAATGCCAATATTAAAGCGACCAACGCGAATCCAAGCAGCCAAGTTCTGGCAAACGGCCAGTTGCCACCGATCGGCCACGGCGCAGCAGTCACCGCAATCGCGAAAATAGCACAAACTAGAATTCGAAAAGAACTCATTGATCCGCACAAATGAAAAGAACTTGGATATCTGTAATAAGCGGCACGTTCTGAATTGTTCTTGAAGTTATTCGGACAACACGACTAACAAGAAACAACCGTAGGGGCTGCCCATTCGGATAAGTTTGGCAGGAGTTGGAGTCAAGATGCAGGGTGAAGTTCACTGACTTGGCGGCAATTGATGCCAGTTACCTAGTTAAACCGCTGTCACAGACAGAGGTCCGAGTTAGCACAAAGAGTTACTGACGCGGTGAATCAGAACCAACGACGGATCCAATCTAGTGAATTGCTCGGGAAGCCGCACAAAAGCGCATCACTTGAAGGAGAATGCGGAAGCCATCTCGATTGGAAGCCAGTTGTCTGGATTTCCCTCTCCTTATCCGCTCTTGTCCGCTTGGTTCCCAACTGCGCAAGCCGAATAACCAGTACATATCGAATCTGTAAGGTTTGGAAAGTTCAACTTTGACGGTCGTGCGCGTTTTGATGGGCGGGTTGTAGCGTTGGCGAAGCAGATTTCTTTTCTAATACTGCATTCGAAACCAACGTTTTCATTCCCCTGTTCATTGCAGGTGGTAGAGTTCCGGGATTTCGGTCGGAATGACTCCAAGTTTCCGATCATACAAGAGTACAACTAAAAACTTGTTTTTACCGAGGAAATTTCCCCATGTTACGTTTCACTTTTCTAGCGCTTGGATGTCTTTGTGCATTCACTGCGTGCACCGTGGATGCTCAAGAAGCTGATTCGCAAAGCGAATTGTCTCCAGCATCAGTCACTCTAAACGCTGACGGTGAGCTTGTTGGTAATGCGGTTGCCAACGTCAACGGCGAAGCTCAGCCAGTCGAAGCTAAAATTACAATCTTGAAAGATGGAGTCGTCGTCGATTCGATCTTTGCTCAAGAAGATGGTTCGTTTGCGTTCCCAAGCGTCGCCCCAGGCGTTTACAACATGTATGGCGCAGCGGCAAACTTTGCCGGTGGAGCTGCTGTTACAGTTCTTCCTAGTTCTGCTCCTACTTCAGCTCCTTTGACTTTGGGTCTTAGCAGCGCATCATCTGCCAGCTACGCCGGATTCGCTCAGGCTTCTTGCGGCTCATGTGCTCCTGCTCCTGTTTCTTCTTGCGGTTGCTCTACTGGATGCGGCGGCGGATGCGGCGGCGGAGTCTTCGGCGGCGGCGGTCTTGTCGGCGGTGGCGGTGGTTTTGTCGGCGGCGGAATCGGTGGCGGCGGATTAACTGGTGGTGCCGGTGGTTTGCTTAGCAGCCGATTGGTCCGTTTCGGCTTAATCGGCGGTGTTGTTGCTATTGCGACCGATGATGACGACGATGACGACGTTGTTGCGAGCCCAGACGAGTAAAAAAAGCCAGAGCTAAAATTAGCTACGGAACTCTCCAGAAAGCCTGGAGAATCAAAACAAATAAGCGTCCTCATTCAAAAGAGGACGCTTTTTTGCGCTATTAAGTGAGATAAAGTAAGTAAAAACCTAATGTTATAGGGATTTTAACCCTAATATCCAGAATTTGTAGTTCTGAGCATTGACCGGAAAGTAAGGTTACGTAAACTGTTGTGACAAATCGGGATGAGATTCCAATTGAGACAGTACATCCATGTTCGTAGAAGTATACGGACGTATGAGAAACAACGAGGAAAACCATGTTACGAATCAAACTTCTTTCTGCGGCTGTCATTGCCGTCCTTTCCATCGGTAATCTGCAAGCGCAGGAAATTGAGGCAGTTGAGGCAGTTAAAGATGTTGTCACAGAGACTGTTGAGGCTGCAGCGGCAGAATCGTTGGTAGAAGCAGAAAAAGCTTCTTCAAAAACAGTTTCTTTGGACAATGAAGGAAATCTACTTGGAAAGGCTTTTGTTGCTGGTGAAGAGACTCCTCTTGAGGCAAAAGTCACAATCGCTAACTCCGAAGGTGTGGTGGTTGATTCTGTTGTGTCTCAAGAAGACGGATCGTTTGCTTTCACTAATGTTGCTCCGGGTACTTACAACATGTACGGTGCATCATCAAATTACGTCGCGGCACAGACATTCGATGTTCTTCCCCACTCTGGAGGAACCGGGTGCTCTAGCTGCGACTTGGGTTTGACCTCTTACTCTGAGCCAGTTTATGAGACCTACGCCTCTGCTCCCTGCGGAAGCTGCAGCGCTGCACCTAGTCCATGTGGATGCGGTGGTGGTGGCGGCGGACTTATAGGCCGAGGCGGTGGCGGACTTCTAGGTGGTGGCGGAGGTGGCGGCTTGCTTAGCAGCAGACTTGTCCGCTTTGGCGCAATTGGTGGTATCGTTGCCATCGCAACGTCAGATGATGATGACGACGATGACGCGAGCCCAGACCAGTAGTTTTCGCCCAGACTTGCCGATCGGCATTCTTTAACATTCAAAAAGCGTCCCTTTGAGGGACGCTTTTTTTATGCGCGTGTATTTCTTTGACAATCCGTACAGGTTACCAAATGGCGGCAAATCCAGCTGCTTCGGCTGCTTGCAGGGTTTTCCCTAGTGTTAAATCTTCACTCATCAGAACAACAGGACTTAATACAGCCGTTGTCATATTCACAATGGTCTCATCCGAATTAATACACATAGCTGATACAGCCCTAACAACGCTAACAATAATTGCCTTGCAATTTCTTGGAGAATTCGGAACATGTGGACCTTCACTAAAACTCTCAACCTGGTATTGATCTGCGGGTTTACCTTTCCGCTTGTCGGCTGTGTGTCTACCTCGCCCACTGATTTGACACCTGCTCGCGAGGTGCTCAATGCAAGTTGTTGTGAGCCGAACAACGAGACTCAGATCAACTTTCTAAAGCTAAGGCGTTCGCCTCCTCAAGAGTATGTACTCGATGGTGGTGATACCTTGGGGGTCTACATTCAGGGAATTACTGGAGATAAGGATATTCCTCCACCGGTTCACTTTCCCGAAGATGGTGGCCAGCCAGCTCTTGGATACCCGGTCCCAGTTCGTGACGATGGGTACATCTCGCTTCCATTGGTTGCTCCAGTTCGCGTTACTGGTCTGACTGTGGGTGAGGCTGAAGCCAAGATTGTGCGGGCTTACACCAAAGACAAGAAGATTCTCCTTGAAGGAAACGAGAAGATCATTGTCTCTCTGATTCAACCTCGTAACTATAACGTCCTTGTTATTCGTGAAGATATCATTTCGCGAGGTTCGTCTTCGTCGCTAAACCGAAATGAGGTCTTCATCGGGGAAACGGCTCAGTCAGAGACTTTTTCGATCGAATTGCCGGCATATGAGAACGATGTCCTTCATGCGTTGAGTGAGACAGGCGGGCTACCGACCGAACGGGCCTTGAATGAAATCATTGTTCTTCGAGGCGGATTGAACAATCAATTCTCCGATTCAATCGTTCAAGCCATTGGTGCAAATAATCTGGCATCGCAAGAATCCACTACCATTGATCAAGCCAACGTAGTGCGAATTCCTATCAAGGCTCAAGCCGGGCAATTCCCGCAGCTTTCAGAGGAAGACATTACGCTCCAGGACGGCGACATCGTTTACATCAAAGGCCGAGAGCAAGATGTGTTCTACACTGGCGGACTACTTGAAGGTGGGCGATTCCCATTGCCGCGTGATTACCAAATTGATGTACTCGAAGCCATCTCGTTGGCTGGCGGATCGTCACAGTCGACCGCAGGAGGGATTGGCGGAGTCGTGCCAGCCACCCAGGTTACTGTTTTGAGGAAGTGTGGTTGTGAGCAGATTGCGATTGATGTCGACCTGAGGTACGCGTTGGCCGATCCTGCAGAACGAGTAATCATCCAGCCAGGGGACTTGGTTGTACTGGAATTCCGTAAAAATGAGCGGGCGATTAATTCTCTTGCTTCAGTTTTCCAAATCGGTGGAATTTTCAATATTTTCCGGTAATGACAAAGACATAGTGTCGCCGGCCAGGCTTGGGGATTCGAGTCTGGCCGGTTTTCGCTGTTTGACTGTGGTTTCCAGTGCCAATAGTTGCTGCTTACTAATCTTGCTGCCATATGCTTTAAGCATTTTGCTTGGTGTAGCGCCAACGCCAGCGTTTGACGCCTGTGGGAGTTTGACAGGTCTAAAAAAATCACTGAAAATCCTCCCATAAGGCTCCGATGAATGGGGAACAGATCCGCCTTGTTGTCATGTGCAGATTGTTTGTCAGCCTCTCTCTTCCTGGGTCCAGCCAGTGTCGCGAAATGGTCACTTTTGATTTAACAACCGTCTAGCATCCAGCTACGATGGTGTTGAGTAAATTTTGGACTAACTAAAATTTTTCGCTGCAATGGTTGCGTCAAAATATGAAATTAAACTCAAACATCGAAACCGGGACTTCGCGCGTCGAACGACCTGCAGACAAGCTTCGCGAATTCATCATGAAGCATCGCGTTGCGATTCTGCTGTTGATTCATTCGGTGCTCTTTGTGGGCATCTATTACGCGGCATACTTGATGAGGTTCACACTCGATATACCCGACCGCCATATTAGGCTCTATCTTGACGGTGTTGTTGTCGTCGTTGCCATCAAGGTTGGTGTTTTCATGTGGCTGCGGAGTTTTCATGGCTGGTGGCGACATGTCAGCTTTTCGGATTTTATTTCGTTGCTAAGAAGCGCAATTGTTGCGACGATGGCGATCGCGGCTGCTGACTACTTTTTTCTGCACAAACAAATCCCACGAACCGTTCTCGTTAATGATTTAGTGATGACAATCGTTGCGATCGGTGGCTTGCGTTCGGTATTGAGAGTTTGGGATGAGCGGATCGCGCCGTTGGATCGCTCGAAGAACCTTGTGCGAACGCTTTTGATTGGCCACGGATTTGAGTCGGCCAAACTAGCGCACTTGATCAATGGCCAGCGTCAGTTGGGCGTCCGGGTTGTCGGGCTAGTGTCGCCTGACAAGGGAATGAAGGGTAAGCGTTTTAGCGATCTGCGTGTTGTTGGAGGAATCGAATCATTGCCAGCGTTGATGTCACAGTATCGAGCAAAAACTGTCTTTATGACAACAGGAGCCGTTCCAGCAAAGCAATTACGTATGTTGCTTGACGAGGCGTCTGGAGAAGATTTTGAAATCAAGATTCTGCCTCAACTATCTGAGCAACTGCGCGGAACCGATAAGCTGCCGATTCGTGAGGTAGCCTTTGATGATTTGCTTCGACGTAAGCCAGTCAATTTGGATATTGGCTCGATTGCTCGCATCGTCAAGGGTAAAACCGTTTTGGTCACTGGAGCCGGGGGGTCGATTGGTTCGGAGCTTTGCCGACAACTGTCTCGTTTCGCGCCTGCTCGGATTGTGTTGTTAGGACGGGGTGAAAACAGAATTTATCATATTGAGCGCGAGCTCAAAGAAATGACTGACTTGGTCAAATTTATTCCACGAATCGCGAGCATCACTGATGAGCTCAGAATGGAAGAGATTTTTGAGTCATTGCGTCCGGATCTAGTATTTCATGCAGCCGCCCACAAACATGTTCCCCTGGTTGAGAGCAACGTTGGTGAGAGCATCGTTAACAATGTCAAAGGCAGTAAGATAGTTGCTGATTTGTCGGACAAGTACAATGTCGAGCGATTTGTAATGGTTTCGACTGACAAGTCGGTCAATCCCACCAGCATGATGGGTGCGACCAAGCAGATCGCCGAACGCTATTGTCAGTCGTTGGCGGCTGTGTCAAAAACCAAATTTATCTCAACCCGATTCGGGAACGTGCTTGGGTCTGCAGGTAGTGTGGTGCCTCTGTTTCAGGAACAAATCCGAAAAGGCGGTCCAATTACGGTAACCGACCCTAGAATGACTCGGTACTTTATGACCATCCCGGAGGCGTCCCAGTTAGTCATTCAGGCAGCGTCAATGGGAGAAGGGGGAGAGATTTTTGTACTCGAAATGGGAGAGCCAGTTCGGATTCTCGATCTCGCAAAGGACCTAATTCGCTTGGCCGGTCATCCTCAAGACTCGATTGATATTGTCTTCAGTGGTATTCGACCTGGCGAAAAACTCTACGAAGAGTTGTATTACGAGAACGAGCAATCAACACCGACCAAACACGATCAGATTCTGTCGTCTCATAGTAGATCTTTTCCATTGGACGAAGTGGCTTCTCAAGTCGATCGTCTGGTCGCGGTGGCTTACAAATCCCATGAGACAATTCGGGCGTTGATGAAAGAAATCGTTCCGGAGTATCGCGAGCCAGTAAAAAAGGAGCGTTTGGATGCCAGAGCGGTCAAGGCAACGGGTTCGCATATCTCGACGGGCAATCCTGGGTTCAGTAAAGAAAATACCGAGTATTAGATTTTTTGCTTCTGTCTTTTCTTTGCATCATGAATTGAGACGGCGGAAATTCCAGGTTTGAACTTAAAACCGTCACTTGAAAATTCTCCTTGTCCATCGTTTTATTCGCCCTGACACGCCAGGGTATGCGCACATGCTCTATATCATGGGCAAGCGGTTCGCCGCTGAAGGACATGATGTGACAATCTTTTCGGCGCAGCCAAGCTACATCGAAGACTACGATGGGCCTCGATTGCCGCGCCGGCAGCAGATCGACGGGATGACGGTGATACGGACACCGCTGCTAAAGGAGAATAGAAAAAATCCTTTTCTTCGATCTCTTAATTTCCTGATTTTCGCAGTTAGTCTTTTTGGGCACGCAGTATTTCGGGGCAAGCCTTACGATTTGATGACGGTAACTACGCTTCCTCCGACGTTGATGGGGTGGGTTGCCAGAGCGGTCGGTTTGTTTCGAAGAACCAGATATGTCTATCATTGCATGGACCTTTATCCTGAAGTCGCCTTGCTCAGCGGGATTCTCAAAATAAAGTGGCTGGCCAAGTTCGCGGCTTCCGTTGATCGACGGAATTGTAAGAAGGCAATCGCGACGGTCGTTTTGTCGACCGACATGCTTGATACGATTCACAATCGCGGTCTACCTGACACCAACGTTTACGTGATAAATAACTTTGTCATCAACTCGGTAAATCCGGAAGTGAAAATTCCAGAGGCGTTTACTCAAACTCAGGGTAAGTTTCGAGTTTTGTTTGCAGGGAATATCGGCAGGTTTCAAAGCCTCGACACCATCGTTTCGGCTGCACAGCTACTTAGCTCAAATCAGGAAATCGAGTTCTGGTTCGTTGGCGCGGGTGTAATGGTAGACAGCTTAAAAGATCAGGCAAAGGATCTGCTTGGGAAAACCGTTTTCTTTCACCCATACTTGCCGATCGAAACAGTAATGTCGGTCATCGCCGAGGCTCATTTAGGAGTCGTGTCGCTCAGCGAAGGGATAATTTCGTGTGCCTATCCAAGTAAAACAATGAGTTACCTGGAGGCCGGGTGCAAGTTGTTGGTGATGGTCGAGAAAGATGCTGATGTCGCCAGATTTGTCGAAGCCGAAAAAATTGGAGTCAGCACCTCAGAGCCAAAACCTGAGATTGTTGCCAAAGCGATTGAATCGGAATTTCAGGCATGGAAAGAGTCTCGTTACGATCGAGAGCAAATTCGGGAAGTGGGGCGAGCAAATTTCAGCCAGGAGGTAATTCTGGATCGTTGGGTAGGTTTGCTCGGTGAGTTAGAATCGAGAATGGGATAGGCAAGTTCCGTTCGAATTTCCGGTTCAAGACCAAGAGAAGCAAAAAACCAAGGATAAATACTTATTATTAGCGGATAGGCGCAGCACCTTTTGGGGTACGCCTCGACTGGCAACCAACCTAAAATAAGCCAATAAAATCCGCTTTCGACCAATTTTTCAACCAAGATAATTTCGCCTTATCAAATTAGTATGACCGATTCCAACTTCGATCCTTCTGAAAAGACTGTTTTGATTACTGGTGGTACAGGGTCCTTCGGTAAAACGATGGCTCTGCATCTTCTGAACCAAAATTACAAGCAGATCCGGATTTTCAGCCGTGATGAATGGAAGCAGGAAGACATGCGGGTTCGAATGTCAGAACCCCGAATGAAGTTTTACATCGGTGATGTTCGCAGCCGCGCGAGTGTTGATGCTGCGATGCAAGGTGTAGATATGGTCTTCCACGCAGCTGCCCTAAAGCAGGTTCCCTCCTGCGAGTTCTTTCCGATGCAAGCCGTCGAGACCAATATCGTCGGCAGTAACAACGTGATTGAATCTGCAGTTAGCCACGATGTCGAGTGCGTCGTTGTGCTGGGTACCGACAAGGCTGTCTATCCAGTTAATGCGATGGGGATGACCAAAGCCGTAATGGAGAAAGTGGCTCAATCGGTCGCCCGACGTCTGGGTGAGGAAGATACTCGAATTTGTTCTGTGCGTTACGGTAACGTAATGTACTCTCGCGGATCGGTCATCCCACTTTTCGTTCGCCAGATTCGCGAAGGCAATCCGATTACTGTGACTTCAGCTTCGATGTCCCGATTCATGTTGCCGCTTCGAGACTCCGTGGCTTTGGTTGAGTTTGCTTTCAAGAATGCGCGACAAGGCGACATATTCATTAAGAAAGCCGCGGCTTGTACGATTGGAATGCTTGGCCAAGCGCTAATCGAGTTGTTTCAGTCTGATGTTAAAATGAAGAGCATCGGAATTCGCCACGGTGAGAAAATGTTTGAGGCGCTGGCAAGTGTCGCGGAGGTTCAGCGGGCCGAGGACATGGGCGATTTTCTTAGAATACCTATGGACGAGAGAGATCTAAACTACAATCGTTTTTTCACCGAGGGTGATGAGGGTGTAAGCCAAGCTCAAGATTATGATTCGCATTCAACGGACCAGCTCACTTTGGAAGAAGTGAAACAGTTACTGTTAAGTTTGCCCGAAATTCAACGTGACTTGAAAGAAGCCGGTTTGACTTAGGCGATTTTTATTCTCTCGATCGTTTGTTTCTCCCGTGGAGCCCAAGCTTGGTCGTAATTTTTGAAGCTATCCATTTTTAAATGACTAAACCCGACAGTAAGCCAATCAAGATAGTGATCACCGGCAGCGAAGGGCTGATCGGTTGGCATCTGCGCGTTTTTCTGTTCACCAAAGCCAGTGAGAGCTACGGTTCTGCCTCATCTGTTCCCATAGAAGTCGTCTGTTGCAATCGCGCGCAGTTTAACGATGACGAACATTTATTGTCTGCCGTTGAAGATGCTGATGTCGTGGTCCATCTTGCGGGCATGAATCGCGGTGATGAAGACCAGATAGCCAAAGTAAATGTTGATCTTGCTCAGCGGCTCGTGGAATTCCTGAAAAAGACAAATTCGACCCCGCAGGTTATCTATAGCTCTTCGACCCATGCCGATGGCAATTCGAAATACGGCATTTCCAAGCGAACTGCTGGCGAGCGGTTTGCACAGTGGTCTGCCGAGACCGGCGGTAAATTCTGCAATTTAATTTTGCCCCACGTTTTTGGCGAACATGGCAAACCGTTCTACAATTCGGTCGTATCGACGTTTGCCTATCAACTGGCCAACGGAGAAACGCCCCGCATCGATAATGATGGTCAGCTTTGCCTGCTGCATTGTCAGGATGTTGCAGCTGAGATTTGGGAGCGAATTGAAACAGGTTTCTCTGGCGAAGCACGTCCTGATGGCTCGCCTATAAAAGTTTCTGAATTGCTTGAGCGATTGCAGCGATTGGTTTCACGTTATCAAGAGGGCGCGATCCCAAATCTTGACGATCCTCTGGATCATCGTCTATTCAACACGTGGCGCTCGTACTTGCCGCATGAAGAACGTTTGAAGGACTTGAAGCTTCATGCTGATGAACGTGGCGATTTGTTCGAAGCGATTCGCGTCGATGGCAAGGGACAGGTGTTTTTGTCGACTACTCATCCTGGCGTGACCCGTGGGGATCATTTCCATACAAGAAAGGTTGAGCGTTTTTTGGTCCTGTCAGGTAAAGCCAAAATTCGACTGCGAAAAGTAATGGACGACGAAGTGTTCACTTACGAGGTCAATGGCGACAAACCACAAGCGATTGATATCCCAACTCTCCATACCCACAATATTACCAATGTTGGAGATGAACCGTTGGTCACCTTGTTTTGGGCCGGTGAGCATTTCGATCTGGAAAACTCCGATACATGCTGTCTTGCTGTGGCTCTTCCCAGTGAGCAAAAAGTCAAATCTTAATTTGACACTCTAACTTGGTTTTATTGCTGACCTTTAAATGACTCATAAGAAACTCAAAGTCGCAACGATTCTCGGCACTCGCCCTGAGATTATTCGCTTGGCTCGCGTCATGGATGCGTTGGACAAAGATACCGAGCATATCATCATTCATACTGGTCAAAATTATGACTATGAATTGAATCAGATTTTTTTCGATGATATGGAAATCCGTAAACCGGACTTCTTTCTCGGCGTTGATACCTCTTCGTTGGGAGCCGTACTGGGCGGAATTTTAATCGAGTCCGAAAAGATTCTTCGAGCTGAGAAACCCGATGCGGTGTTAATCCTCGGAGACACCAACAGCGCAATCGCTGGAATTATGGCTCGTCGTTTGAAAATTCCTCTGTTCCACATGGAAGCGGGAAATCGCTGTTTCGATTTTAACGTGCCCGAAGAAACCAACCGGCGAATCGTTGATCACATCAGTGACTTTAACCTGGTTTACACCGAACACGCGCGTCGGCACTTACTTTCCGAAGGCGTTCCGCACAGGCGGATCTACTTGACTGGCTCGCCGATGCGAGAAGTCCTCAAACATTATTCGGCCAAGATCGATGGCTCAGGCATTCTCAAAACCCTCAGCCTTGAAGAGAAAAAATATATTCTCGTCAGCATGCACCGCGAGGAGAATGTTGACTACGCCAAACCGCTGACCGACTTGCTTGAAGCACTCAATCGGCTTGCTCAACAGTACTCTTTCCCTGTCATCGTATCGACTCATCCGCGCACTCAAAAGCGACTCGATTCCCTCGGCTACGAGAATAAAACTGGCTTAATTCAGTTTCTCAAACCCTTTGGGTTTTCCGACTACAACCGTTTGCAAAAAAGCTCTTTTTGCACGGTTTCCGATAGCGGGACCATTAGCGAAGAATCTTCGATGTTAGAGTTTCCAGCTGTTACCATTCGAAACGCTTTGGAGCGTCCCGAAGCTCTGGACTGTGGTTGTATTACGATGACGGGTACCGATCCCGATCGAATCGTTGACTGCGTCGCGGCGGTGACCCGGCAGTTCGCTGATGGCGCACCGATCGAGTGTCCAGCAGACTACCAGATCGAAAACACCTCACAGCGCGTAGTTCGGTTGATTTTGGGGACCGCTAAGCTTGCCCATCGTTGGCAAGGTATTCTCGATCTTGAGCGATCCTGAGAGTTCACTCTCAACACCCCCAGCAACCATCGGTCGTGGAACGGTTGGCCAGACGCATTGAAGCTTGATGTGCGAGACTTCTCATGAGAAAGCTCCAATTTTAGAGCGTTCTTGCTTGGTTGGATTGGCCAAAATTTTTCAAAAAAGATTGTCGTTGCTTTTCGCTCAAGTGGTAAAGTGACGCCATTCATTCAGGTGGATTTTCTACACGGTTGCCAAACAATAGGAATGTGAGCGAGTTGGTAACCAATTCCTTGGTATTCTGAGAGACTTTCATGGACCAGACTAAAGAGATGAACGGCCAAACAGAGGGTAGAGATTTTGCGGAGCTTTTGTCACTGTTGGAGTCCGTTTCTCTAGATGAAAATTCAAACCAATCACGAGAGATTCAACTGTCGATTGCCCTGGCTCGGCACCTACAGCGGCGCGCCAATCAGTTGCAAACCCCTCAGGAGCGGCGGCAGCAGGCGGAACTGGATCGGATGATTCAAAGTCCAAGTGACAAAGTCACGATGATCCAGATGACCGATCAGGCGTTTCGTGCGAAAACTCCCAATCGGGCTGTCGACCAACTGGTTCACATTCTTGACGTTCAGGGCATTCCGCGATTTTTCACGCCCTTCGACCGGGCGCTGTTGATGGGGTTTCAGTCGTTTGGTTCCTACCTTCCCGGCGTCGCGGTGCCAATGGTCAAAGAGAAAATGCAGCAGGAAACTGCCAACGTCGTGTTGCCGGCTGAGACGGATTTGTTGGCCGAGCACCTGCGGGCCAGGCGTAAGGCAGGTGTGCGCATGAATGTCAACTTTTTGGGTGAAGCGTTGTTGGGCGAAGCGGATGCTCAGGCGAGATTAAAAAAGTATCTCCAGGCGATGCAGAATCCAGATATCGAAGTCATGTCGGTAAAAATCTCGACGATCTTTTCTCAGATCTCCTCATTGGCGTTCGAGCATACGCTCGACATTCTCTGCGATCGGTTGGAGTTGCTTTACCGGGCCAGTGCCAAGTCTACTTTTACTCGCGCTGATGGTTCTGTCGTAACCAAGTTTGTCTATCTCGACATGGAAGAGTATCGGGACATGCGACTTACTTCCGAAGCGTTCCAGCGCACTCTAAGTCGTCCAGGATTGAAGAATTTGCAAGCCGGGA
This sequence comes from uncultured Pirellulaceae bacterium, assembly GCA_964433035.1. Classification (GTDB taxonomy): domain Bacteria; phylum Planctomycetota; class Planctomycetia; order Pirellulales; family Pirellulaceae; genus Mariniblastus. The sequence goes on along the minus strand of CAYSQZ010000006.1, from coordinate 5,468 downwards.
TCGTACTTCAGGCTTACATCCCCGATTCGTTTGCGATCCAGAAACAACTGACCGACTGGGCTCGGCAACGTGTCGCCGATGGAGGAGCCCCGATCACAATCCGGATTGTCAAAGGGGCAAACATGGAAATGGAACGCTTTGAAGCTTCGCTCTACAGCTGGCCTCAAGCTCCTTATCAACTTAAGCGTCAGACTGACGCGAACTACCGGCGAATGGTATCGTGGGGATTAAAGCCCGAAAACATTGTGGCGGCGCGGTTGGGGATCGCTTCGCATAATCTTTTCGAGGTTGCCTATGGAATCGTGAAAGCCATTGAACTCAAGGCGCTCGATAAGATTCAGTTTGAAATGCTCGAAGGAATGGCTAATCACCAGCGTCGGGCACTGCAGGAGTTGGTGGATGACCTTTTGCTTTACGCTCCGGCTTGTCGCAAAGAAGAATTCATTCACGCGATCGGATACTTGGTGCGGCGGTTAGATGAAAACACCGGGCCAAACAATTTCTTGCGTCACGCTTTTCGCCTGAAAGTTGACTCTGAAGATTGGAAGCGACTTGAGGAGCAGTTTTGCGAAGCGTTTGATGAGCTTGATACGCTCTCCGAGTCACCGCGACGGACGCAAGATCGAAACGAGCCAGTCGCTTCCATGCCGGCGCCAACGGTTGATTGGCGAGACTTTGCTAATGAATCAGACACAGATTTTTCACTGCCCAAGAATGTAGAATGGGCAGAGGCGATTGTGGCTCATTGGCGCGACCGCCATTCCGAAAACGCGATTGAAATTCCGCTGGAAGTCGCAGGCAAGCAAATTGTCGGGCAGCGCGTCGAGCGACAGTGCTTTGATCCGTCTCGTCCAGGCATCGTTGTAGCGAACTACTGCCAAGCCAACTCCGAGGATGTTGAAGCTGCGATTGAGTGTGCCAAAAACGATGACGACGCCTGGCGATCCAAATCTTTTGTTGAGCGACGCGCGATTTTACGCGATGTTGCCCAGCAGATCCGGGAACGCAGAGGCGAGTTGATGGGAGCGGCCATGGCCGACGGAGGTAAAACGCTACCACAGTCGGATCCAGAAGTCAGTGAAGCGATAGATTTTGTCGAATTCTATGCTTGTACTGCCCAGAGTGTTGAGCAAACTTCGGGCGTCACTGCTCAAGGGCGGGGCGTGGTGCTTGTCGTATCGCCGTGGAATTTCCCGATCGCCATTCCGTGTGGTGGAATTGCAGCAGCGCTTGCCGCTGGCAACACAGTGATTTTAAAACCGGCTTCAGATACAGTTCTGGTCGCCTACGAGCTATGCAAGTGTTTCTGGGATGCGGGTGTTTCGAAAAAGACGCTTCAACTTTTGCCGTGTTCTGGAGCGACGCAAGGGCAACAGCTCGCGGCACATGCCGATGTGGATACAGTGATTCTAACTGGCGGCACCGAAACGGCTCTTTCGATGTTAGAGCGACGAGCGGATATGCGTTTGTTGGCCGAAACCGGTGGCAAGAATGCCACGATTGTTACTGCGATGGCGGATCGGGATCAAGCGATCAAGCACGTGATCTACTCTGCGTTTGGTCATGCGGGGCAAAAGTGTTCGGCCACGTCGCTGCTGATACTCGAAGGAGAAGTCTACGAAGACGAAAAGTTCAAACAGACGCTTTGTGATGCGGTACAAAGCATGCAAGTTGGATCGGCATGGGATCTTGCCACGAATATCGGCCCACTGATTCGACCGCCCAGCGGCGATTTGGAAGTCGCGCTCAAAGAGCTGGAGCAAGGAGAATCCTGGGCTGTGATGCCGCAAAGTGCACCGGACAACGGACAGCTTTATTCGCCAGCGGTGAAATGGGGTGTCCAACCCAGTAGTTTTACTCACTGTACTGAGTTTTTCGGGCCAGTTTTGGCAGTGATGCGAGCCGACAATTTGCGGCATGCGATCGAGTTGGTCAACCAAAGCGGCTATGGATTGACGTCTGGACTGGAAAGCCTCGATGCCCGGGAGCAGGAAATTTGGAAAGACGAAATTCGTGCAGGCAATCTTTACGTCAATCGGGGCACAACTGGAGCCGTGGTTCTGAGGCAGCCATTTGGCGGAATGGGAAAGTCGGCTTTTGGACCGGGCATCAAAGCGGGTGGGCCGAATTATGTTGCCCAACTGATGAGATTTGAAGACAACAGTTTACCTGAGGGTCTAGAGCTTGATGCAGGTAATGCTCAAGTCGTCGATGATCAGCTGCTTTCGCTCAAGCAAAAGCTCTCCAGTTCATCACAGGATTGGTTAACGGAACAGGTTAGCACTCAGTTTGACCTGGCGGTACGAAGTTTCGCTTATCAGTTTGCCACGGAGTTTGGAAAACAGCACGATCATGTTCGTTTGGTTGGCCAGGATAACTTCCGTCGTTACCTGCCAGTTCGAGAATTGCGAATCGGCGTGCATCAGGCGGACACAGCTCTTGAAATTCTCGTTCGAGTTGCGGCGGCCAGATCGGTCGGTTGTCGGGTTACGCTTAGCTTTCCCCCGGCGTTGGCTGCTGATTCGGTCGCTGCCAAGTTGCTCGGATGGCTTGATCACGCGACCGAGTCCTGGGCTGCCGATATTGAGTTCGTTGAAGAGTCGGATCTCGAGTTGGCGTCAGCCATCGAAGATGGTCGGGCACGTCGGGTTCGGTATTCGGCTCCTGACCGTGTGCCTGAAGTGGTTCGGCATGCGGCCAACTTAAACGATTGCTATGTCGCCGATGAACCGGTCCTGACTGAGGGCCGAATCGAATTGCTTTGGTATCTGGAAGAGCAGAGCATTAGTGACAATTACCACCGATATGGAAACCTTGGAAGCCGAATTGGTGAAGAGCGTGCCGAGGTATTGTGATCGAAGCAGGTGGTTAGTTGAAGGCAGATCGCATGTGCCACAATCTGGTCGTTCAGCGCTTCAGTGGTTTTGCTAACTCGCAGTTAAACTTGCTAATCCACAGACGCTTGTTCATTCTCGAGCAGCAGCCGGACCGCCGAAACAATATTTGCCAATCTAACTCCCGCCCGACCAGGTACAGCGGAAGAATGCGCCATGGCTGGAACTGGGGCAGGCCGCTTGGAGGCGACCAAGTCAAAAAACGTTGATCTTCCCAATCGCTCCGATTTTGAAATATCATTCTCCGTCGCGACCATTGGCTTGAAGTTAATCGACTTTAAGGTGAACAATCGAAGCCCAGGCTGATTAGCTGAATTGTCTTGGCCCGCCAGTTGTCTCGCCTTGTCCAGGAGTCTGAACGTCCCTTCGTTATAAGCAACCAAAACTTCGGCGTCCTTAGTGAACTCATTCCACGCGTTTAAAAATTGGCCCATGTCCAGTGCGGATTCAAAATCTGATCTCGATAACTCAAGATGATTCAAAAACGTTTCCGATAGCGGCTCCTCAGTTTTCAAAGCCGAAGCAAAGGTCGCGCCGGTGCCAAGGTTTTGAGCACACCAGAATACGGGTGTCCGTTGAATTTTCTTTGGCTGGTCTGGTTTGCGAAAATTGGCTTCTCCATAAACCGCAACAATTCGGCTGAGATCAATGAACAAATCTTTGGGCACATTGAGCGTAGTGCCATCAATCGGACCGCCGGAGTAATGTTGCTCGCCAACATCGGGGTGATCCAGTTGTTTTTGAATCATGAGGTCGAACGCCACCAGCAGTTGTTCCAGATTCCGAGTCTCGGGCTCAAGAGCTTTGAGGGCGGCAACGGTTGCTTCGACGGTAGACAGCGACTGGTCCGTCGGCTCAAGTCGTATTCGATACTGCCCCGGTTGGGGTGGTGCAAGTTTGTAACAGGGGAGCGACTGGAGCTGCGGCAACGCTCCATACAGAGATTTCGCTTGAGACCATGTCCCGTCAATCACGACGAGTTGGCTTGGCCGTTGATTGGGATGGAGCTTTTCCAGAACGATTGCATCGGCCGCGGGAAAAAGCAACCCTGCGTCACGAGCGATCTTCAAAGGTTTGTGAGCGATTGTCTTTTTGGTTCCAAAAACCAAACTCGATTTCGCCAACGCACGATGGACCATGCGCGCGGTGTTAAATGGGTGATCTCGTTCGCGGACATGCTGAACGATCAAGAGGTCAGTGCGGTTGTCGATCGTGGGGATTGCCGAACAGTAGCAAAGCGATTCAGGCCTGAAGCATCCAGAGCAACGGGGCTGGGTCGGACCTTTGACCGATCTACCTAAAGATGCATTTGATCGGGGAATGGAACACCTGGCAGTTCAAAGCAGCAGATCGACGGATCTTGAACGATGGGAACGTTGTCAACAAGATTGGACGGATTTGATCGAGAAAATGGCGGAAATGCATGGGAATCGAACCCACCAACCACATGATTTCCATGCGGCTCAACGGTTTTGAAGACCGTGCGCGGCACCAGCCGACGAAGCACTTCCAGTAATGTTTTGTAAAACTTGCGAGTGCTTGCGGTCTTTTCTGGAATTCCACTACACCCGCCCTACCCCTTGGTGAATACACCCGGAGGTAAAAGGGTGGCCGTTGTTGGAGCAACAGCCCTACCAATCGTTAACCGTTTTGAAGGAGCAAACGAATGGCAAAAGCCGATTCTACCCCCGGGCATACCCCGTCAGCTACCCCCAAAGTCAAGCCTTGGCTTCATAGCGCGTCTGGTTTGTGGGGTAATAACCCAAAGGATGGACTATCTTGGCCGCACCCAGGAAGAAGCCGTTGGCCGCTATAAGCAGTATTCGGAGCGAATCAGCCGCGGCTTGAAAATTCCTGACTTGAATGACGATCAGGACGGTTTTGACCTGTTATCTGTTGCGGATCTTTGCAATTTGTTTCTTGGAGCTCAAGAAAAGTGAGTGGCGTCAAATGAGCTTTCTGTTCGATCGCAACGTGATTACCACCAGACTTGCAAAGATTTTGCAGGGTATGTTGGCAAACAGACCTAGTGGAGGATCTTTCGCCTGCCGATTTCCTGAATTATATAGAGCGGCGGGTCGCGTGGCTTTTGAAGCGACGCTTGGGCGCATGACTGCCACAATTTTTACGTTTCTGAGCCTGCAACGACAATAGAAGCAATAGCAATAATGATTGCGTTGTTTTTCAGGGTACTATGTAGAAGCGCTACGGTGCAGCGACATCGAGAGAAAAAAAGGATGCCAGCCGAGGGAAAAAAAGTGATAAAGTACATCAAGATTTACGCGCTCACCGTCGCAGCAATGGCGATACCGCTGCTGATCGAACGCTGCCTTTTGCAACCTATGGTTGCGCGGGCGCCTCTGCAAGATCCTGCGGCCTTCGGCACTTGGGTTTGGTTTCTTGCGGGCATGATGTTCGTCGCAATGACGATCGGCTACGGTGCAGGCCTTCCGCTGCTGAGAAGCTTGGCGGACCTGCGACCGGAAAACCGAACGCAGTGGCTGCGTTATGCTCGAAGATGGGGCTACGGCATCACACTGCCAATCCTCTTCGTCGTCTCGCTGACCCTACTCA
>CAYSQZ010000005.1:0-60798 GCA_964433035.1 uncultured Pirellulaceae bacterium | reverse complement strand
GCTTATCTCAGAGCATTCTTCTTGCTAAAGCCAACGCTATCGATTGCCCAGAGTGAACTGAGTCAGGCAAACCAGATTTACTTTTTGTTTAGCCGTTGGATGTCTTTGGGTAAATCTGGATCAACCGGCGCGTAATTCCCCTTTCCATGAGTCTTCATTCGCTCACCGACATCTTCCATGATCGAAGGGAGGTCGGCGTCCCAGAATTCGTTCCTTGCTGAATCGGTTTCTGGAGCAGTCAGAGGTCGAATCACACGAAACCCAACGCCTAGTGCTTCCGAAGTGGTAAGCCACCAGGGGCTCTTAGGTACATTTGGGTCTTCTTCGCGCCAATATTCTTCGGAGCCGAGTCGCGAAGCGCTTCGGCATTCCTCTGGTGCGCTCTCCCAATACCCGCCTCTGACGACACGAGGGAACAACTTGGTTGGTTTTCTATAAGCCTGTTCAACCGTTAGCTTCGCTCGAGCTTCGACGTGAGTGTAACCGTCTTCGTCGTATTGATCCAATACCCACTCAGCGACATTGCCATACATGTCGTACAAACCCCATTTATTAGGTTTGAGTTCCCCACAATCGGTACGCACCTCTTCGGAGTTTTGTTCGTACCAACCATGTTCTTTAAGTTCGTCGACATCGTCGCCAAAATGATACGCCGTCTTTGTGCCGGCGCGACAGGCGTACTCCCACTCGGCTTCGGTTGGCAAACGATAGAAGTCTTTCGAAATTTTACTCAGCCATTTGGTGTATTGCTTGGCTGCAAACTGCGACATCGTCGCGGCGGGTTCCCGGGGACCATCACCTTCGTAGTAGGTGGCCCCGGGGTCGTAAAGATTGGACGGGGCACGAAATGCATAAAGCGCTTGGGATTTAGTCCATTAAGCGCGTTATTATCGCTAAAATTGAACCAAATTATTTTCAAAAATCGGTCCTTTTGCGAAATATCCACCTCGATTTTAGGTGGTCTCAAGTTACTCTGGGAGCTTTTAAGGGATATTTAGCTTCCAGAGACTTCTACATGATCCATTGCCCTGCCCAAGAATTCGCCCGTTCTTTTCCAACGATTCAGCAACACCTGTCCTCCCAACGATTGGGATTAACGGGTGAGTCTGAAGAACTTTCATCCTTGTTTTCAGCGCTATCTCTGACAGCAAAAAAGATTCAGGCACAAATCCGCCGTGCTGGAATCAACAATGTGTTAGGTGAATTTGGCGAAACAAACGTTCAAGGCGAATCGCAACAGATCCTGGATGTCTATTCCAACGAGGTGATGATTCATAGTCTGGCAAGTTGCAGAAGCGTTGCTGTAATCGCGTCGGAAGAGGAAGAAGATGTTCGGGTGATTGGCGATCTATCCCAAGCCAAGTACGCGGTGATTTTTGATCCTCTTGATGGATCTTCAAACATTGATGTCAACGTGAGCGTGGGAACGACGTTCTCAATTTTTCGCCGACCCGAAGAAGCGGCTTCAGGAAACCCTTCAAATTGGGTTTTGCAGCAAGGAAGAAAACAAGTCGGAGCGGGCTATGTCGCTTACGGGTCATCTACCGTGATGGTTTATACTTTAGGTGACGGCGTGCACGGTTTTACGCTTGATCCGCACGTTGGCGAGTTCGTGTTGACACGTGAGAATATCAAAATGCCAACGCGCGGGAAGAGCTACTCGGTCAACGAAGCTTACTTCGAAAGTTTCCCGCAGGACTATCAGAACTACATTGGACACATACGAAGCGGCAAAGCCGGCCCATATCGATCTCGCTACATCGGTTCGATGGTCGCGGACTTTCATCGAACCTTACTACGAGGCGGTGTGTTCATTTACCCGCCGACGGAAAGTCATAGCTCGGGCAAGCTGAGACTGCTGTATGAAGGCAATCCGATCGCGATGATTGCTGAGCAGGCGGGCGGAATCGCACTTGACGGTCGCCAACCGATTTTGGATATCGAGCCCAGCAAGATTCACCAGCGCACTCCGCTGGTCGTTGGAAGCCAGTATGAAATGGAGCTTTTTCGCGAGTTCACAGCCGTAGATAGTAAGAAACGTAAATCGGTTCTAACTTAGAGCTTTCCAGATGGCGTAGTGGGATTGTCAGAAGTCCTTGGTTTTGACTCAACCTTGAGTTCAGGTTTTGGGTCTGCCTGTAGCTCCGTCACCAGAAATTCAAACGCTTTTTTCAAAGCGTCTTCATCTTTGGCGGCTTGAATGTGGTCAGCGCCACGGATTGAATGCATTACTGTTTTTACCCCTGCTTCTTCAAGTGCAATATGACATGCGCCCGCCCAAGCCGGTGGTACCAAAGTATCTCTTGTCCCGTGGAAGAAAAATGTTGGTGGATCTTTTGCATCGACAAAAGCGGCTGATGAGGCCAAGCGAAATTTTTCTGGAACTGAATCGAGGTCGCCACCCATCCAATACTTAGCCCATTTCCCTTTGTCGGGCATCCAGCGGAAATCTGTCGGTGCGCCACCGGCTACCACTGCTTGAACGCGCATGTCAAAATTCCCATTCTGCTCGTTCGGCTCTTCGCCAGTGGTGCCTAGTAAGGTTGCCAAATGTCCTCCGGCTGAATACCCAATGACCCCCAATTTCGAAGCATCCACTTTATATTTACTCGCGCTTTTTCTGATCCATTTAACAGCCGCCCGGCAATCCTCAATTTGGGCGGGAAACTTATGCTTGGGGGCCAAGCGATAATCAATTGCGAAACAACTAAATCCTCTTTCGGCTAGTGATCGAGCATAGCTGCTCAGTTGCTTGCGATCGCCGAACCGCCAGGCACCGCCGTGAATTACTAATACCGCTGGATATTTCCCGTCCGCACTTGGAATATACGCATCGAGCAATAGTTCTTGGTCGTCGACATTGGAATAGGCGATGTGGTTGGTCAGGGTGTACGACTGGTCGATGGTGGCATTGTCGGTCGCTTGGCCAAGCGCCGATGCAGCAGCCAACCAAACCGAAATGCAAACACTTATTGACGGCTTTGTCTTCATCAAAATCCTCTGCTGGTTGTACGTATCTTATTTTAACGACAAGCCGGTAGCTCTTTAGGCTCTTTCTTTACCGCTCTATTGCCACAACGTGGCGGTTAGCATTCTTTGTTTTCGTCACAATGCTGGTCCAGTACGTCGGTTACAACCTAACTAACCCACCCAACTTCACTCGCTCCCTTGTTGCAAACACCTCGGCTACCCAATTTGGCTGGGCCAGGCCGTCCATCTAAAACCCCCCAATAGTACTGGGACAGTTTTACGCATGGTTATTGAAGTGACTTTGTTTTAGATTTTCCAGTCAATAGAGCGATAAGAAAGCATTCTGGGCGCGATATATGCGCGCCTGGAGGCCACAAATTTTGACCATATCTTTTTAAGTGCGTCCTTCGAAGGCGCTATGGTGAATTGATGCAAGAGTTTCATTTCCCGACATGGGTAAACAAGTTCACTCTCCTTTTGGTGGCGACTGCTGTAACAGTCGGAGGCTATTTGGCGACCTGCCTGTTTGCTGCGATCCATCCAACGATCATCAATGTTGGTCATCAACCCAAACAACCGGTCCCGTTTAGTCATAAACTACATGCGGGGCAGTTAAAGCTTGATTGTCGTTACTGCCACAACACGGTTGAGCGAACTGCTCACGCTGCGATCCCGGCCACCGCAACGTGTGGTAACTGTCATGGTGGAAACCGGACCACTGGCGGAGAGCGTGATTTGGGAATCGTTCATCCAGAGAGCACTGTTCTCAAACCGATTCGCGAAAGTCTTGAAGACGGCGACCCCGTCCTGTGGGAGCGCGTCCATGACCTGCCTGACTTTGTTTACTTTAATCACGCAGCCCACATCAATGGCGGCATCAGTTGCGTTTCCTGTCACGGGCGGATCGACAAAATGGAAGTCGTCACGCAAGTCGAGCCAATGTCAATGAAGTGGTGCCTTGATTGTCATCGTAAACCTGAAAACCATTTACGCGACCCAAGCCTCGTCACGCAGCTTGATTTTGTTCCCGAACACGACGGCAAGAAACTTGAGGTTGGCTCTGACGCTTACGGCAAACACTACGGCAGTCAGTTTTTAGATTCCGTTAACCCAAACATCAGTTGTTCAACGTGCCATCGTTAACGCCGAGCGTCAATTAATGACACGAAAGTTGAGTTTCCGAATTTGCCAATCAGATTCGGTGATCCAGAACGCGAAAACGCGACATTATCTGAAGTATCAAGAATGAACAAACCCCGTACCAACCAGACCAAACAATACAACTTCGTCCCTGTGGATCAGCTGGAAAGCTCATCTGAGTTCAATGAAGCGATTGATCGTGATTTTGGCTCTGCGCTTGAAAGCCACGGTGACGACGGATTCTCGCGTCGACGCTGGTTGCAGTTGATGGGTGCGTCGCTGGCTCTGGGCGGTTTGTCCGGCTGCCGTTACGAAGAAGAAAAAATTGCTCCCTTTGCATTCCGCCCGCACGATCGGCTTCCCGGAGTGCCGCAAAAGTTTGCCACGATGACTGAACTGGGCGGCGTTGCGATTCCGCTGTTGTCAACCAATTACGACGGGCGACCGATCAAGCTCGACGGCAATCCCAAGCACCCTGATTCAATGGGCGCCTCGTCAGCATTTTCTCAAGCCCGGATCCTGGAGTTTTACGATCCTGATCGGCTGCGAATGCCAATGGTTGCCAATTCATTGGGAATGAAAGCCCGACCCAAGTTCATGGAAACGACTTGGGAGAAACTGATCGCCAACTGCAAGCTTCCATCGGACCTCTCCAAGGTTGCCGTGCTGAGCGAGCCAACTTCTTCGCCAAGTTTGCTTCGTATGCAGCAAGAGTTCACTGGCAAAGGTGGCAAGTGGTTTTCCTTTGCCACGATCTCCGACGACAACACCCGAGCCGGTAGCAAGCAAGCCTTCGGGACTCCAGTTCGAGCCCACTACAAATTTGATGATGCCGCGATCATCGTCACGTTGGATGCTGACCCGTTGCTGATGGATCAAGGCAGCATCGCCAACTCGATCTCATTCGCCAAGAGTCGCGATGCCGAGAGCGGCAAGATGAGCCGAATGTACAGCGTCGAAAGCCAGTACACCACGACCGGAGCGGCTGCCGATCATCGCATCTCGGTTCCCAGCTCAAAGATCGCCGGCTTTGCGGCGGCTTTGGCGGCGGCGGTCGACGGAGCAGGGGAGGTGGACAAGTCGCTTCCATATCGCGAGCGAGTCCTGGCTGCGATGGCGTCTGATTTGGCGGCCAACAAAGGCAAGTCAATTATCATCGCGGGTGAAAAACAACCTGCCCAAGTCCACGCCCTGGTTCATGCCCTCAACGAAAAACTTGGCAACCACGGCAGCACAATTACATTCACCAAGCTGCACGATGTCGAACGAACTTCGACGCTCGACTCAATCAAAGAGCTGGCGGCAGCCCTGAGTGGTGGCTCGATTGAGAAACTGATCATCCTGGGCGGCAATCCTGTTCAAGACGCGCCGCGCGGCTTGAAGCTCCGTGAACTGATCGCCAAAACAGACGCACTACACGTGACGCCATTTAAGAATGAAACCAGCAACGTTTGTGCCTACGTCAGCAATGCAGCTCATCCGCTGGAGTCATGGAAAGACGGTTTCTCCTACGATGGCTCAGTGTTGGTTGGCCAGCCACTGATCAATCCGCTCTTCGATGGGAAATCGGAAATCGAAACTTTGGCCACACTGTTAGGCATGGAAGTCACCGAAGGCCAAGCGATCGTTCAAGAAACGTTGAAGCTGCAAGGTGCTGCGTGGCAACAAGCCGTCCACGATGGCTTCGTCGAAGGAACCTTGGGTGGCGAAGCTGCTACCGTCTCTGCCGGCACCGCGCCGACGATCCCGGCCGACGACAGTTGGGCCAAGCCCTGGGACGGAGAATCATTCGAAGTCGTATTCGCCCCGAGCAACTCAGTCTACGACGGTCGGTTTGCCAACAACGCGTGGCTGCAAGAGCTTCCCGATCTTTTCACGAAAATCGCTTGGGATAACGTGGCTTCGGTCAGCCCCAAAACTGCCAAGGCTCTGGGTGTCACCCAGTTGGGCATGTCAGGTAAGTCACGCACGACGATGATGACCCTCGCGCTCAATGGCGAAACGATCAAAATTCCAATCGCTATCCAACCCGGACAAGCCAACGGCACGATCGCTTTGGAAATCGGTTACGGCCGCAAAAGTGCCGGTCGGGTCGGCGGCGAAGAGGTGCTTGGTGTTGATGCGGTTGGATTCGATGTCAATCCAATTCGAAGCGCCGACAATTGGCTCGTCTCTCCGATCGAAAAAGCGGACGTCAATGGCAGCAGTACCTTGTACAAACTCGCTCTGGTCCAAGAGCCGTGGACGATCGACAAAACCGGTCGCGAAGAAATTCAAGCCCGAATGTTCCGCGACGCGAGCAAAACCGAATCGGACCGTAGTTCATTGATCCGCGAAGGCTCCTTCAAGAGCTACAAAGAATTCATGTCGCACCATCCGGTCTCGCATGGCGATTCGCATGGTTCACATGGCACGCATGGTTCTGTAAAACCTGCCAACTTGCCGGGTCAAAAACGATCCTATGCCGCTGGTAAAAATGGCGAGTTACCGATCATTACTCAGGTCAGCTATCTTCAGGATACACACGACCACCCATCAGAAGATGGTCATGGCGACCACGGACATGACGACCACGGGCACGGCCATGGCGATCACAAGCCTCAGTGGCCAGAAGCGTTCCACTCGCACCACGCGCTGTTCGATCTGACACGTGGTTCGCGCGAAGACTACAAGAACGTTGAGAACGACGGCCAGCCGACGTCGTACGTTAACACCTGGGGCATGTCGATTGACCTCAACAAGTGCATTGGCTGCAACTCATGTGTTGTTTCCTGCCAAGCCGAAAACAATGTTCCTGTTGTTGGCAAAGACGAAGTCTGGCGTGGTCGCGAGATGCACTGGATTCGCATCGACCGTTATTACGGCGACAACCTTTACAACGACGACGCCAGCGACGACGACGAGATCATCATTCAGCAACCCGTCGCCTGCCATCACTGTGAGAATGCTCCATGCGAAACGGTTTGTCCGGTTGCCGCGACGGTTCACAGCCACGAAGGCCTCAACGACATGGTTTACAACCGCTGTATCGGAACTCGATATTGCGGCAACAACTGTCCTTACAAGGTGCGTCGCTTCAATTACTTGAATTACAGTGACGCCGTTACGCTGCTCAAATACCCGGGCGCGGACAAGCTTCCTGCCGGTGACCGTCAGTTGCAAAACTTGATGATGAATCCAGAAGTCACCATCCGCAGTCGAGGCGTGATGGAGAAGTGTACTTACTGTACCCAGCGAATCTCCAACAAGAAGATTCTCGCCAAGGTTGAAGACCGGGAAATCGGAGCCAACGAAATCACGACCGCTTGCCAGGACGCTTGTCCAACCCAGGCGATCAAGTTCGGCGATCTCCACAACCCAGAGTCTGACGTCGCCAAAGCCCACGCCAGCCCACGGGCTTACTCGATGTTGAAAGACCTCAACAACCGTCCGCGTACCAAGTACCTGGCCCGCGTTCGAAATCCACACGAATCGCTCATCGATCGGGACGACAGTAATTCGGTTGCCGGTCATGGTGTTCCTGAAAAGGACCACAGTCACGCCGAGCATGCCGAGGCTGAGCATGGCAAATCGGCTCACGTTGAGCAACCGGCTCACGTTGACAATCACACCGCGCCAGCTGAAGCACATACTGAACCGGTAGAACCCGGTCACTAAAACTTGCGACCGGCGGGATAACGTCGACGCAAAACAAACGATACAACACTAAAAAACTTAAGATACGAGATTTATAAATGGCTACGGTCGACCTGAACAACACGCATGACGACGCGGCGGAACGCTCGCCGTTGGTGCTTGGTCTGGATTACGCCGGCGTAACTGACACCGTCTGCAAGATCTGGGAAGATGAAAAGATGCCCAAGATCTGGTGGATAACGCTCGGAGTAGCGTTGTCTCTGTTGGCGATTTTGGGCGCCTGTGTGGGTCACTTGATCATGAAGGGCGTTGGAGTCTGGGGTAACAACAACCCGGCCTATTGGGGTTGGCCGATCGTCAACTTCGTTTTCTGGGTCGGTATCGGCCACGCGGGAACGCTGATTTCTGCGATCCTGTTTCTGTTTCGGCAAAACTGGCGAACCAGTATCAACCGTGCTGCCGAAGCGATGACCATTTTCGCGGTCATGTGTGCCGGGCTTTTCCCGGGCGTTCACATTGGTCGCGTCTGGGCGTTCTACTGGCTATTCCCGGTTCCCACTGAACACCTGGCGATGTGGCCCAACTTTCGTAGTCCACTGCTTTGGGACGTTTTCGCGGTTTCGACTTATGCGACCGTTTCGGTCCTGTTCTGGTACATGGGAATGGTTCCTGATATCGCGACCTTCCGCGATCGCTGCAAATCCAGAATCGGTAAATTCATCTACGGACTGTTGTCACTGGGCTGGACCGGTTCAGCTCGCGGTTGGCACCGTTACGAAATTGCGTACACGATCCTGGCGGCGTTAGCGACTCCTCTGGTTCTTTCAGTACATACGATCGTTAGTTTCGACTTTGCTGTTTCTCAGGTACCTGGCTGGCACACCACGATTTTCCCACCGTACTTTGTTGCCGGTGCGATCTTCAGTGGTTTTGCGATGGTAGTCACGCTGCTGGTTCCGGTTCGAAAAATCTACGGGCTGGAGCAACTGATTACGCTTCGCCACCTTGAGAACATGAACAAGATCATCATGGCCACGGGAATGATGGTCGGTACCGCGTACGGTATCGAATTCTTTATCGCGTGGTACTCCGGCGTTCCGTGGGAAGGCTTTGCGTTCTACAACCGTGCCTTTGGTAACTACTGGTGGGCTTACTGGATCATGGTCACCTGTAACGTGGCGATCCCACAGTTCTTCTGGATCAAGTGGTGCCGCACGACGCCGTGGTTCATGGTCATCATTTGCGTTTTTGTAAACATCGGAATGTGGTTCGAACGATTCGTGATCACAATTACGTCGCTGTGCCGTGACTTTAATCCGTCGAGCTGGGCTTACTTTCATCCGACCTGGATCGATCTATTAATGTTGATCGGAAGTTTCGGATTGTTCTTTACGATGTTCGCACTGTTCTGTCGCTTCCTTCCGGTCATCGCGATCGCGGAAGTCAAAGGCGTCATGCCACGTGCACATGTCGATCATCATTAGTATTGCTTTTGAAAACGCGCATTTGAAATCACACAGAAAAGATTTAGCTGAATCACACAGTTCAAGAAAAGGTTCGAGGAGTTTGAATAAGTAGTTAATTTAAAATGACTGGCCACCCTCCCTCTGGGAGGGTCGAGCCAACGGCTCGGGGAGGGCTGTATCAATCTCTAGAAATGGAGAAATGATGACTTTCAAAACCCTCCCCAGGCTGCGCCTGACCCTCCCAGAGGGAGGGTGGCTTTGAAAACTACTAGATTTCGTTGAACCCAAATAAAAAACGAAAATACAATGGCTGAAGAAAACAACACTGACACAACCGAAGATTCAAAGCTTGTTGGATTGCTGGCGCAGTTCGATGATCCCGATTCGCTTGTGGCCGCCTGTAATCAAGCCCGTGAATTCGGTTACACCAAAACCGATGCTTACTCGCCGTTCCCGGTACACGGAATCGATCCGGCTCTGGGGATCAAGCGTTCGATCCTGCCGTTTATCGTGCTCGGGATCGCCTTGGGCGCGGTTTGCATCGGCTTGGGAATGCAGTGGTACACCAACACCGATTCGGGAACTGTCTCTCCGGCGTTTCCTGGTTACCCGTTCAAGATCAGTGGTAAACCCTATTTCAGTCTGCCGGCCAACATTCCGGTTACGTTTGAGGTCATCGTTCTTTCGAGTGCCTTTGCCACGTTCTTTGGCATGTGGATTTTGAACAAGCTACCAATGCTTTCCAATCCGCTGCATCGTATCTCTCGATTCAAGCGAGCCACCAACGACAAATTCTTCTTGATGATCGAAGAGAAAGACGAAAAGTTCGATCGTGGTTCAACCGAGTCTCAGCTTAACGAGTGGGGCGCCGTTGCGATTGAAGAGTGCCGACAGGATTTAACCGACAACGTCCTGCCGAGCTGGTTCCGCCTGGTCGCACTGTTGGGCGCGTTGCTACTGTTGATTCCACCGGTGGTCATTTTCCGCTCGATGGGCATGACCAATCGTGCTCCTCGTTTACACTTCATGCCTGACATGGATTGGCAAGAAAAATCAAAGACCCAAACCGTCGCTCCAACGATGGTCAACGGGGAAAACTTGTTCCTCGATATGCGTGCGATGCGTGCTCCGGTTGAAGGTTCGGTTGCCTGGGATCAACTGGAATCGGACACCGAAATGTATCAGGGTATCAAACAGGGTTACAAAGCCGTCACCACGGTCACGACTCAAACCGGCTCAGCCCGAACCAGTTTGGCTGCCGGCCAGGATGGTCAGGACGCCGCTGCACCAGTCGAGGAAGATCTCAGCAAGTATGTCACTACCTTTCCTGCTGGCATCGAAATCAATGCTGAGTTTCTTGCGCGAGGTCAGGAACGATTCAACATTTACTGCTCAGCTTGCCACGGTTATTCGGGCAACGGTGATGGGTTGGTGAACCAACGAGCCATGGCGCTGGTCGCAACGAGCAAGGCCTCGTGGACGACGGCAAAGTCGCTTCACGACCCTGTCGTCAAAGACCCGGCCAAGAATCCTGTGGGACGAATCTTCGACACCATCACCAACGGGCGCAGCATGATGGGTCCATACAAATCGCAAATCTCGGCGAAAGACCGCTGGGCGATTGTGGCTTATGTGAAAGCCCTTCAGGAAACTGGCATCAAGCCGCCAGGAACCGAAGACGCTGAAGCTGATCCCGTTGCCGGTGACTCCGCCAGTTACAAACCGATGCCTTAATCGTTTAACCAGTTCCACTCAAACATAAATCAGATTGCCAACCCGGCCAAACGAATTTAGATTTGAAATGCATAAGACACGACCTGCAAAAATCACTTCGCCGATCACTTCGCTTAACGAAGGCTACGTGCGCACGATTCCTATCGGCCTGATTATCGGTGCCGTTGGAATCGGACTCGCGTTTGTCCTCAGCGGATTCGACCCGAGTCGGTTTCTGTACAATTATCTGGTCGCATTCTGTTTTGTGCTTTCAATTTCTCTCGGCTGTTTGTTCTTTGTGACAATCATGCACCTGACCCGAGCCGGCTGGAGCGCGACGGTTCGTCGTGTTGCTGAACTCTACGCAATGTGCAGCTTTCCGCTGTTTTTACTCTTTCTGCCAATCTTGATTACGGTCATCACGGGAACCGACACGGTTTACCCTTGGGTTGAAGAGGGTTACACGATCCACGGTTCCGATGAAGCCAAAGCCGCCATCTTGGCCAGTGCTCCGCTGCCACCGCTTGAGCAACTCAAAGGCGCGTTTTTGAACCAGTGGTTTTTCACCGGCAGGATCGTAGCTTACTTCTTGATCTGGGGCGGAATGTCATTCTTCTTCCTCAAGAACTCGCTGGCTCAGGATGTTTCTGGCGATAAAAAATTGACCGCCCGCAACCAGGCGTTCTCGGCTCCATTCATGATCCTGTTCGCAGCCTCAATCGTGTTCGCTTCGTTCGACCTCGAAATGTCGCTGTCGCCGCTGTGGTTTAGCACCATGTTCCCGGTTTACTTTTTCGCCGGTGCGTTCTTGAGCGCATTGTGCACGATCATGTTGACCTGTTTGTGGTTGCAGCGAACCGGCCGCGTGACTGATGAAATTACGATCGAACATTATCACGATCTTGGCAAGCTGATGCAGGGTTTTGTGATCTTTTGGGGTTACATCGCGTTCAGCCAGTTCTTGTTGATCTGGTACGCCAACATTCCGGAAGAAACGTTCTGGTACGACCTGCGAATCAACCAACCCGGCTGGAAAGGTCTTTCCTTGATCCTGCTTGTCGGTCACCTATTCATTCCATTCTTTCTGTTGATGGGGCGCGGCCTGCGGCGAAACAAAATCCTGTTGACGATTTCGGCTGTCTTCATCCTGTGCATGCACTGGGTCGACCACTACTGGCTCGTAATGCCACATTTGAATCCGGGCGAAAATGAGTTCACACTCTCGGGGATGGGTTTTCTGACTGGCATTTCCTGTCTGGTCGGAATGATCGCGGTATACATCGCTCTGTTCTGCATCGTGACGCGAAATCGTCCGTTGGTGCCGCTGCAGGATCCACGACTGGGAGAAGCGTTGAACCACGAAGTTCATTAATTTGCAGATCCAACCTCAGACTAAATCGTTCAAAAATTAACGTATCAGTGAAGAAAAATGACTCACGAAACAACAAATCACGATGATCACGGCCACGGCGAGGGCCCAAGTTACGACGACATCAACACACCGGTTATCGTATTGGTGGGCGCTATCAGTGCGATCGTGACTCTGCTGACGATCATGTTCGTGCAGGGGCTTTGCTACCAATGGCAGAACGCCTATTTGAAAGACCGATCTGCTGCAGCCGAAAACATGCCAGCGGTCAAACAGGTTGTTCAACAGAAACAGATGCTTGCCGGCGGTGAGGGTTTGATCTCGATCGACGATGCGATGAAAAAAGTTGTCGCGACCTACGGCGGAAACGAAACAACCGGGCACTAGAATGTAAAGCAGCAATTTCGCTGCCATACGGACCTGACTGACAAACCAAAACTGAAATTAAAACGCAAGTTAATCGCGACATAACAAAGTGAAACTAAATTCGATAACAATCTCAAACCCATGGTTAGTCATTGCCGCAGTTGCAATGCTGGTTGGCGGTATGGGTGTATCGATTGGTTTGGCTCAGGATTCTGACACGGCGGCTCAAGCAGATACCCAAGAGTCGGTTGAAGACAGCGACTCAGATAACGATCCTTACGGTTTGCGCGAAAAACCTGACGTTGGCAAGAACATCGGGGTTCGATCCAAAACCGGTGATTTCATTCCTGGCGACATCACGTTTAACGATGAAGAAAATCGTTTCGTTGAGATTGGTCGCTACTTCGACGGCAAACAGCCGGTGATGCTTTCGTTCAACTATTCCAACTGCCCGAAACTTTGCAGTGTTCAGTTGGAGAACATGACGTCAACGCTGCTTCAAATCGGTTTCAAGGTTGGAGAAGATTTTCAGGTCGTCTCGGTCAGTATCGACCCCAATGAACAAACGTCGCGGGCTCGTAAAACAAAAGAAAAATACACCGATCAATACAACCAACCTGGCACCGAAGACGGCTGGCATTTTCTAACCGGCAAAAAAGCCAACATCAAACGGTTGACCGACACTTGCGGTTTTGAATTCAAGTACGTTCCATCGCAAAAACTTTTTTCGCATCCACCGGTTTTCATTCTGGTTTCCCCGGAAGGAAAAATTGTCCGTTACATTCACGGCCTTGATTATGATCCCGACACGATCGAAAAAGCTTTGATCGAATCGGCAGCTGGGAAAATTGGATCGCCTATCAACATGCTCGCTTACGGCATGGGATGTTTTTTATATGACCCGGCAACGGGCAAGTACGCATTTCAAGCGATGTCAATCATGCGAATCGGTGCCCTGATCACGGTCATCGCTTTGATCGTCGGCCTGGTTCCCTATTGGTTCCTGCGGCGAGGCAACCAAGATGCGAAACAAGATACAACTTTGAACTTTGAAAACTCAAGCTCTCCACAGCAGCCTGAAAAGCCTGCTACCGGGGCAGTGTAAGATCTACTTGATCAACCTTTAACTTTTGAAAATACGATGAATTGGCAACTACCTTTGATGCTCGCTCAAGCTACTCAAACCGGAGTGGAAACAGCGACCGAAAAAGTAACCGACAATCTTGCAGAGTTACGCGCACGAACTGAAGCCGTCAGCCTCGATGGCACCACAGTTCCTGACCATGCGTTGGCGAGGCCTGAAGGATCGACTTCCAATCCGTTTGTTACCGAATACTGGTTTCCTGAGCAGGCTTCTTCGTTTGCCGCTGAGGTCGACTATTTGTACATGGCGATCTTCTGGATTTCGCTCGTATTTTTTATCGGTATCGTCGGCGTGATGGTGTACTTCTGCATCAAGTACCGTCGTAAAGGTGGTGTGATCGATCCGCAACCCAGCACCTCTCACAATACTGCGATCGAAATTCTCTGGTCGGTCCTTCCGAGTATCCTTCTGGTTTGGATGTTCTATGTCGGTGCCGAAAGCTTCTTCAACATGAGGACGCCTCGTGAAGACTCTGAGGAAATTCTCGTCACCGCGAAACAGTTCGGTTGGATATTTACCTATCCCGACGGCGACCAATCCCCCGAGCTGCATTTGGTGCAAGGCCAACCGGTATCTCTGGTGATGCAATCCGAAGACGTTCTGCACAGTTTTTATGTTCCGGCGTTTCGTCAAAAAATGGACATCGTGCCCGGCCGTTACACCTACGCTTACATCGAGCCAACCAAAGTGGGACAGTACCGTCTTTCGTGTAACGAGTATTGCGGAACGGGTCACTCCAAAATGAAAACAATGGCGGAAGTTCACACCAGCTCCAAAGCCCGAAAAGAAAACACCGAGTGGATCGAAGCCGAAAAACCAATGTGGGAAAACGGCGAGCACATCTACCAGATCCAGTGTTCGGGCTGTCACAAAGTCGACGGCAGCAAAGCAACTGGCCCGGCATTGAACCTGATCTGGGGAACTCAGGAGAATTACGGTGGCGGTAAAACCGTACCAGTTAATCGGGCTTACGTTCAGGAATCCATCTGGTACCCCAACGCCAAGATTGTCGACGGCTACGCTGCCAAAATGAACTCATTCAAAGGGATCCTTGACCAGCAAGATATTGACCGGGTCGTGGCTTACTTGAAATACCTTAAGGCCAAAGAAGATTTCTCCGGGACGGATGAAGAATTCTTAGAGCAACATCCTGAGTTCTCACCTAAAGAAGCCGACATGGAAGAAACAGTTCCCACGGCAGTTGAGGGTGGCGACGTAGAATCTGCCCCAGCCGTGCCAGCAGCAACGCTGGAAGCACCTGGGGCCGCTGCAACTCCGGTAACACTTGAAACCGAAACGCCTTTGGTTGCTCCCCCTGTAGCAGCACCAGTAGTGGAAGCACCAGCAACACCTGCAGCTGTCGTGACTCCGATCGTCGAAACGATTGAAGTCGAAGCGCCAACGATTGCACCCGCGACTCCGATCATCGAAACGCCAGTTGTTCCAGCAGTTGAGGCTCCGGCGGTTCCCGTTCCAACTGTTCCGACAGAGACTCCGACACCCTGACGTTCGACATCAACGCGAAACACGAGACTGAACAAGCGAATTTGAATAAGCATAACCTGCTTTCAAACCAAGGTTAAAATTATGGTAGACGCATCAACACGAAAAGCACTTTTTGACACTCCCGAAACGCACTTTTTGAATCATGATTTGCCCGACCCGAGCATCACTGGATTCGAGCGGTACTGGACGATTTTCAAATCGTGGGCTTTGACGATTGATCACAAGCGAATTGGAATCATGTACCTGGTCGGTGTCACGTTCGCTTTGTTCCTGGCTGGAACGTTTGCCTTGGTTCTGCGAACCCACTTGTGGGCATTCGACGGTGCGACCCGCATGTCGGATGACATGTATAACCAGATGTTTACGCTTCACGGCGCGGTGATGGTCTTCTCGTTCATCATTCCAAGTATCCCGGCGGCGCTGGGAAATATTGTCCTTCCGATGACCATTGGGGCCAAAGACGTAGCCTTCCCCCGCATGAATCTGGCCAGTTTTTACCTTTGGATCATCGGCACCGGGATGTTGTTGACGGCGATTTTGACTGGCTACGGTCTGGACACTGGTTGGACCTTTTACACGCCCTACAGTATTGATACCCAAACCGGAGTAATCTGGGCGACGTTCGGTGCGTTCGTGCTGGGCTTTAGTTCGATTTTCACGGGTCTGAACTTTCTAGTCACCGTTAACACGATGCGAGCCAAAAACCAGGGTTGGTTCAAGCTACCTTTGTTCATCTGGTCGCTTTACGCTACTGCGATCATTCAGGTTCTGGCGACTCCAGTTTTGGGAATCACGTTGCTGATGCTGATCGCTGAAAAGACGATGCACATCGGTATCTTTGATCCCAGATACGGCGGTGACCCGGTTTTGTTCCAGCACTTCTTCTGGTTCTATTCGCACCCTGCGGTTTACATCATGATCCTTCCAGCGATGGGCGTGATCAGCGAGTTGATCTCCGTCTACGCCCAGAAACGAATTTTTGGTTACTCATTCATTGCGTTCTCCAGTGTCGCGATCGCGCTACTTGGATTCCTGGTTTGGGGCCACCACATGTTTACCAGTGGTCAGTCGCAGGTGGTAACGTTGATCTTTAGTGCGATCACGTTCACCGTTGCGATTCCCTCTGCGGTAAAAGTGTTTAACTGGCTGGCGACGCTGTACAAGGGTTCGATTTTGCTCAACACCCCGATGTGTTATGCATTGTCGTTTATTTTCCTCTTTGGTATCGGTGGTTTGACCGGCTTGTTCCTTGGTGCGTTGTCAACTGATATTCACTTGCACGACACGTACTTCGTTGTGGCTCACTTTCACTTCGTAATGGTAGGTGGAACCCTGACAGCGCTGTTGGGCGGTGTGTTTCACTGGTGGCCGAAAATTTGGGGCCGAATGTACAACGACTTTCTTGGTCGCATTGGTTGCTTTTTGGTCTTCTCGGGGTTCAATGTTACTTTCTTTCCACAGTTTGTAATGGGATCACGCGGGATGCCACGTCGCTACGCTTCCTACGACCCAGAGTTTCTTGCCTTCCATCAGATTTCGACCATTGGCGCGTTTGTATTGGGATTGGGCATTTTGCTTTCATTCCTGGTACTGGTTTACTCCGCGTTGAAGGGCCCTCGCTGTGGAGCCAATCCGTTCAAAGCCGCGTCTTTGGAATGGCAATCAAGCTCGCCTCCTGACTTTCATAACTTTGTTCACAAACCAATCCTTAACGATCCATACGATTTCGACGCGATGGTATTCGATGAAGAATTGGGAACTTATATTTCCCGTGAGTTCGCCGATCCAGACAAGGTTCCACCACGCAAAGAACCGGTGCACCACTAGTAGATACTGCGTGTTGGGTGGTTGGGGCTAGTTCGACAGGACTTATGACCTCACCCACTACGACAAAAAACATCAACCTTAAGTAATTTCAATCATCAATTAGCCGAAGATTTCGGAGCCTGTGAAAATGGCCGTTGCCGATACCCACTCACACGATCACCACGACGATCATCATCACGATCATGGTGAATTTATTGCGCATCACTTTGACTCGCCCGAACAACAGTTCGACTCAGGCAAGCTGGGGATCTGGCTGTTCCTGGTCACCGAAGTCCTGTTCTTCAGTGGCTTGTTCGTTGCCTACACGCTATATCGAAATCACCACCCTGAGATTTTCGATCAGGCACACGTCTATTTGAACAAGTACCTTGGCGGATTGAACACCATCGTGTTGCTGTTCAGTAGCTTGACGATGGCGCTTGGCGTTCGTTCGGCTCAGCTGGGAAAGAACAAGAGTTGTGGCATTTACGTTTTGATCACGATGGTCTGTGCCACCATGTTCCTGGGTGTGAAAGCCGTTGAGTACAGCCACAAGTGGGACATGGGAATCCTGGTCCGTAGTGCGTTCGACTTCACCTATGATCATCCCGCACAAACGATGATCAGCGGCCTTTCCGATTATTTGGTAAAGCTGTCCGTGATCCCGTTGCTGCTGCTGATCGGATTTGCGATTGCCAGCGCCGTGTTTCGGCTGACTGACAAAGCTACCTCGTCGAAGTTTTGGCTGGGCATGACGATTACGGTCGCCGGTTATTTCCTCGGTGTTGTGATCGGCGTTCTGTTCATGGCCGCCGGAATTGGCGAATCCAAACACGCTTCGATTGATGAGCCGGTTCGTCCAATCGCTTTGTACGCCATGACTGCGGAAGCGATTGGTGACGACAAAGATCATGACGACGACCACGCTGCCGATTCTGGTCACCAAGAAGACGGGCATGGCCACGACGACCATAGCGACCACGGCGATGAGCATGCTCATGCTGCGGGTGACCATGAACACCACGGGGACGATCATGGTCACGGACATCATCGTGAGATTCCGGAATTTGATCGCAACGTTGGTACGTTCTTTAGTATCTACTACTGCATGACGGGGCTTCACGCGATTCACATTATCGCCGGAATTATCGCGCTGGGCTGGTTGTATTGGCGTTCCATTAATAACCACTGGCGCAGCGACTACTTTGGGCCCGTCGACTATGTCGGGCTGTATTGGCACTTGGTCGACTTGATCTGGATTTACCTGTTCCCACTGTTGTATTTGATCGATTGACCGCTGGGCGCAGTAATGAGCAAACGAAGCTCGCGACGAGTGACTTAACCGACTAACATTAAATTAAAGAGACGCTGTCCACTGGACAGATTGATAAAGGCTTAATCATGGCTGACCATCACGACGACCTACCAAAATTCTGTCATCCTGTTTCAACCAAGCTGCTGTTTGGTGTGTTTTTCGGTTTGATCTTTTTGACAATCCTGACAGTGGTCACTTCGGCGTCAGCAAAGTCGATGGGAATGCCCGACGCGTTTGCGTTTCCCGTTGCCATGATCATTGCTACGGCTAAAGCGTTTTTGGTTTGTGCATTTTTCATGCACATGTGGTGGGATAAAAGTTTCAATGTGATCGCGTTTTTGTCCTCAGTATTGTTTGTTGCCCTGTTTATCTCCATGACACTGATGGATACGGGGCATTACCAGAGTACAATCGAAGCCTACGACGTTAACCAGATGCCGGGAGTTGCAGAGCTGGAAGCTGAACCGGCTGAGTAAGAATATGAGTCAGCCAATGCTGGACTCATGATTACAGGCAGGATGCTTATCTCACTGACACGAGTTGGGTCATGCTAAAACAATCCATGAATTTGGTTCCCGCCCGCCCGGCGATGTATCAAGCGAAGCTGGTGTTTTACCTGTTTCTGGCGTCGCTGGGAATGTTCTTCATCGCCAGCATGTTGACGTATTTGATCGTCCGCCAACAGGCGTTTCGACCGATTGAAGACGCGATTCCCAATTCGATTTTGGCGATGGGACCAGAAGTCTATCAATCTCTGACGCTTCCGGTTTCGTTCTGGGTCAGCACGGTGATTCTGGTCGCGGTCAGCCTTTTTTTACAGCGAGCTTGCTGGCTGGTTCACCGAGAAAAACAAGTCGATTTCCGCCGTTGTTTGATCTGGTCAATGGTAGCCGCGGTCGGTTTTGTTTTAATTCAATCGTTTGGAATGTTTGACTTGCTGTCCCAGCATTTCAACCACTCCGATGGCTCGGCCAAAGTTTATGGAATGTCGTTTACGCTTTCTTTCATCCATGCGCTACATGTGATCGGAGGGATGGTGTTTCTTGGCTATGTCACGCGGCAGGCGTTTCGAGGCAAGTACGACCATGAACGCCACTGGGCGGTCGACCACTGCGCCAGCTATTGGCACTTTCTCGACGTCGTGTGGGCTTGCATGTTGATCACGTTTGTCGTGGCTCGGTAACCATACTGTCTGCCAAGAAGGTCGCGTCGGGCTGGCCCCCCGCAAATCAGTTTCATCGGCTAGAACGCTCTGGGGTCCCGCCGGTAATGCGGAGGCTTTTCTTTCCCAAGGCGTAGATCAGCGCATTGAAAGCCGTCGTCCACCGGTGCTTCTCGTCGCTACCACCATTCAAAAGATCCAATTTCGAGTGCCCCTTTTCCCCAACGGGATTGGCCACAAAGCTACCGTCGCTCAAGCGTAGAAGATCGAAGTCATGCTGACATTGGTCCATCATTTTTCGGAATAGCGGTGGATCAAGTTGCGCAATCGCCAGTACACCCCAGGCCTTACCCATCACAGTGGTTGCATGAGAAAGATACATTTGTTTCGGATACAGCCGGTTCATTGCTCCCGTCAATTTTGCTGTGTACTCGGGGCGATTGCCATCAAGATACAAGGCGATTCCAAACGTGCCTGTACGCCCAAAAGCGTCGCCTGGCGTACTTTTTTGGCCAAGGTTGGCAGCGTATCCCATCGCGCCTGAAACGCAGGCCTTTTCAATGTAATCTTTGGTTGCTTTCAAGTTCTCCATGTCCACATCCACACCCGCTTCATGAAGCAGGCTAAACGCGACACAGGCATTGGCAACATTGACACCCAAGTGGATATAGCCGCCAGATTTAGGGCTAATTTTACCGTGACTAAACCAGTACTTTGGTACTGGATCTCCCTTATAGCCTTTACGCTTTCGATGCTCCGTAACGTGAGCAACGGTTTCGGCATCGGCTTGATGAAATTGTCGGTGATAGATTTCCTGGTTAAGAAATTCCAAGGCGGGAAAAACTGATTGATCATTGGTGGCCAAGTAGTATTCCGACAGAAAAATGGCCGCATAATTCAAAGACCACAATTCAAGCTTGCCGTTTTCGTAGTGGCCATCTGCCTTGACATGCTTCTTTAGAAAGTTAACTTCGAAATCAACGAGTTTCTTCAGTGGTTTCCTGTAGCGTTTCGGGTCACAACCGAGCATGGCAAGGCCGCCAGCGGATGAGAGTACAAATACTTGGCCTCCCGCCTTTTTTTCAAGCCGCCCATTGGGTTGTTGGTGGGCGACCAACCAATCGCATGCGTCCTGTAAGATCCGCTCCGATTTTTCGCACTTATAGGGCCATTTTTTGGAATAGCGACCGATTTCCTTCAACCTAAAGGTGACTTTTTTCTTGCGATTTTCGCGTTTGATATTCAGAGTGAGTTTTCCTTTGCTGCCTTCGCCGCGGTCGATCGCCTCCGCAAGTGCCGCTGAAAAATTGTTCCTGAATCCCTTGCCATTGACTCCGGTAATCACATCGCCAATCTGGAGCTTTCCCTCCGCGAGGGAATTTTCAAAAATGTATTCGACGGTCGCCGAACTACTTTCACTGCGAGGTAATTTCGGCACTCGGTGATCGGTTTTTACTCGCGCTCCAATCGGGCCGATGTTCAGCAGCATGGGATCTTGAGTGTCTTCGTCAGGAGAAATTAACTTCTGGGCAACAACAGGCGTGCTCAGTGCCAATCCTAACGTGACCAATACGAGTAGAACGCAAAAGGTACTTGAAGATGTGTTTGGGTTTTTCATCGTGATTGGGTCTGAGTTAAAGGGTTGGGTCTGAGTTAAGTTAACGTGAGAGCCTTGGCACTGTTTATTAAATGTGAGCGGCAGGCGCTAGCCGCTTCTAAGGATCAAAACGGTATCCGGCAGGTTTCTTGTCCAGAATGGCTTTTTCACCGATCACCAATTTCTCGAATCGAGGCCAATGGTCGAGCATATCCTGCGAAAAATCGGCGCCAAGCTTACTTCAGAATCGCATTTCCCCACCTGACCGCGAAGCTTGGCTTTATACCTGCTTGAACTGGTGCATCCAAACTGGAAATTCGTCGTCCCACTCCATTCCCGGATGCATGCGAAGAATCAAATCGCGATACATTTCCAAACTCGAATATCCCTCTTTGGCAGCTTCAACTTCCGTCATCACTCCCAAACCTTCCTGCCGTAGTTCTTCGATGATAAACGTTACGCCCTGGAGTTCAAACGTCTCGCCCGGATAGCCGTAAACCCCGGCTCGGCGCTGTTGAGTTTTTGCTCCACTGAGCGCTGCGGCAACCAGCTTGGGATGTCTTACCAGTTGATCGATAGAACAGGTCTTCTCTGGATAATCGGCTGGAGTCTGGGTCATCATCAATGATTCCTTAACTGTATGTCGGATCTGATTCTAAAGCGATTCGAGTTTATGTGTAACGTCGTTTCGTCCGTTTTCTCCTAAAGATCCGCCGCTGTAACCGATCCAGTTAAGTCCGACACGGCCTAACGAACTGTTGGGTTCTTTAAAGTTGAGATTGAAGGTGCGATAATTTCCGGGACACACGTCCAACCCTTCAGGTCAATCATGTCATTGTTCGAGCAAGCTGAGCAAGCCAATCTGGATGCTGCCAAACCGTTGGCGGCTCGAATGAGGCCAAGGAACCTTGATGAGTTCACCGGACAGCAGCATTTTCTTGGTCAGGGCAGACTACTGCGGCAACTGGTTGACGCTGATCGGCTTGGTTCGGTTATTTTTTACGGCCCACCGGGAACGGGGAAAACAACACTGGCTCGAATCCTGGCTGGTGAAACGGAGCGGCAATTTGAACAGCTTAGCGCGATCATGCACGGCGTCAAAGACCTGCGTGAGGTGCTTGCTCGAGCCCGCGATAATCTGGCCTCCGGTGGCCGGGGAACGTTGCTGTTCATCGATGAAATTCACCGGTTCAATAAATCGCAACAAGATGCCATGCTGGCCGACGTTGAAGATGGTGTCGTCACGCTGATTGGAGCCACAACCTCCAATCCTTTTTTTGCCGTCAACGGTGCACTGGTTAGTCGCAGCCAGGTCTTTCAATTTGAGCCGCTTTCGGACGAGGAAATTGCAGAACTGATTCAACGAGCCCTTGATGATCAGGAACGGGGACTGGGTCGGTTCAGCATTTCAATCGACCCCGATGCAATGCAGTTTCTTTCAAAAACCTGTGACGGCGATGCCAGAAAAGCCCTTTCGGTATTAGAGACGGCCGTGATCGCGGCGGGAGGGAATTTGTCCGACGAGGATCATTCAATCCTGCTCACCAAACCAATCATACGAACTGCCGTTGGGCGACGAGCGGTTCAATACGATCCCACGGGCGATGAACATTACGATTGTGCCAGTGCGTTGATCAAAAGCATCCGAGGAAGTGATCCCGACGCGGGGATCTACTGGCTTGCTCGAATGCTTGAGGGTGGCGAAGACGTGCGGTTTCTCTGTCGCCGACTAATCATTCTTGCCAGCGAAGACATCGGCAACGCAGATCCACAGGCGTTGCCCTTGGCGGTCGCATGCTCTCAAGCCTGCGAGCAAATCGGATTGCCCGAGTGTCAGTTGACGCTTTCGCAAACGGTGGCTTATCTGGCATGCGCTCCAAAGTCCAATGCAGCAACCGTTGCGATCGGTGCCGCCAGATCAGATATTCGTGAAGACCGCATCCTGCCGGTACCGCGTCACCTTCGAGACAGTCACTATCGAGAAGCGGGAAAACTCGGACACGGGACCGGCTATCAGTATTCTCACGATCAGCCCGATGGCGTGGCCAGTCAGGACTATCTTGGAATTGAACGGGAATACTATCAACCAGTAGATCGAGGGTTTGAGTCGGAACTTAAAGCAAGGCTCAAACGGATACGGGAAAAACTAAATTCGCAATCTTGACCCGTTGCAGCGTCTCGACCGTTGAAATGTAAGATCAAGACAAGGTGCTTAATCTTCAGGTCGCAACAATCTCTCGATGGCTTCGGTTAGCACATTGAAGCGGTAAGGCTTTTTGCAATGCGCATCGGCGCCATGTGCTTTGGCTAGACTGCTTGCTTTGGAACTACCTGAAAGTCGAGGACTATACCCAGAACAAACGATCGTTGGAATCTCTGGACGTTTCTGTTTGACCTCTCGAATCAGCTGATCACCGTACAAGTTGGGCATGATCTGGTCCGTCACAAGGATGTCAAAAGCTGACGGGTCTTGTTGAAAAAATTGTAGCGCTTCCCGCGGATCGGTGAATGCCGTGACCGAATAGCCCGAAAGCTCCAATTGCTGTTCCATCCCACGAACAATCACCTCATCGTCATCGACGATCAGGATTCGGTGTGATATTTCTGTGCTTGACTTAGTAATATCTGGACTCTCAACTTGCGACTGGCTCGACTGCTCTAGCATAGCACAAGCCTCCGGAAAGAAAATTTGGAACGTCGATCCTTCGTTAACATCGCTTTCCACTTCAACGATTGCACTGTGAGTCTGGGCGATTCCAAAAACGGTCCATAGCCCCAATCCAGTGCCCTCACCGACCGGCTTGGTTGTGAAATACGGATCGTGAATTCGGTGGAGGATATCCTCGGGGATGCCATAGCCAGTGTCAGAAACTTTCAACACAACGTAGCGGCCGGGAGCCAACTCGCCTTGGGCCGCTTTCTCAACCAAATCCAAAGACTCTACCCTGATTTCGACATTTCCCCCGGTATCACGCATCGCATGCTCGGCGTTTCCACACAGGTTAAAAAGCACCTGTTGTATCTGGGCTGTATTAGCCAAAATCACTCCTGAATCGCAAGCATCCTCAAAAGTGATTTGTACCTGTGGCGACAAGAAAGCAATGAGCAACGGGAGAGAATCACGAACCACATCTACCAAATCGATTGGGGCTTGATCATTCTTATCAGGTCGACTCCAGTTCAAAAGTTGTGAAACAACTCCTTTGGCCGAATCGATCGTGGCGTGGATTTGTTGCAAATGTCCCAGCGATTTAACCGGATCCTTCAAATCAGCTTGAATCAAATCCGCATAGATCTGAACCGCTCCCAACACATTGCTAAAATCGTGAGCCACGCCTGCGGTCAGCTGACCAATCGCTTCCATCTTGTAGGATTGTCGCAACCGATTCTCCAGTTGCTTTTGTTTCTCAAGCGTCGATTTTCGCTTAGCGAACTCTGAAGCTGCAATGACTGCCAGCCTCGTCAGCATCTCCAGTTCGCTGTTGGTCCATTTGCGAGCTTTTTGATCGATCGCACACAATGAACCGAGAGATTGGCCCTCGTGAAGCAGGGGCGCTCCAAGGTAGCCAACAACATTGAGTTCTTTAATCCCCAGGTTATCACAAACCAAAGGATGCTCTCGGGCATCTTTGATAATCAAAGGCTCGCCTCGTTTCGCAACGTACTGACAAAACGAATGCGATAGCGGCGTTTCCCGAGAACTCGACCATGGCTCGCCCAGTCCAGTGGAACCGACAAAAAATTGACGCTCGTCAGTCACTAGTGTTAGCAGGGCAACCGGTGCTTCGAGAATGTCGGCTGTCAATTCTGTCAGCAACTCGAAACTACGCTCTGTAGGAGCACCGAGTATTTCAAGATCCGCTAGAGCCGCGATCCTATCTGGTGCATCAAGTCGAAACCTGGGCTCTTGCTCCACGCCCGATTCAACAAGAACATCATTTCTATCGAGATGGCTCTCTAGCGACATTTGCTTGATCCAAAGCGACTTAAAAGACTTAAAATTAAGTGTGGGAATTGCTCAATCATAACTGCAGGCTGAAGGCTATGCGATATCCTCAGCCCCTATTCTAAAGCAGGTGATGCTCAATTTCCTGCTCCCATGGCAGGTTCCAAGCAAGTATCGAATCCAATTATTTCTCCCCCAATTGGACCATTGTATCCAGATGCTAGCTGGCAAACCACGTTTAAATCATGCAGCTCAGACAGATGTCGCAAAACTTTTGACGAAATGCTATCCTGCGAAAGATTTCGAGGCTCAAAAACAGCTAATTCCTAACAAAAGCGTTGATAAAATCGTCAACACGACAATTACAGTTACCCAAACTGGTGTTGGCTTTTTGAAATCGTTGGAGCTGAGAAATTCGTGGCAATGAGGGCACTGATCAACATCTTCGTAGATCTCCTCGTTGCACTGAGGACAGGGTACCAGGTAGTCGTCGTCTTGATGCACCGAAAATCCAATCGAACTAGTGATCTTTCAATGATGGCAACTAGCGACTCTAACTGAGTCGTTAACACGTGACTTCAAAATAATTTACAACGACCCAAGCTGCAAACTTGGGGCATCACCAGTCAAGGAGGACTGAAATGCACTCGTTAAAAAACACAATCGTCGCCGTTGGACTTCTTGGTCTTTCGTTTTTATTCTATCAGGCTTCTACCAAGCCCAATCCTAATGCTCACTTGAGCGATGAAGTCCCCTCCCTGTCGATCTCGGACGGGATCGATGGATTCACCAAGCTGGCCCCAGACTCCGTGAATTCGGGAATCGAAGCAATCAAGTCGAAGCTTGGAAATCTCCCGGATATCAAGATGCCTGACATGTCCAAGCCAAAGCAGATGGTATCTGACATGGCAAGCGATTTTAAAAATCAATTGTCCAGCAAAACGGCTCAACTGAAAGAGCAGGTCACTAGCGGAATCTCTGATTTCCAACTCGAAGTACCAGAAGTCACCATGCCTGAGATCAGCCCACCTCAGTTAGAGACTCCAGAGTTTAACGCGCCGCAGTTAGAAACAACGACTATTGACGCGCCCCAGCCTCAACTGCAATTCAACGCGCCTGCGCCGCACACGTCACAGAATCTTGTTCCAATTAACACTCAACCATCAGTCACTCCCCAGCCTTCACTTGACACCAACATTCGAGACCAGGGTTTGATTGCGGCGCTGAAAGCTCAGGCAGCACAACGACGTAGCAAAACTAACGATTCGACAAATGACTTTATGACCGGACCTCGTCCAACCGAACCACCGACAGATTCACAATTCCAGTTCGCATCCCAGCCAATCCCGACGAGCGATTCTTCATTCAATCGACTTGCGGCCGACAGTCGATCCGCTGACGCTGACTCAAACGTATTCCAAGCCAATTCCGATCCGAATACAGAACCGGCAAATCCAGAACTGAACTTTGAAGCTGCCTGGACTCGCGTCGACCAAATGGTAAAAGCCGAAGACTTCGCCGGAGCGCTAGGCTTGCTTTCACAATATTATCGACAAGACGAGATCGTTGGCGCCCAGCGAGACCGCCTCAACAGCTGGTTGGATGCTCTGGCTGGCAAAGTCATTTTTTCGACTGAACACCACTTGGAAGGCCAACCGTTTACCGTTGGCAATGAATCGTTGACCGATATTAGTTTACGGTGGGGCGTTCCGGCTCAACTGATCTATAATATCAACAAGTCGAAAATCGCCAATCCAGCGTTTGTCGATTCAGGTACCGAACTTAAAGTCGTTCGAGGCCCGTTCAATGTCGAAGTCGACATGTCTGACAACACGATGACATTATTTTTGGGTGAGCTTTATGCGGGCCGTTATCCGGTAAAGATCGGAATCTCCGGAAATCCGCAACCAGGTGAGTATCGCGTACTGGCCAAATCGACCGCTGGTCACTCGTGGCGCGACGCAGCCGGGAACGAATATCCTCCGTCATCGCCTCAGAACGGCTACGGTCCCAACTGGATTGGACTCAGCGGAAGCCTCTGTATTCATGCCGTCAAAGACAGCGTCACAGGCAACCACACCGGCTGCATCGGACTGTCCGCCAAAGATTCTCAGGACGTTTTTGGAATTCTCAGCAAGAGCTCCAACGTCAAAATCGTGCGATAGATCCTCGCTGGGATAGGTGCGCGTAATGGGAAAATCCCACCGCAAATCACCACCCACATCCAGAGTCACGCCCTGGTCCAGAAAATTCAATTTGGTAGTTCGCCAGCTCTTGCATCGGAAATTCCTGTATTTTCTCCGGCGTTACCAACTCGTTACACTCCGACCGATGTCGGGGCGTATGATTGAAGTAGAATAAACCGGGCGAGCGCGCAGGCCTGCGCATTTGAGTAATCGCTCGTATCCTCTTCGAGCCGACTGGACTGGAAACCGACTCGTGACGCAACTCACCATTCTTACGATCGAAGACGATCCGGCGATTCGTCGTGGAATCGTCGATGCCTTAGTTTACAATCAGTACTCGGTTATCGAAGCCGGAGACGGCGACGAGGGTCTCGAGCAGTCGACTCATGCCGAGTACGACCTGTTATTGCTTGACCTTGCTTTGCCAGGCACGCCCGGGTTGGAGATTCTTCGCGAGGTCCGCAAACTTCGACCCACCCAACCGATCATCATTTTGACCGCCAAAGGCGAAGAGTCCGACCGGGTGGCGGGACTTAAAGCTGGTGCCGACGACTATGTGGTTAAGCCTTTCAGCGTTAAGGAACTAATGGCCCGTGTCGAAGCGGTGCTGCGCCGCACTCCGCAACGACCAAGCAACAACAATCAAGTTTTGTTTGCCAATGGTAAAGTCGATTTTGAACGTCGCGAACTTCGCTTCACCGACGACTCGAGAACCGAACTGTCTGAAAAAGAAGTCGAACTGCTTCAATACCTTGCCAACAACTGCGGAAGAGCGATCGCCCGGGAAGAGCTGCTCTCAAGCGTTTGGAGACTCAACCCCAAAGGTATTTCGACCCGCACGATTGACATGCATATTGCCCGTCTCCGAGAGAAGCTAAAAGACAATAAAGAGAAACCAGAAATTCTGCTAACCGTTCGCGGCAAGGGCTACATGTGGGCTGCCCAGGATGGAGCTCCGCAATGAAGAAGCCGTGGCAAATCTGGACGGCTTTTCTGTTTTGCGTTGCAGCACTGATCATGGCAATGCTTTGGCTCAGTTTTAAAACCATCAAGATGGATCGTGATCGAGAAACCGATCGCCTCGAAACGGAGATCGCACGCCAACAGGCTGAGCTTCAGGAGCGGATCAGCAGTGCGCTTTATCGAATGGACTTCAAACTATTGCCGTTGGTATCGCAGGAAGCCTCACGTCCGCATTACCTTTACGAATCCTTCTACGAAGTCTCCAATCCGACGATAATACCGTCAACAGGTCGCTCAGGTCGCCCCAATCCATTTGAACAAGAATTGGAAACAACTTCGAAACTTCCAAACAGCGGATTTGGCTCGCAATACGATGAGGTTCCGTCACCACTTTTGCTTAAGACTCCTCAATTCGTGCTGCTGCATTTCCAGCTTCGCGCCGACAATTCAATCGCGTCTCCGCAGCTTCCGTCAGGAACGGACCTGCTGCGGGCAAGAAAAATTATTGGCAAGCGGTTTGAAACACAAACGGCTGCCAACCGACTGAAGCAGGCTCGTGAGTTTTGTTGTTACCAGGAGTTACAAACCCGATCCAACTTTCAAAAATCTGAATCTCTCCAGGACTCGCAACTTGTCGAGGGCGCGCAACCCCAACCTCAAGGAAACTTTTACAACAATGCTGCCAACGACAAGCTCGGCGACAATTTGGACAACCAGTCCTATCAGATCAATGCTCCCAAGAGCAACAAAGTCGCGATCCAGGAACAGCGCAGCCAGATGCGTGTTAAGGACGAATTCAATCAACGTCGCAAAAGCACTCAACGAGTCGCCTCGATCGACGTTAACAATCGCCAGTATCTGCAGCAAGAAGCGTTTCCCGAAAATAAACCTGCCAATAATCTCGGGTTCGTTGAACCAAGCGTCATGCAACCCATTTGGATCAAGGACGAACTGCTGCTGTTTCGCAGGATCGAAGGAGAAGGTGAGCCTTTGTTCCAATGTTGCTGGCTGGACTGGAATGAAATCAAGAAAGACCTCAAAGCAGAGGTTGCTGATTTGCTTCCCGAGGTCGCATTCGAGCCCGTCAAAGCCGACACCGATCTTAATGTCGGTACAGCGCTGACAACGTTACCAATTCAGCTGATCGTTGACAGTCAAAAATTGTTGCCGAGCTTGTCGATCGGTGGTCGATATTCAAAGTTTAATGATCACTCAGGACTCAAGATGGCGCTACTGCTGTCCTGGCTGGGGATCGGACTGGCGGCGGTGGCCTCCGCGATACTGCTCAACGGCGTAATGAAACTTAGTGAACGTCGGGCTTCGTTTGTGTCCGCCGTGACCCACGAACTGCGCACTCCGTTGACAACATTTCGAATGTACTCTGAAATGCTGGCCGAAAAAATGGTTCCGCCAGACAAGCAGCGAGACTATGCCAATACGCTTAAGCTTCAAGCTGATCGGCTTTCCCATCTGGTCGAGAACGTGTTGCAGTTTGCCCGGCTTGAACGAAGCTCCGCCAAGCCCAACACCCAGAACGTGCGCGTTGGTGAAATGTTGGATCGATTTCGCTCCCGATTGGTTGAGCGGGCAACCGACTCTAACATGAAACTCTCAATCAACATTGATGACACCGTTTCTGATACTTCCATTCAGACGCACCCGGCAAGCGTCGAACAGGTGATTTTTAACCTCGTTGACAATGCCTGTAAGTACGCCAAACCCAATTCTAAAAATCTGATTGAGTTAAACTTTCGCCGCGTCGGTTTTACGCTTCAGATTTCAGTTCGCGACTATGGTCCGGGCGTGGCACCCAAGTTCAAAAAAACAATGTTCCAGCCTTTCAGTAAATCCGATATCGACGCGGCTAATTCTGCTCCAGGTGTTGGGCTTGGTTTAGCGCTTTGCCGGCGAATGGCCCGCGCTCAAGGTGGACGTCTGTTTCACGAATCACAAACCGATGGTGCACTTTTCGTGCTCGAGTTGCCATTGTAGCTTTTGCTGTTGTCGATTTTCGAGGTTCGCCCGTAAAATAGCGATTTGTATCGGTCGAACTTATCTCCACAGGCACACTATGTTGAATCTGCGCAACGTCTTTTTGTTTCTTCTGGTTTGTTGGTTCTCTGTGAACGGACCGATTGAATCGGTACCCGCATTTCAGTTTCAGCAGAACCAGGCGAATTTCGTCCAACAGCGATACAAAAAGCAATCGTTTCGGATCCCGATGCGAGATGGAAAGACACTTCACACGACCATCTACGCTCCTCGTGATACCTCAAAGCAGT
Source organism: uncultured Pirellulaceae bacterium (assembly GCA_964433035.1). Taxonomy (GTDB): domain Bacteria; phylum Planctomycetota; class Planctomycetia; order Pirellulales; family Pirellulaceae; genus Mariniblastus. The sequence continues at coordinate 30,231 of CAYSQZ010000005.1, read as the reverse complement.
ATCCGATCTTGCTCAAACGAACCCCTTATAGCGTTCGACCTTACGACGACAATCTCTATCCCGGTCGCATCGGACCATCAAAATATATGGAATCTGATGGTTACATTTTCGTGCATCAGGATGTTCGCGGACGTTGGATGTCTGAAGGTCAGTACGACAATATGCGCCCCAACGTTCCCGGCAACGATACCAATGAAATCGACGAAAGCTCCGATACCTATGACACGATCAAGTGGTTGTTGAAGCGCGTCAAAAATCACAACGGGAAAGTCGGCATGTGGGGAATTTCCTATCCCGGTTTTTACACCGCCGCGGCTCTGGCTGACCATCACCCTGCCTTGGTCGCAGCGTCGCCCCAAGCACCGATCTCGGATTTCTTTTTTGACGATTTCCACCATCACGGGGCTTATCTATTGAGCTATTTCGTCGCCACGTCGACGTTTGGTTATCAACACAACGGCCCCACGCCACAACAGTGGTACACACCGATCAATACAACGGGCCGGGATCCTTGGAGTTTTTACACCAATCTGGGCCCGATGAGTCAGGCCGGCCAATGGTTCGGTGGCCAGAATTTCTTCTGGAATCAAATTGTCGAACATCCCAACTACGATCGCTTTTGGCAGGACAGGGCGATCATTCCTCACCTGAAGAATATTAAAACCAACGTCATGAACGTGGGCGGGTTGTTTGACGCCGAAGATTTATACGGACCGCTGAATATTTACCGGGGCATCGAAAAGAATAACCCCGATACGTTCAATGTTCTCGTAATGGGTCCCTGGAGCCACGGTGATTGGGCCGGCGAGACTCCTTATGCCGTGGTAGGAAAAGTCAGTTTTGGCGAGCGCGTCTCGGAAACCTATCAGAAAAACATTGAAGCTCCTTTCTTTCGTTACTTTCTCAAAGACTCCGGAGAACGCCCAAAATACGAAGCCCTGATGTACGACACGGGCGTAAAAAATTGGCGGAAGTTCACCAAGTGGCCTCCCAAACAAGCATCACCAACCAAGTACTACCTCCACGGCGATCGTTCACTTTCGACTAAGCAGCCGGACGAATCGCAAAAAGAAAAGACCGAGTTTCTAAGCGATCCAGCCAACCCGGTTCCCCATCGTCAGCGGCAAGACATCACGCTTGCTTTCACACCTCGAGCTTACATGTCCGACGACCAACGATTTGCCTCAGCAAGGCCTGATGTACTGGTCTTTCAGACGCCACCTTTGACCGAACCGGTTTTAGTCACTGGCGATATTCTGGCAAATCTGAAGGTCGCAACGACCGGCTCGGCAGCCGATTGGGTGGTCAAGCTAATCGATGTCCTGCCTGACAATCACCCCTCTTATGTACCCGGTTCCGATGCCAGTTTGAACTTCTCGGGGGCCCAGTTGATGATTCGTAGCGAAGTCATTCGTGGTCGGTTCCGCAACAGCTACGAAAACCCAGAACCATTTGTGCCCAACGAAATGGCAGAGATCAAATTGCCGCTTCAGGATGTGTGTCACACCTTTAAGGCTGGCCATCGAATCATGATCCATGTCCAAAGTACCTGGTTCCCATTGATCGATCGTAACCCGCAAAAGTACGTCGACAACATTTTCAAAGCCACCGCTGGCGATTTCATTCGGGCGACGCACAGTGTGTTTCACAAACCCGAGGCGCAAAGCTGGATTGAACTGAAGGTTTTCAAACCATAGCTACTCAGATTGAGCAGGAACGGCTTGGATCATGGAGATTGGTTCAGCCAGGTACGAATTTGCACTACGTTCTCTGACGCGCTTACTCCAGGTCCAACGAACCAAAGTTACCCTTCCAAGATTGGGAGGTCGAGAAAAGACGATGAAATCGGCTTTGATCGGGGAGGGTTGATGCGCTCCGCAAGCGAACCCTCAACTGCCGATGGATCAACCATTAACCGTCGCCTGATTCGGCTTGGCCTCGACGTCCGTCAAACCCGTCTGCATCGAGAGCTTCATTCGACACGCCCAGCGACCATTGGAATCGCCAACGATGGTCCAGTGTGGCTGAACGCAAACGCACTGATGAACCAACTCGAAACCAGATTCGGACTGGCTGACCGTCTGAACTGGATAAGTGAAAAAGCCGCCCGGCTGGTCGCTTTTCAAACTCACCGAAAGCCCCAACCAGCCATCGGTCAAATTTAACTCTTCAGCTTGATTGAGACTCAAGATCGAACCCAAGTGACCAAGGTTTTCCCCTGCCGAATCGGAAAAGAATCGATCATCCTGGCCGTCCGGGAGACCGGCAAAGTTGTACTCAACACCGAAGTGGAACTCTTTGCCTTCGGGTAAACCTTCGATCAGATAAGCGATCTCTAGCTCATTGACGCCTTTATTGAGCGTGACACCCTTTTTGATCGTCAAGGGAACACCCCACGCGTTGCCTTGGCGCGTCATCATAATCTGGTTTCGTCCGGGATTGCGACGAATGGTGGCAATGTATTCGCCGTCTGCAAAATCTCCCCGCTCAATGGCTCGGCTTTCCTGAATCGAAAGCACATCAATATTCTCATCCCAGAAATGATCGATCAACATGTTCCGCAATCGAACGTCGTACTGCAGACGTTCATCCAGATCGGCCTGCTTAAACACAACTCGGTCGTGAATACTGGCAGCACCAGCACCATTCTCATTCTCGCCTTGAAGGACTTTGGCATGATACAACTCGGGACGTCGCTGAATTGCGGCACCGAGATTGTGGCCGATCGACCGTAAGTCAAGCTCGTAAATCTGCCCTCCGGTTTGAGCTGAGATCCAAGCCACCAACTGATCGTTTGCCAGTCGAATTTCCGGGCGACCATCGAAATCATAATCGTCGGTCGTTGCCTCAACCCATTTTTCGTGACGCCCCATTGCGGCTTCGAGCAACGACTCAGCCGCCAGCAATTGCTGGTACACAGCGTTGCGAAGATGCGGCAAATAAATTCCACCGAATGCTCCATGCCAGTAACTGCAATTGCATTGACCCTGATAAAGATGATCCCGAGCCTTTTCGACGACTGCCGAACTGACGTTTTTCTCCACGGCCTGCTCCAACAAACCACTGACGTACATCATGCGAGAGTACATCTCGTTGGACTCAGGGTATTTGACTTTGAAATTTCGCCAAAATCCGCCACCAAAAAATGACTGAATTTGTTCCCAGCGCGGATCGTCCTCAAGTTGATGCACAAGCTCGTCATGTTCGACTTGCCGGTTAACCGGAAGCGCCCACTCCGTCATTTCCCGATAGCTGGCGTCGGGAAGATAAACTTTTCCGCGCGGCGGCGTAGAGTCGATCGCTTCTTTAAGTGTTGAAGTTTTTAGCCAATCTTTGTTTTCAGTAAGTGCCGTGAAGAACTTTTCCAGCCAACCGTCTTCGTAAACATGTTTCTTGGTATTTGGCCACGTTCCAAATTTTTCGCCATCATCACCAAAGACAACTACGCTGTCCGGGCTGCGCTGAGCCAGCATTCGGCAATGCTCAATTGTTTCATTGGGCTCCGAAAACGGAATCAGATAACGGAGATGCTCGCTGCCGGGAAAAACACCAATCGTTTTCCCCTCGTCTTCAGCAACAAAATATCCCGTCAACTCTTCGTTCTTGAGTCCAGACCGGCGAAAGTGATAGTCGTCAAGCACGGTGTAGCCGATTCCGGCTTCGGCAATCGACTCAGTCAAGCATGATTCCCAAACCCGCTCTGGCATCCACATCCCGTTGACCTTGGAACAGACCCGTTCTTCGAGCCACTTGGAGAACTGGGAAATCTGTCCGACCCGATCCCTTTTGGGAATCATCGGCAAGATCGCTTCGTAAAACGCACCGCCCACAATTTCAATTCGTCCAACCTCGACCAGCTGGGAAATTCGATTGAGATAATCGGGATGAGTGGTTTCCAACCATTTCATCAACGGGCCGCTGGTGTGTAGCGAGATCTTGAGGTCGTTGTACGGTTCAAAGACGTCAAGGAACGGCAGGTAGCTATCTTGATAAGCGTCTTCAAATACACCGTCGAAGTTTCCAACGGGTTGGTGATTATGAAGAACCAGGCAAAGCTGAATTTTTGGGTTGCTCATTGAGTCGATTCGACGAGAAACCGTTGCACCAACGACGTGCTGATGAGTGGTTTCGCTTTTGGCGTCGCTTTCTAATTATTGGCATCGGCAACTATCAACAAGGATTGAACAATGTTTTACCGTATTTGAATCGAGTCAAAAGGTGGAAACGGTAGACGACTAAAAATTGTCGTAATTATTCGATCTAATACAGCAGCGCGAGGCCCGAAACTTTTGACGATCGGTACAGTTTGCCGCCAAGTCGCTCGTGGCTCTGCGAAGATGCGTAAAGCGAGGTGCGTCTTCAGACAGGCTACACTCTCGCGAAGCTGTATTGTCACCTAGTACAAACTGTTCCTCAAACCGGGATCTGTCGGAATAAAAAGCCACGGATTGGGCGCGCAACATCCTTATCAATCTGTGAAGATTTGTGCCTAAAGAATCCTTGGCGATTAGCTAGAAAGAACTTACGGGAATCGTTCTGCCACGAATCACACGAATTCTATCACACAAATATTCGTGCAGATTCGTGGCTTTGGTTGCTCATCCGTGACGCTCAGCTTGACGAGCTAAGTGGACTTCAACTGCTCCGCCGCCGCCTCGGGGGGCACAGGATTGACCCAAATGTCGGTTCCCAGTTCGAAGCCAGCGCCCTTGGTCAGACGTGGCATTAATTCGACAAACCAGTTTCCTTGGGCAGTATCAAACGGATCCAGATGCAGCAGCAAGTTGTAAGCTGGTTCCTGAAGATGCGACTCCAGATTTTGAACCACCGTTTTGCAATGCAACCCAAGCTCAGCAATCGCGTCAGATTGGAGATCCAAAAAACATAAACCCGTGTTCCGTGGAATAATACGAACTTGAAACGGACAGCGACTGGCAAACGGGCAAACAACACAAAACGTATCGGTCAATTTGACGACTCGCTGCGACTGTTCGATCTCCCAATTCATCAAAGACTCAATCAATGAACAACCGTGTTGCTGACGATGAGCTTGATCCCGTTCAACACGGCTTTGCAAATGGCCACTGACTACCGGTGAACCAATCAATTGAAAATGAATGTGGCTCAATGATGCGCCAGCAGCAAAGCGACAGTTCATGAACAACATCGCGTGTCGAACATCGTCGACCGATTTTAAAAACCTTATTCGCTCCTGAGCCACTTGAAATACCAAACTCACTTCGGTATCGGTTAACTCGCTGAGCGATGTGACATGACGGGGCGAAGGGATGATCAGTTCTTGAGTGCCGTACCCGTCACTGGTGTTGCAGATCCCCGGCGGTTCGCTCCAACGCGGTTGATCTACAGTTCCGTTTTTGGAAAACGAAGGGTACTTATTGGGAACTACCCTGGCATTCCAGGATTTTGTGTCACCCTCGAGCAAGCCATCCAGGTCGTAGAGGGCGATCGCAGCAGGCGTTTGCTCTTCGTTGCCTTTGCAAAATGGGCAAAGTAACTGCTGACGGCGCTGTTCCATCGGAACAAACTCCATCGGTCGTTGAATCCGATTCTTCGCGATGGCCACCCATTGACCATTGATTGGATCGTGACGTAGGTCGGACATACGGTACTGAGGGTTAGTGAACTGACTTGCGAACTAAAGTTTTCTGATAGAGCTCTTCGTACTTCCTTGCGCTTGCGGTCCAGGACCAATCCTTTTTCATTCCATTGTGAACCAGTTGGTTCCAGTTGCTACGATCTTCCCTAAACATTCTTAGTGATTTTGCCATTGCCGATTCAAGCGCAGCAGACGTGAACTCTTCAAAGCAAAAACCAGTCGCGGATTTGTTTTCGATATTTTCTTGAGTTGCGTTGACGACGGTATCTGCCAGTCCTCCTGTCCGCCTGACAATCGGGACAGTTCCATAAGCCATGCTGTACATCTGATTGAGTCCGCATGGTTCATAACGACTTGGCATCACAAACATATCGGCGCCGGCTTCTATACGATGCGCTAAGTCGTTGGAAAAACCTAGAGTTAAGCCAAGTTTATCCGGATGTAATCGGTGAAGCGTGTTTAAAACATGATGATAGTCCGGGTTACCCGTGCCCAAAATAACCCACTGGACGTCAACCGTCTGCAACCACTCTCGCAGAATAGGAAGAATTAAAGACCAACCCTTCTGCTCCGCCAATCGACCAACAATACCAATCAAAGGCACTTCGGGATCAACGGCGAATTTAAACTCGGTTTGCAATTCACGTTTGCATTTCGCTTTGCCGGGACTCCCCGACTGGAGGTCAAAATTGCTGTCGAAATTTGCGGGAATCAAATTGTCGGCCGCCGGATTCCATTGAGATACATCGATTCCATTGAGTATCCCTGAAAGACAATCCACGCGATCCTGAAGAATACCGTCGAGGCCGCAACCCTGCTCGGATCCTTGAATCTCAACCGCGTACGTCGGACTGACCGTGCTAATGGAGTCCGCAAATGCAATTCCCGTTTTCAGCAAATTCAATTGACCGTGAAACTCCATCTGCTCCCAATTGAAAAACTTGCAATCCAGTCCCGTTACTGCCAGTTTCTCGTAGTCAAACAATCCCTGATAAGCCAGGTTGTGAATGGTGATCAGTGAAGCGATGTTCTGGTAAAGCGGATTCTCGGAGTACTCACATTTTAGCAGCGCAGGTATCAACCCGGTCTGCCAATCGTTGCAGTGAATCAAATCGGGTTGTAACTCGAGCAGTCGAATCGATTCGAGAACGCTACGACAGAAAAAAGTGAATCGTTCGCAGTTGTCTGCGTAGTCGCTTCCATTTTCGCCGTACAGGGCATCTCGCCCAAAGTACTCCTGATGATCGACCAGATACAACTCGACGTTGCTCTGTGGAAGCGAAGTCTTGAGGAGACAACCAGTGACAAGTTCGTTGCCAATCGGAATTTCCAGCTTGATCTCGGTCGAAGCAATCTCGTAATCCGATTTTTTTGCGACTTGATAGGCCGGCATGAAAACAACGACTTCATGTCCCAGCTTTTCAAGTTCACGAGGTAAGGCACCGACAACATCGGCTAATCCACCCGTTTTGGCAAACGGAACAACCTCGCTACTAGCCAGAAGAATTTTCATAGATGGAAGGGATCACTATGGCTTTCAATTGCATATACCCGACTCAACGGTAAGTCGAACTGCCAATATCGTATTTGAAACCACATAAAATTCGTATACCGATAATCAAAAACATGGCTCGAAAAGAACCGCTTGGGGGTAATTTGATACCGGTGTTGAGCAACAATGAGGAAGCGTAACTTGTTCTCATTACAGAGAATAACTAGTGGTTCAACCCGCCTGAATTGACCAGTTTGGAGTTCAGTTCAAACTTTGTTTTCTGGGGCCAAAGCAGATTGCAATCGGTCAATTCAACTTTGAAGAACCACCAAGGCCGCTAGTCATATTTCTTGATTGCTTCAAAAGCCGCTTTGATCTCGACTTTTGATTTTTCCAAATCACGATCAAGACGCAAAGTTGGACTTGGTTGTGAAGCTGCCTCTCGGACAAGCAAATCCAATTCCGAATTCTGTTGATCAAAATTCTTTACAAAGCAAACTAGTTTAGCTCGTTCAGAGTTTTGCTCTAACAACGTCTCATCGGAGACGACCTGCATTTTCCATTTTGGCGGCAATAAACTCTGTATCAACTTTTCGTGTTGGACCAACTCACCAGGCCGAGTCACAAACAAAATCAGATTCTCTCGCTGATCCAGCGCAACCAACAATTGATCGATCGTCAGCCCAGAACTGGCGTGGATTAAATCGCCTGCTATTTCTTTGGCTGGCTCAAGCACAAACCGTCGAAACGACATCCTGGGATGTGGAATCGTCAAAGTCTCAGATTCCAACTGAAGTGTGCCGAATAAAAGAAGGTCCAAATCGATTTTCCGCGAAGACCACCTGCTACGACGCTTACGGCCAAACTCGTTTTCGATTTTTACCAGCTCACGATGAAGCTCATTGGCACTTAGATCTGTCTGCAGCCTGATTGCTGCATTTTGATAAGCAGCTTGTCCCTGAGGTCCACCAATAGGCTGAGTGACCAGCGGCTTACTGACCGCCAGCAACTGAACTCGTTTGATCTCGGAAATTCGCTTCGAGGCTTGAGCAAATATTTCGAGAGAATTGCCTTCGTTAGATCCAAATGCGATCAGACAGTCGGTCATGCGTTTGTCAAAAAAATCGGGCTAACTGTCTGGGGATAGACTGGGGATGATTTTGGACACCTTTGTCTCCCCAAGATGCGTAAGGCGCTACTTTCATGTCAGAGACTGACATTTTATTGGAAACCCGAAGCGTAAGCGAGGAACAATGGGGAACACAAAGGCTTTCTCGCTTGCGCTTCGGGTTACCATTATTGTTCCAAGGGTTTGATAAAATCACCGTATCGGAACCAAAGGCGACTATTCAAATATAAGGAAAAACGACGATCAACTTCCAAGTCAATCGTCGTTGTTCGCCGCAGGTCGAATTCGACCTCGGCAAAATCCTGTCCGGTCAGCCACCGGGCGATGAAATCCGATCAAGTAAAATTAAACTTGTCGCCGATTTCCATACCTTTCATCAACAGGCAAAAAGGGTGGGAATCCGCTCCACGGCTTGCACCGCCGACTGTCGCATCCCTCGGTCGCCGCCACCCTAAAATCAAAAGGGCGCTTCCGTGCGCCCATGAACCTCAAAATCCGTAATCGTATTGATCTGATAAACGTCTATGCGAGAGAAAAAAATGCTCGCCATCCAGATAACCGACTGCTTGAATCAAAATTGTACTGCCAACATTAATCAAAATTTACTGCCAACATTACGAACAAAAACAGGTGGGCAAGTTATGTGGGCGGCAAACAGATTTCAACCAAAGAACTCTTATTGATTAGTCGTTACTGTTTGTAGTGGGAAGCGTCGTTTCGTCTCGGTGGCATATTTTGGGAATGTCTCAAGAATTGTCAAGCAATCAATTCAAACTTTTTTTGAAGCAAAAAATTTTCACGATTAGAACTGCTGTCACGTCACTTGTTTCAAATTGTTAAGATAAAAAATTATGCAACTGTTGATGTGACTCACTTACGCGACAAAGTCTTGAAGCTACTTTCTGCAAACTCATTTGAACACGCAAAAATCCAATCGACCACGCCGTTTGTTTTTTAGCAACACATTGAAAGACAATTTGATCTATGCTGTTAGACACTGATACAACCAATTTTTTTGGAACTAAAATTCCATCTAACCAACCCATGAATGATAAGCCAATTTTATGCTCGCAAAAAAAACTTGGCTTTGGAGCTTGACTGAATTGAAAATAGTTCAATATCCACACCCTACCTTGCGTTATAAATCCAAACCGATTACTCGGGTGGACCGCGCGTTGCGCGACATTGTCAGGACAATGTTTGACTTGATGTACCAGGCCAAGGGTATTGGCTTGGCTGCCAATCAAGTTGATTTGCCGCTGCAGCTATTTATCGTCAACACAAAAAGCGATCCCGATGAAGGTGAAGAACTGGTGTTCATCAATCCGGTGATCAGTTCACCTAAAGGAAGCCACGAGGCCGAGGAAGGATGCCTGAGTATCGTTGGTGTTAACGCGACCGTCACTCGCCCAGAACAGATTCACATTTCGGCGTATGACCTTCAAGGGAACGAGATCAACCAAACCGTCGATGGGCTGCTTGCCAAAGTGATTCAGCACGAAACGGATCATCTTCAGGGCGTCTTGTTCATCGATAGAATCAGCGAGTCTTCAAAAAAGCAGGTAGATTTTGAGCTGGAAGACTTTGAAATCGATTTCAAAAGCCGTCGCGACACCGGTGAAATACCCGATGACGAGACTATCAAAAAGCGACTAAGCGAAATCGAAGCCCAATACTGCAAGTAGCTCAATTGTTTCGCCGACCTTGCTTCTTGAAGCGATGAATCAATCAACCAACCAGTTAACCCAATCGAAACCCTAATCGAAATTGAACCACTTATGCGATTGATCATGTTTGGAACCGGACCCTTCGCTGTCCCAACTTTCGAGTCACTACTTCGCTCCGAGCATGAAGTTCTTGCGCTGGTCACACGACCAATCGCCGACTCAGGTAAACGTCGAAAAACCAGTGAAAACCCCAGCCGCGACGCGGGTGAAAAAGCCGAATTGTTGATTCTCGATCCGCCTGATGTGAATCATCCTCAATCGGTTGAACGATTGAATGAACTCAACGCCGATCTGTTTGTCGTTTGCGACTTCGGACAGATCCTCTCCAAAGACTGCTTGAGCGCGGCGAAACTGGGCGGGATCAACTTACATGGTTCGCTGCTCCCCAAGTACCGTGGTGCAGCGCCAATCAATTGGGCGATCTACAATGGTGACCCAACAACTGGGATCACGATCATTCACATGACTCCCAAACTTGATGGCGGTCCCTGCCTGGTAAAATCCGAAACGGAAATTGGTCCAACTGAAACAACTGAAACGATCGAGCCGCGACTTGCCCAACTTGGAGTTGAACCAGTTCATCAAGCGATCGAGATGCTCGCAGCCTGGGATGGAGTTGCTGAGATCGGTGAAAAGCAGGATCGTAAACTCGCGACCAAGGCACCTCGCTTGAAAAAGTCAGATGGCCAAATTGACTGGTCACGATCGGCCGTCCAAATCGTAAATCAAATTCGCGCGTTTCAACCGTGGCCCGGTTCTTACACCAGTTGGCATTCTGAAAAGCTAAAACAGCCGATGCGTTTGATCATCCATCTCGCCACAGCTGTCGAATCTGAATCGGCCGATCCCGCGGTTGCTGACCTCAATCCCGGACAAGTTGTTTCGACGCTTTGTCAGGAAACCAACCAACCCGAGTTGATCGTTCAGACCGGCGCAGGGCAGATTTCGATCAAGGAAATACAACCGGCAGGCAAGCGGAAAATGCCAGTTGCCGATTTCCTCCGGGGCAAACCGCCTCAACCAGGTGACATTCTGGCTCCCTAAGCCCGACAAATCGCAATTTAAACGAGCTTCAAACAAGAGAATTCTGCATTCCGTTTTCGTACTTTCCCGTGGTAAACTACGGCTTTCCATTTTGGCAATCGTCACGCTTATCGTCGCCGCCAAAATGGAAATATCCGTCAACGGAACTATCGTCAAATGTAGCCAATAATGCGGCTACCGATTCGCGTCCGACAATCTGACCATCGGTCAACAACAACCAAGATCGCGCCAACAGCAATGGCTACCCAAACCAAAACTCACAAACTATATATCGAAACTGTCGGCTGCCAGATGAATGTTTTGGACAGCGAAATGGTCGTTGCGAGCCTGCGTCAAAAAGGATACGAGCTTTCCGACACCGTTGCAGATGCCGACACAATCCTCTTTAACACTTGCTCTGTGCGCGAACAAGCCGAGAACAAAACTTATAGCGCCCTTGGTCGACTGCGCGAGGAAAAGAAAAACAATCCGCACAAGATCATCGGCGTCATGGGATGCATGGCACAGAAAGATCAAAAGCTGATTTTCGATCGCGCTCCTTACGTTGACATTGTCGTTGGCCCAGGCCAGCTCAAGGAAATTCCCGACCTCCTGGAAAAGGTTCGTACCGACGGAGGACAACACACCGCTGTTGGACTTGGCCGAACCGAAGGAAAAGTCGCTGACATCAAACGCAGTCACGAAACATTTGATCCGCTCCGCGATCCAACGATGCGACCAACACCGTTTCAGGCGTTTTTGAGAATTCAAATCGGCTGCGACAAATTTTGCACGTACTGCATTGTCCCGATGACTCGCGGCCCGGAGCAGGGCAGGGACCCGAAACAGATTCTTGAAGAAGCCAAAATTCTGGCCGACCAAGGCTGTAAAGAAATCACATTGCTTGGCCAAACGGTCAACAGCTACAAACACATTAGCGGCGATGGCGAGACAACTCGCTTGGCCGACTTGCTTTATCAAATCCACGACGTTGACGGGATCGAGCGGTTGAAGTTTGTCACCAGCTATCCCAAAGACATGAGTTACGAATTGCTGACGGCGGTTCGCGATTTGAAAAAATGCTCGCCCTATTTGCATGTTCCGCTACAAAGCGGATCCGACGCGGTACTCAAGCGGATGAAGCGAGGTTACACCGTGGGCGACTATCGCGACATGATGGCTCGGATCAAGGAAACGCTTGGTGACGCAGCCGCGATCTCCAGTGACTTCATTGTTGGCTTCTGTGGTGAAACGGAGCAAGAGTTTCAAGAGACGGTCAAGCTGGTCGAAGAATGTCGTTTCAAGAACAGCTTTATTTTCAAGTACAGCGAGCGACCAGGCACCAAGGCTTCAGACCACTTGCCCGATGACATTCCCCACGAAGTAAAAAAGCGTCGCAACAACGAACTCCTGGACGTTCAGAACCGCATCAGCGAAGAAGACAACCACAAGTTCCTTGGCCAAACGGTGGAAGTTCTTGTTGAAGGCCCCAGCAAACGCTCCGACGCTGCGGTCAACGATCTCTCCGGCGGAGAGCCAGTGACCGAGGGCACGCCCATTCAATTGACTGGTCGAACTCACTGCGACCGGATTGTGGTTTTCGATGGAACCAAGCGGCTCGTGGGACAAATCATCCCCATCGGAATCTATGAAATCTCTGCATTCACACTGATGGGTACCGTGGTCACTGATCACGTTTCTTCTGGACAGGTTGTTAGCCTGGGCGGTTAGCGCTCAATGGCACTTACTTTAGACGTGAAGCTTCGTCCAACGATCTGCTTTATTCAGTCGCCTTTGGCTCCACCAAACCCCAACGGGGTTTAATCAACAGCCCAGGGTTCTTGAACCCTGGGTAAAGATCATCAGATCATCAATCCCTAAACCCCAACGAGGTTTGATCTCAACAACCCAGAGCCTGATCCAATCCCGTTTGGGATTGTTTTAAAATGTGTTCAATAGCCCAAGGTTCAAGAACCTTGGGCTATTGGATATGGTTGACTTGTGATCGGCCGTTGTTGACCAGAAGCAGGTTGGCGAAAAAATACGGACGGTTTATATTTCAGCCGACACTATTTTTTTCGAATAGCGTAGACGATATGAAATACTCTCTCAAAAACGCAACTCCGGCGGACAAAACGTGGTTAGAGAACCTGCGAAAAGAATGCTACAAGGATTTGTTTGATGCAACATGGGGCCAATGGGATGAAGCTAGGCACCAGAGACACTTTCTGGCATCTTGGAACGAAGGCAATATTCAAATCATTGAAAGTGAAAACAAAGCTGTTGGAATGCTCCAAGCCACTGATGTTGACGGTACTATCGAAATCGCTGAAATACAAATCTCGCCCGAACATCAACGCCAAGGATTGGGCAGTGTTGTAATTGGAGACATCATCAACGACGCCAACAAGAACAAGAAGACGGTTGGGTTGTCAACGGGATTGAAGAATGACGGCGCGTTAAAGCTTTACAAGAAACTAGGCTTCAAAGAAACGCACAGAACAGATGCCAAGGTCTTCATGAAACTCTCGGCAGAAGGCATTTGAATGAGGGAAGTAGGCTACGTCTCTTTTTTCATTTTTCGTCCAACGCCGTTGGCGTAAAAAAGAAAAAGGGGACTTCGAAAAGGGGACTTCGTTAACCGCCCGTTGGAAACAGCTCCATCAGTTTGGCAACTGAGGTCTCCCAAGCATCTGCCGCGGAATCAAAATCGGCGGCCATGACTTTTAAAACCCCGGTTGAACCAAGACTCTTTTCGACTCGCGATTTGTCTTTGACCGTAGTGTTGACCGGGATTTGAGCGCTCGCTCCGGCGGCCAGACGGCTTTCCACGTCTGCCTCAAGCAAACGGGCCACCAACAATTTGGCTCGCTCAGGATTGGGGCCATTTTTGATAACTGCCAACGTGTTGGGAATCAACAACGCTCCCATTTGTTGGTCGGCTTGATCAGGAAACACGATGGCGACCGGATTTGCATTCTCCAATTCAATGATCGCGTCGTCGGTATCGGTGATGCCAAACGCGTATTGACCTCGAGCGACTTTGATCGCGACTTGTTTGTTCCCTCCTTCGATTTTTGCATTGCTGGCAATCTTACTCAACAATTCCATGGCTGGTTGCTGACCAAGTTCCGACAACAGAACCGCCGCGTGGGTCGCTGTTGTTCCAAACAAAGGCCTCGCCATCGCGCAGCGTCCCTTCCACTTCGGATCAGCAAGATCATAAATCGACGTCGGTCGCTCCTGGGGATCGGGAAGCAAATCCGTATTAACAATCAACACGCGAGCCCGCGCTGCCAAACCATGCCACTGGTTCTGAGACGAAACGAATTGTTGAGGTAACTGATCAGCCCGCGGACTGCGGTAGACTTCGAGCAAGCCAAGCTTCTCAAGCCGCAACGTGTGCATGATTTCATTATTCCAAAAGACATCACACTGCGGTCGCGCTTTGTTTTGGATAATTCCCGTTACCAAGCCAACGGTTTTGTTGGATTCCTGGTCAAACTTTGGCAGCACCGTCATTCCCAGTTCTTTCCCGATATCGCTGAGAATCGGCTGTGAAAACTCACGGTCCAACGCACAATAGACGACGACTTCATTGTTAGCGCGTCTGATGCAACCACTTACTGTGGTAAGTGCAATCACTGCCAGCAACGTGACAAGGACGTGACTTCTGTGAATAATTACATTGCGCATGATCTCTAAACCGTTTTTCTGGGCTGACCGTTTCTTGTTCGTGGACGAAACAACAAATCCTGAATTACATTGACCGAAACTCATTGCTTCGTCCTCTAATTGTATACTCTCAATCGCGAACATTTGTTCCGGACCGCCAATCTCAATCATGAACAGCAAATTTCAATCTACTTGTTTCCATGCGTTACTCTTTGGCGGACTCTTGCTTTGGCTGACCACCAATCAACTATTGGCTCAGCAAAGCCGCGATCTGGACCATCCAACTTGGCAAGCCAACATGCAAGCCATCAACTCGGAGATTCCGGCTGCGTTTGAGATCAACGACGCTGTAGCCAAAGCCGTCGGCATCGAGAAGCTTACTGGAACACACATCGTTCTTTATACCGATGTTCGCGAGCCCAAAGTCGCCCAATTGGTTTCGGTTTTTGATAAATCCGTTTCGCAGTGGTCGCAGATCTTTCGGATCAAGCCCGAGAAGTTCAAGAACTGGAAAATGAGAGTCTTCTTGATCGCAAATTCGAATGACGTTGAACGCTTTGAGAAGGCGGGCTTGATTCCTGATGAGCTTCCCGAATTCCTGGCGGGCTATCAACGCGGCCCGAACATCTGGCTTTATCTCCAACCCAGCGATTATTACACCCGGCATCTTCTGCTACACGAAGGAACCCACGCAGTGATGCAATGGTTTCTCAACGGATATGGTGCGTCTTGGTTCAGCGAAGGAATGGCCGAACTGGTCGGCGTCCATCGCTGGCAAGACGAGTCGATTCAACTGAACTACCGTTTGAAAAATCGCGACGAAGCTCCCTATTGGGGACGGGTCAAAAAAATCAAAGAAGACGTTAAAAACGGCCAAGCTTTGACGCTGGCCGAGGTGCTGACGATTGAGCCAAAAGCTTTTCTCAAAGTCCACGCCTATGCTTGGAGCTGGGCGGCTTGCGATTTTTTTTCCAACCACTCCAAATCGAAAACCTTCTTTCAGGAAATGCAGAGCCAGGTTTCGCGTGAACCAGAAATCTTCAATCGACGATTTCTCGCTCGGCTTAAACCACACTGGCCAGAACTGGAACGAGACTGGGTTCTATTTGTCAACGAGATCGAGTATGGCTACGCCGTTGAACGCGGCCAGATTGAATCCGCGACCCCAGCTTCCGAATCTAATCCGAAAAAAGGGATTTCAAGCTTCACTATAAAAGCGAACCAAAGTTGGCAATTGGCCAACGTCGAGTTGAAAAAAGGTGATCGTGTCAGGATATCTGGTTCCGGAGAGTTTCAAGTCGGCCAGACAGACGCTTCTGCGGATACTCCAAAAAAGCTAGCTTGGCCCTGTCAGAGCAACGGAATTACCATTCAATACTACCGCGGGCACCCGCTGGGAATGCTGCACGCGGGAATTCTCAATCCCTCTGCTACGACCGCAAGGGGCCAGATCGCTGGTTTACTCAAGCCCGTCCCGATCGGTACTTCCGCAGAATTCGTGGCCTCCTCAAGCGGTTTGCTATGTCTTCGAGTTAACGAATCCCCGGCACACTTGGAAGACAATCAAGGCGCCTTGGAAGTCCGTGTTGAAAAACTAGAATAGTCGCGGTTGAATCCAATGCGACCGTCGATTGCGACTGCTCAAATTAATCCTCACTTTTACCTGAATCTTGGACCACCCAAATCAATGAACATTCTTCAATCACAAGACCCGGAAATTTGGCAAACAATCTACGACGAATCTGTTCGACAACAAGACGGATTGGAAATGATTGCCAGTGAGAACTACACCAGTCCCGCGATAATGGAAGCCGTTGGTAGTGTCCTGACCAACAAGTACGCCGAGGGTTATCCAGGCCGACGATATTACGGTGGCTGTGAGCACGTTGATGTGATGGAAGACATTGCTCGCAACCGAGCCAAGGAACTTTTTGGCGCTGAATTCGCCAACGTTCAACCTCATTCGGGATCTCAAGCCAATCAGGCCGTCTATCTGACCGCACTCGATGTCGGTGATACGGTGCTTGGCCTAAGCCTTGCCCACGGTGGTCACTTAACTCACGGAATGCGGCTCAATCTTTCCGGCAAACTTTATAACTTTGTTGAATACGGAGTAAACAAAGAAACCCATTTGTTGGATTTCGACGAGATTGCGGCTTTGGCCAAAGAGCATAAACCAAAAATGATCGTGGCTGGTGCCAGTGCGTATCCTCGCGAGATTGAGCATGGCAAATTCAAAGAGATCGCTGATGAAGTCGGCGCGCTGCTGTTCGTCGACATGGCACACTACGCCGGTTTGGTCGCTGCCGGGGAACATGACGATCCGGTTAAGGTGGCTGATTTTGTAACCACGACGACTCACAAAACTTTGCGCGGTCCACGCGGTGGTTTAATTTTAAGCAAAAAGAAGTTTGCCAAGAAACTTAACTCAAGCGTGTTTCCGGGCATGCAAGGCGGACCTTTGATGCATGTCGTAGCGGGAAAAGCAGTTTGCTTTGCCGAGGCCTTGGATCCAAAATTCAAAACCTACGCCAAGAACGTCAAAGCCAATGCTAAAGTCCTCGCCGAAGCACTTCAGTCAGGCGGCTTGAGTTTGGTCAGTGGAGGAACGGACAATCACTTGATGCTGGTCGATGTTACAGCCAAAGGAATTGGGGGTACCATCGCTGAGGATACGCTGGGTGCTTGTGGAATCACCGTCAACAAGAACATGATTCCCTACGATGAGCGACAGCCAATGGACCCCAGCGGTGTGCGGATCGGGACGCCAGCGTTGACGACTCGTGGCATGGGAGCCGATCAAATGAAGCAAATTGGCCAATGGATCGTGGAGGCATTGTCCAATTCGGATGATCAATCGTTGCTGACCAGTATTCGTGGGCAAGTCGCTGATCTTTGTCAGCACTTCCCCGTTCCAGCTGCGGGTTTAACGGTCTAGCTATTGCTACTTAGATTGAGCGGTTTAACGAACATAGTCACCCTTCCCAGATTGAGAGCTTCGTAGAGCACGCTACTTTCGTAGATAGATTGACATTTCATTGGTAACCCGACGCGTAAGCGCGTAAGCGAGGGCAAAGTCAGTTGCCGCTTCGCCCTCGCTGACGCGTCGGGTTACCATTTGCGGTTATGCGCCTGACACGTTCATGTTAAATACTTTCACCGGCAGACCGTTGTCTCGACACTGTTCGTTTGAAATTAAATTGCGATACCGTTCATTCTCAATGGCGGAAGTTCAATCAAGTGGCGATTCAACTTCTACCTGTACTTCGATTAGATCCAGCGAGCTCCCATTCGTTGGAGGCCCACAGAGTAGTCGCCACAACCGCCAGGATTACGGTGACGGCCCAGACAAATGGGTGGATCGATTCAAAGGTGCGAATTGGGGCGAACTCATCTCGATACAAACCACTGATTTGCTGCCAGCCGTTCTTGGTGTAGCGCCAATCGTTATCGATATCGGGTGACAACATCGGCACATTGGTTCGTTCGATTTGTACGGCTGCCAGTTTCGTTGGCTCAATAATCTGGATCGACAATAACGCATAAGTCAGCGCAAAGGTGGCCGCGACAAGCGATAATGTTTTTCGCATCGTCTTTTTTTGCGGGACGTTCAACGGAGTTTCCTTTGTACTTGGCCTAACCGAAGCGATCACCTAACCGCCCAAACAAATAGGGGCAAACTGGTCAGGTAATTTTCGGGCGTTCTTTGCGTAGTTTCTTTGTTTAGCCAAAGAAGCAAACACCGTGCCCTTGGGACCGATTCGGTCAACCGACCGTTTTTGACCGCGTTTCACCAGTTCAAATCCCGGACGTGCTACGGTTCGCTGGATCGACGTTGAAAATATCCGTCAATTGAATGTTGATAAAAGACAACATGATCGGATACATCTCTCGTGTACCTTCACTAAGAGACTTTAGGGCGATTGCGAGCTGCTCATGGGGAGCGAAACCGGTTTGAAACCGGTTTTGAAGTTGCACAAGAAAGTTACCCTCCCTCCGGGAGGGTCGAACTCGCCATCATTTATGATGGTGCAGGTCGGGGAGGGCACATTCGTTGACAAACCGAATTACCAAGAATTCTTAAAACCCCTCCCCGTCCAATTCGCAAGCGAATTCTCCGACCCTCCCAGAGGGAGGGTGACTTACCCCTTGCTTAGGTACGCTGACTGCGTAACTTGCTGACGCTACTTGCTTACGAAATGTCTGAGGTATCAGCCGAAACTTGGGCAATTCAATATTGGCCAGTAAAAGGCGCTGTCGTTCTAGGCTCAGTCTTGCTCTAATCCAGCGAAGTCAACGAAGCGAATCCCGGATTTTCCCGGATCAGATCGAAATCCGATTCGTCAGATGCCAGAACTCGAAACTCCGGGTTCAACTCCAGAGCAAACGACAGGTGCAGCAATGAAAGTTCTACCTGTTTGTTGAGGGCAAAGTAGCAAGCCAAATTGTATTGGCCGATCGCATTCTCGGAATCCAATTCGACTGCGATTCGCATTGCTTCGATCGCTTGAGGCAATCGGTCGGTTCTTTTGTAACACCAGGCCAAGGCCAGATAGGTGTGCAAATTTTCGGGGTCAAGCTTGCTGGATTGCTCCAAATAGTTGACCGCTTCGACCAGTCGGCCACAGGCTCGCATCGCCTGACCCTTGAGGAACAGAATGTACGGCTTATGCCCCAGCGGTCGCTTGATATTCTCGAGGCAGGAGATCGCTCGTTCAATAAGTGCTTCTCGCGCTTCAGCATCCAGTGGCCAGCGATCATCCAAAACCATCGCCAGATCAAGATAGCCTTCGGCCATCCGAATATTCTGGCGACGTTTAACTTGTTTGATGGTAGCCATCTGCTCACGCTCCCGAAGATTGCGTCGGCGAGAAAATAACGTAGAGGTAAGACTAGCAGTATTAGCAAAGGTTTATTTGCAACAAAGCACATCTGCCTTCCTCTTGAAGTTTAGTTGCAAAAAAGCCTGTTGAGGCGATTTCGTTGGAAGATTTTCGCTCGGTGTTTGGCCAACAACCTCTAAAACCTGTACCACTATTCGGTTCCTCCAAATAGCCGGTCATGCGTGTTGCAATGATTGGATCGGCTGTCGGTATAATCCGTTGAAATCGCTACTGATCGGCGCCGTTGTATGTATATACGGACCTCCCAATTGAATGTTCGGAGGTTCGGCTAGGACATCAAACAACGTCGCCCCCACATTGTGTCGAGTGCCGTCCACTGGAGGCTCCGACGGTTGTTGCGAACTGCTCGATGGATCGCTGTTCTGGCCCGACCGACTAAGAAAGCAAGGTGTAGAGAGATCCGTTGGGGCCATGTTTGCGCGAAGCCATGAGCATTAGCAGGCTCATGATACGCGCGTCCCGACCGAGCAAAACTTGGTGCGCGCGGGAAAACGGAACATTAATCTCTAGGTAGGCTTCGAAAGAAAAAGAAAGCCAAGAAAGGTTAGCTTGAAGCAAAATAAACATGCCACTGCCCGGTAGGCCAGGCTGTACCTGGGCAAACGGCTTGATTCGGCATGCGCTCCACCCCGAGTTCGAAGTGGAACGAGCCAGTATCAATCAAACTCGTCTAACGACGACCGCCCAGCAAGCCTGCTCGGTTCAAGAAGTAGAGCAATGTCAACAACGATGTTACAAACGCGGCAACATAAGTCATCGCCGCAGCGTTGAGAACTTTATCGATGCCTTCTCGCTCTTGATGACCAACGATTCCAGCTTCGACAACCAACTGCTTGGCGCGATTACTCGCGTTGAACTCAACCGGAAGCGTAACAAACTGGAACAGTAGGAAAAGGGTAAACAAAGCTGCGCCGACACCAAAGATGATCATCCCCAATCCAAATGGGTTGGCTTCTCCTGCACTGGCGATAAACATACCACCGATCATCATTCCATAGGTACCGAACTTGGTTCCGATATTGGCCGCTGGAACGATCGCGCTTCGCCACTTAAGCGGATAATAGCCAGTGGCGTGCTGGATTGCATGGCCAGCTTCGTGGGTCGCTACGCCAATCGCAGCAACCGTTGTGCGATCGAAAACCTCTGACGACAAAGCGAGTTTCTTGGTCGTAGGATTGTAGTGGTCGGTCAACATCCCATCGACTCGAACGACTTCGACGTCGGTGATCCCTGCTACATCGAGTAGCTTCTGGGCAGCCATTTGTCCGGTATATCCGGTGGTACAAGGAACTTTTGAATATTTCGCAAAACGGCTTTTTACCAACCACGCTGCTCCACCTGAGAGCGCCGCACTTGGTAACGCTACCCACAACATGTACTTGAGACTCATGAAACCAATAAGCATATTGGGCATCAGGTTGAGTAAATTGAAGTCAAACATTTCAGACATACCGAAGATTCCAAACATGTGATCGAGGAAATTGGAAGTTATGATTTCCAATATTGATATTCGTAATTGAGGCCCGCCTTCAGGAGACAATTGAGCAAAGCGTTAAAAGAATTAGCGGAATTCGCTCAACAGCAAGGCGGGCAACGACGTAATCTTTGCGGTTTTGGCATTTGAGGACAAGATAAACTTGTCCCAGCAGATGCGATAGCGAGAATTCCTCGGTTATTCCCCTGTTTTCTGACGATAGCTCTCGTGCATCGCGCGAACGGGACTTTTGGAAACCTCGAACCAAAGTTGGACGAGACCAGAATTTTTCTAATCAACGAAGCGGCCACCGCCCGTCCCGTGGGGCCCTAACCTGACCTCCATAAAACGCCGAGCCAATCGGAAGAAGATGAGTACGTCGGCGCCATGGTCGACGTAGAGGCTGATGGACCAGCAGAGCTCGGCAGTGGTGGCGGTGCAACACGCTTAGAACTCCAAAGGAGTTCAATCAATAGCCCAGGGTTCTTGAACCCTGGGTTATAGCCGATTAACAATTCCCAGAACCCCAACGGGGTTTGATCTCTATCAAAGACCGGATCCAATCCCGTTGGGATTGTGTGCGTTATGGGTTCTTCGTTTCCCAAGGTTCAAGAACCTTGGGCTATTGATCTAACGCCGTTGGCGTTAACCAGCCTGACCGAAACCAAACCGACAGTAAGCCCACCTGGTTGGGGTGACATCCCCCATGCTCGACTGGATGCGCCCGATAAAAAAACCAAGGCGATTGGGGCGAGCCTGTTCTTGGCGACCCGCACCGTCTGCTTCACGCATTTGCGCCCGGCTGATAACCAACCGAGTGTTAGTCACCTGTTTTGGCTCGCCAATTCAAATAAGCATCCAGGAAACCCTGAATCTCTCCGTCGAGCGCTTTGTGGATTTCGCCCATCGCGAAACCAGTTCTGGCATCTTTGATTCGCTGATCGGGATGCATAAAGTAATTTCGAATCTGCGACCCAAACCCAACTCGCGCTTTGTTTTGATAGTCGGCAGCGTTCTCAGCTTCTCGCTTTTCCTCCTCGACCCGGGCCAGTGCGGCGCGAAGCATCTTCCACGCTTGAGCTCGGTTCTTGTGCTGGCTACGTTGGCTTTGGCACTGAACCACGACCCCGGTGGGAACATGCGTCAACCGAACGGCGCTATCGGTCGTATTGACATGCTGACCGCCGGCGCCTTGGGCTCGATACGTGTCGGTGCGAACTTCTGACTCGTCGATGTCGATTTCCATCGAATCGGAAACTTCGGGTGTCACATCGACCGCCGCAAAACTGGTCTGACGTTTGCCCTCTGAATTGAACGGGCTGATTCGAACCAGTCGATGAAGCCCCGTTTCGCCTTTAAGATAACCGTACGCCATCGGACCGCGGATCGCGATCGAAGCGCTATTGATTCCGGCTTCGGGGTTATCGTTGCGATCGAACAAGACGACTTCGTAGTCGTTCTTGGCCGCCCACTGCGTGTACATCCGCAACAACATTTCTGCCCAATCGTTGGCATCAGTCCCGCCATCGCGAGCGTGAAACGTCATGATCGCACCGCTGCCATCGTACGGTCCGTTGAGCAACGACTTTAACTCCAAATCATCAAGCATGGCCTCAAGCCGCTCGATTTCTTTGCGAACTTCGCCTTCAATTGAAGCGTCTTCTTCGGCCATTTCAAACAAGGCTTGAAGGTCTTCTCCCAATCCGACCAATTCGGTCATTGGGGATGCAATCGCCTTGACGGACTTCAACTTCAGGACCGTCTCCTGGGCTTTCTCCTGGGAATCCCAAAAATTGGGGGCACCCATCTCCGCTTCGATCCCGACAATCGCTTCCAGCTTGGCTTCGTAGTCAAAGACTGTCTCGGAGCTGAGTGATGCGCTGGCGAATATTGTTGGAGCGGTCTGTGAGTTCAGAGTCCATGAGATTCTGCAAGAAAGTGGCGAACGTGGATAATCAATTTCAATTGGACGATTGTTGTGGGAAAAGCCATGGGGTCAAGCGGTTGAGCCAGCCGTCCTGCCCACAAAACCGCAACCGGTCCATAAATCGTGATTAATCCAGTGGTTTTGCATTTCCTTCAACTAAGCCGAAGCACAAATCAATCGACCAATGGATCTGGCAATCGACTGGCCAAAGAAACTCATCAAATCGAACGTTTGGACTGAAAAATTGGGGCTTGGTTGACCCTTTTCTGGGCACGGCCTAAAGTAAAAATCTGGGTTCAAGCCGTACATCCCTCAGTCTTGAGACAAGTTTGGAGTACAATTTAGCAGTCGTAAGCCATGGTTGATCACCAAGGCTGCAAGTTCGGCTCTAGATGCCATTCCATTGGTGTCTCATTTCCAAATGTTAGACGTGCAGCCGCACCGGTCGCGCCAGTCGCGAAAATCAGCAACTCGTTAAACGAGTCGGATTCAACCGATTCGTTGGACGATAACAAATGGGCCCGAGTCCGAACCTTTGTCGCAAATTTGCTTTGGAAATGTGATTATGTCTAAACCGAAAAGTACACCTAAACCGTCCGTCGATCACGGCGACAAGACTCTGGATGAACGAAACCAGGAAGCCATCGACCAGATGGTTTCAGCGGTCGTCAAACGGGAAGAGAAACCGGTCGACAAATATCTCAGGGCACTTGTCAAACTCGAAGGCTCCGACCTTCACATGAAAGTTGGCAAGCCTCCAATTGTCCGCGTCAACGGAACACTCAAAGAACTCAAGCGCGATCCGATCGAAGTCGAGGAAATGGCTCAACTGCTGTTTCCGATGATGGACGAACGAAACCGCAATATCTTTGACGAAGAAGGCGGCGCTGACTTTTCGTATACCATTGATGTGGATGGCGTGAATTGGCGTTTCCGTGTCAACATGCTTAAACAGCTTGGAAAGATCGGTTTGGTCGCGCGGCGGGTTAACAACTTCATTCCAAACTTCAAAGGCTTGTATCTGCCTCCGGCGATGGAGACGCTTTGTCACTTCGACCAGGGCATGATCCTGTTGGCGGGAGTTACTGGTTCGGGCAAGAGTACCACGATTGCCTCGATGCTGAACTACATCAACTCGATTTACTCCAAACACATCCTGACACTCGAAGATCCGATCGAATTCGTTTTTACCGACGACAAGTGTTTGATCAACCAACGTGAAATTGGTATCGACGTCGTCGATTTTGGCGTCGGTATGAAGCACGCTGTTCGTGAAGATCCCGACATCATTCTCGTCGGTGAGCTTCGAGACGAAGAGACTTTCATGACCGCCATTCACGCGGCCGAAACCGGTCACCTCGTATTCGGAACGATTCACGCATCGACGGCTCCTTCGACGATCGGTCGTATTCTCGATCTCTTCCCCGAAGACATGCACGGTGCGATTCGTGGAGCGATTGCGATGAACATGAAAGCGATCGTGGCACAAAAGCTGCTTAAATCGATCAACCCCAAAGTCGGTCGAGTCCCGACTTGTGAGATCATGACTTTTAATCCAACGGTGAAAAAGTTGATCCTTGAGTCACGCGATCATAACTTGGGTGACGCGATCAGGATTGGATATGAAGAAGGTATGCAGGACTTTACCAAGAGTCTGCATGGCTTGATCGATGACGAATTGATCGACCGACCGACCGCGTTCCAGGTCGCTCCAAACAAAGAAGAGCTCAAAATGAAGCTCAAAGGCATCAACGTTTCGCAACCTGGAATCATTTAATGCTTCGTCGCAATCCACGTGCGGTAACGATCGCTGCTTCGATCGCGATGTTGCTCGTACCATTTGCCGAAAATCTTTACGCACAAACCGGTGGTGCCGACGGCCCAGGCGGTTATTTGTCGTGGGGAAAATTGCTGATCATCGCATTGGTTTTTCTGTTTTGGGTGCGGACATCCGACTGGATCAACCGGGATGCGATGAAGATTGGCGAAAAAACCAATTTGACACCAGAGATCTGGAACCCGATTGTGGTTTTCAGTTTCTTGATCGGATTTCTGTGCGTCATCTCGATCCCGATTTTTTTTGCCGGACTCCCGATTTACCTGCTAACCGCTTTGGTACCGCTGCTGGTTTATTTCTTTCAGCGACGCAGCAAAATCAATTCTGATCCCAGCATCGCCAGACAACTCTCGGCCAAACCCGGTGAAGCAGCAGCGGTGGCGCTACCACAGGACGAAGGCGCTCAGATCAGTTTCTCTGCCGCTGGAGCCGACAAAAATGACCAACAAGCCAATTTGATTCGTGCCCGACAAAGCCCTGCCTACGCTGAGCTCAAAGATCTCATTGTTACATCTCAGTTCAAACGAGCCGAGCAAGTGCTACTGGACTATACTCGCGATTCGGTCAATGGACGTCTATTGGTTGACGGTGTCTGGCATCCGCTGCCACCGATGGATCGGCAGACGGGTGATGCGATGCTGGCAGGTCTAAAAAACCTGGCTGGACTCAATGCTCAGGATCGGCGAAGTCGACAATCAGGCAACTTTTCTCTGAAATCGGAACTTGGCAAAGCCGAGATTCAGCTCAACACTCAAGGTGTGCCCACCGGCGAGCGAGCTCAACTGGCTTATCAGATCAACAACTTGGAAATCATGACACTTGCGGAGCTGGGAATGTTTCCCGACATGGCCGAGCAACTCAAGTCAACGCTTGACGGTAGCGGCACGGCAATCATTTCCTCGCCGCCTGGAGCCGGTTTGACCACAAGCTGGAGAGGCGCTTTGGCAGCGACGGATCGTTTGACTCGTGACTGCATCGCGGTGATTGATGCCCAGGATAAAGAAACCAATGTCGAAAATATCATTATCAAAAATTACGATCCGGCAAAAGAACCGCAGCATGAAACGCTGACCGGCTTACTGCTGACTCAACCGGACTTTATTGCAGTACCCAAAGTCGATGATGCCCAAACGATGGACTTGCTGGCCAAACAAGCCAACGGTGAGACCACCGTCTTGCTTCGCGCCTCAGCCAAATCTGCTGCCGAAGCACTCCTGAGGACCTATGCTCAATCGGGCGATCGCAGACAGTTTTTGGATGCACTAAAACATGTTACCGGCCAACGATTAATTCGACGATTGTGTAGTGCCTGCAAAGTCGAAGTCCGGGTCCAACCCAGTCTCATTCAAAAACTCGGTGGTAATCCCAAGACTCAAGGCACGATCTTTAACCCCTGGAAGTTGCCTCCGCCGGAACAACGTGTCGATGAAAAGGGACGAGAGATTGAGTTTCCTCCTTGTGAAGCATGTGGCGGCATCGGTTACATCGGGCGAATCGCGGTCTTCGAAATGATTACGGTGGATGACCAGCTTCGAAATTTCATCGCCAAAAACCCCAAGGCCGACGCGATTGAAAAAGCGGCTCTCAAACTTGGAAAAAAATCGCTTGCCAGTCAAACGTATCAGCTCGTGTTGCTGGGTGTGACTTCGCTTGCCGAAGCTCAACGAATTTTAAAGTAGACGTTTTGAAGTAGACGTTTAGCAAAACTAACATTCCTGAAAATTAACATCCCTAAGAAACGCTGAACACCAAATATGTTTGATTTCGGACCACCGATTGAATTTTTTGCCGCGGGCGATACTCCCGAAGAGCAAGAGGCAAATCTGAAGACGGTTGAGCCTTCACCAGGTTTTGAGCCGGCTGCGGAACTGTGTGCCGAAGCAATAATCAAAGATGCCACCACGACGGTTCTTGACTATACGGCTCAAAAAGTAAGCCTCCGATTTCAAATCGACGGGATGTGGCATTCCGGCGCCCCGATGGATCGCGAAACCGGCGACTACATGCTGGCGACGTTGAAACAACTTGCTGGTCTTGATTATCGCGAGCGACGCGCTCGACAATCTGGCAACTTTGGCTCGATGTACCTTAAGACGAAGCAAAAATTCAAACTCGTTTCGCAAGGAATCAAAACCGGCGAACGAGTTGCTCTGTATCTCGACTATAAACGTCCGCCGCTTGATACCTTTGAGCAGTTGGGAATGCGAGCCAGCATGATTACCCAGTTGCGAAGCATCGTTAACGATACTGAAATGGGGATGCTCGTTACTACTGCTGTTCCTGGAGAAGGATTTACCAAAGTCTGGAGCAGTGCCCTGGATTCTTGCGATCGACTGACTCGTGACTTCTATACGATCGAGCACGTTGGCAAGAACGAACCCGAAGTCATCAACGTTTATCCCATTGAGTATGATTCGGCCAAGGGCCAGGACCCGATGTCACCAATGGAGCAGTTGATGCTCAAAGAGCCGGATGTGTTAGCGTTTCCCGATCTTCCCAACGGGGATCTACTGGACAAGATTGTCGATCATTCGACGGTTCATGAAATTCCTACCTTTACCCGCATTCCCGGGAAACATTGCATCGACGCTTTGCTGCGAATGCTGGTACTAAAACCAAATGTAAAGAAGCTTGCCGATCGTTTGACGGCTGTGTTGGCGATGCGTCTGATTCGACTTCTTTGCAATGACTGCAAAATCGGATTCCAACCCAATCCCAGAATGCTCCAACAGTTGGGTTTGCCTCAAGGTCGAATTGCCGAGCTGTTCCGACCCATGGTTTATAAACCTGGAATGGTCGATGAAAACAACAATGAGATTGAACCCTGTGCCAGCTGTTCGGGGATCGGTTATCGAGGTCGAACTGGGCTGTTTGAATTTTTAACGATCAATGACGAACTCCGGGCGGCCCTGGCTTCCAATCCAAAGATGGGCAATCTGGCTGCCATTGCCAAGCGACACCAGCACGTTTCGCTTCAGATGGAGGGAATCGTCATGATTGCCGGCGGACACACTTCGATCGAAGAATTGCAGCGCGTTTTAAAGTCCTGATTTATCACTGTCAAAAATACTCCAACGAACTTTCACCCAATCCAAATCATGTTGTATTTAATCGCAATTGGAATGTTCATCCTGATCGTCGCCAGCACGTGGTGGTTCGGACTTTGGAGTAACCTCGTCACTCTGATCAATTTGTTTATCTCGGCCCTGTTGGCCAGTAGTCTCTACCAGCCTGTGTCTCAAAAGCTGACGGGCATCAACGAGTCGTATCAGGATCTGTTCGACTTTATTGGGGTCTGGCTGGTTTTTTGTCTGGCGTTTTTCGTTTTGCGTGGAGCAACCGATACGCTCAGCAGATTTCGTTTGAAGTTTGACCCGATCACCGAGATGGTTGGGCGGTCGATTCTTTCGGTTTGGATTGCGGGCGTGTTTATTTGCTTTGCGTTTTTCACGATGCAGATGGGTCCCCTGTCTCCTGCGTTTTATGGAAGCGAAACTCAAGCCACTGATCCTGCTAAAGTCGGAACGTTGCCCGACAAGCTGTGGCTGGCGTTCATCCAAAGCCGTTCCCGAGGTGCGCTGGCAGCAAGCCAAGCCGCCGGTGGCGGGTTACCAGAATACCGTCTTGGCGAGCACCCCGACGATGTTGGAACGGACATGCGTGTGTTTGATCCCTACGGAGAATTCCTGCTTGAAATGGAAGATCGCCGCTGGAAGCTGTCCAAGAAAGAACATTTGCGAACTGGTGATGGCGATTCTAAGTAAACTTTGGCAAAGGCTTTGAGAGCGTCGGGGAAAACCAAAATATCAATTTGACTTTGGCATTGGGCGACCTAGGCTTTTTCAACGTTTGTTGTTCTAAAACTAACTTTGAAGTCGGTGTTCAACTTTGCCAGACAGCAGGATTTGGTCGGCAAGTTTTCATCAAATTGATGGCCGAAATGAAATCAACTTTTCCACCCCAAAACGTGGCGAGCCTGCTGAATTTTTCTGGCACCAAAGACGAGGTTGTCATTGTTCGTCGTGGTGAAGGCCCCAGCGTGCGAGTCTTAATTGGCCTGTTGGTTTTGGGAACGATAGCCCTGGCTGGTTTAGCCTTGGCTATTGCTGTCGCCGTGTCTGAAGTGCCTTCGAAATGGGCATTCTCGGACAGTTGGATTTATTTGTTGCAAGTTGCTTTCGCCGCAGTTCCACTTGTTGTTGCATTGCCCTTTGCGCTGCAGTGCTACCGGCGCGGGTGGAACGACACCGTGGTGACTATCACGCGCGACAACATCTCAGTTCACTGGGAGGGTAAATATACCCATGAGCCGTATAGCTTTCCTCTCTCAGATATCTTGGGCCTGGGGATTCAAACACGCTTCCTGCCCGGCTTTTCCTCTGGTGCTTTTGGTCCTGGGTTGGTTGTTAGGTTCGCCAGATTCGGCAAGGGTCAAACTTTGTTGCGTGACCTAGACGATGCTCGTCGTGACGATCGCCACATACTTAAAGATGGCAGTAAAGCGGAACTTAAGTGGGTTAAAGATTTGGTAAGCCATCTAATGGAAGAACGTGGCTGGAACTATCGACATATGACCTGGGTCCAATAAAGCACGGCTCTCAGGCCGTGCTGATGTTTAACCGCTGCCAACGAGTCGTCAGTCCTCAGATTGTTGACACGCATATTGTCGCGATCAGATTGCGGCTACTTGCTCGCCAGCAGGTCGGTCATTCGTCCAGGAGATCCCATCGCGTTGTATCCACCATCGACGTGAAGGGTTTCGCCCGTGATCCCGTTAGAAAGATCGGACAACAAAAACGCGCCACTGTTGGCGACTTCGGAATGCTCGATGTTGCGACCAAGCGGCGCCACATGTTCGTACATTTGCAGCATCTCGTTGGCACCGACTGCCGAACTGGCCAGTGTCTTGAGCGGACCGGCGCTAAGCGCGTTAA
Source organism: uncultured Pirellulaceae bacterium (assembly GCA_964433035.1). Taxonomy (GTDB): domain Bacteria; phylum Planctomycetota; class Planctomycetia; order Pirellulales; family Pirellulaceae; genus Mariniblastus. Next base: position 492 of record CAYSQZ010000005.1, on the reverse strand, counting down.
CTCGGACGCCGCTGGTTCCCAAATCGTAAGCCAGGTATCGAGTCGTCGCTTCCAGAGCGGCTTTGCAAATTCCCATCATGTTGTAGCCGGCGACAATCTTCTCACCACCAAAATAAGTCATGCACGCGATCGACGCGTTGTCAGACAGGATCGGACGGGCCGCCTTGGTCACCGCGATCAAGCTGTAACAACTGATGTCCATCGCCATTTTGAAACCTTCTCGGCTGGCGTCGATCGTATCCCCCAGATCGGCTCGATCAGCATATGCAATCGAATGCAGCAAAAAGTCAATCGTGCCAAACTCCTGCTTGGCCGTTTCCATCACTTCGGCGATCTGTGCGTCGTCCTGAACGTTGAGCGGTACCAGAAACGAAGGCTCGGCTTCGAATTCAAGTTTGCTGAAACACTTTTCTACCCGACGACGATTCTTCTTTCGCTCGTCGTCTTCACGATCCGGTAGATGGGTAAAACCGCACTGGCCGCCCTCTGACA